>JBOGHG010000521.1:0-1505 GCA_050744525.1 Acidimicrobiales bacterium | reverse complement strand
GGTCGGCGCGCTGGGCCTGTTCGGCTTGCTGGCGGACGCCGGGTTCCGGGTCACCGCACCCGAGCTGGCCGGCTTCGGCCGGTCCGACCCGGCGCCAGAATGGCACCGGATCGAGGACGCCGTGTTCGACCTGCGCCTGCTGCTCGACGGCCTCGACCTCGACCGGCCGCTGGTGATCGGGTCGTCGCTCGGCGGCTGGCTCGCCGCCGAGCTCGCGGTGTGGTTCCCGGATCGGGTCGGCGCCCTGGTGCTGGTCGACCCGGTCGGGCTGCGCGTGGAGGGCGCCCCCGTCTTCGACCTCTTCGCCGCCCGCCGGGACGAGACCGCCCGCCGCCTCCTTCCCGGCGGCGGGGACCTGCTCGGCCTGCTCGCGCCCGCGCTCGAGGGCGACGACGACCCGAACGCGCCGCTGCTCCACCTGCTCCACGCCGCCGAGGCCACAGCCCGCCTGGGGTGGAACCCGTTCCTGCACGACCCCAAGCTGGCCGGCCGCCTCCCGCTCGTCACCGCCCCCACCCTGGTCGTGTGGGGCGCGGACGACGGCATCGTCCCCCGGGACCACGGCGAGGCCTATGCCGCCGGGATCCCCGGAGCGCGCCTGGAGATCGTCGAGGGCTGCGGGCACCTGCCCGCGCTGGAGCGGCCCGCCGTCGTGTCCGACCTGGTGGCCGGGTTCGCCGGCGCTGCGCTCGGGACGCCATGAGCGAGGGCCGGCGCTCACGTGCCCTGGTGCTCGAGGCGCCCCGCCGGCTCGTCGCCCGGGGTTTCCCGCTGCCCGAGATCGGCGACGACGACGGGCTCCTGCGCGTCGAGGCCTGCGGGCTCTGCGGCACCGACCACGAGCAGTTCACGGGCGCCCTGCCGGCGGGGTTCGCGTTCGTCCCCGGCCACGAGTCGGTGGGGACGATCGTCGCCGTGGGCCGGCGAGCGGCGGAGCGCTGGGGCGTCGGCGTCGGCGACCGCGTGGCGGTCGAGGTGTTCCAGTCCTGCGGTGCCTGCGACGACTGCCGGGCCGGGACCTACCGGCGGTGCCGGCGCCATGGGCTGCGCGACATGTACGGGTTCATCCCCGCCGACCGGGAACCGGGGCTGTGGGGCGGCTATGCCGAGCATCAGTACCTGGCGCCGGACTCGCTGTTGCTGACGGTCCCGCCGGCGCTCGACCCGGTCGTGGCGACGCTGTTCAACCCCCTCGGCGCCGGCATCCGCTGGGCGGTCACGGTTCCCGGCACCGGTCCCGGCGACGTCGTCGCCGTACTCGGGCCCGGCGTGCGGGGGCTGTCCGCGTGCGCGGCGGCGAAGCAGGCCGGGGCTGGGTTCGTGATGGTCACCGGGCTCGGGCCCGCTGACGGCGAGCGGCTGTCGGTGGCCCGCTCCTTCGGCGCCGACCTCGCCGTGGACGTCGCCGCGACCGATCCCGCGGCTGCGCTGCGCGACGCCACCGGCGGGCTCGCCGACGTCGTGGTCGACGTCACCGCCAAGGCGCCCGCGGCGCTCCCCCAGGC
>JBOGHG010000520.1:0-1511 GCA_050744525.1 Acidimicrobiales bacterium | reverse complement strand
GTTGACGCTGATCGGGGTGGTCCGGATTGGTGTCGAGGACGACGGTGTCTGCGCCGAGCCTGTCCAGCAGCACGAGGTCGTCGCCGATCTGGGACAGGCTTCCGACGCCGAGCGGCCGGTCGGGGCGAGTGAGGTCATGGGTCGTGAATCGTGCCTTGATAGGCGGGCTGAGCCTCGGCGTCGGCCTGCCCACGGAGGCGGCGGCGTCAGCGAGGCGGGGCAGGCCGACGTGCTGCAGCCAGCCGCGTCCGGGGTTCACCGCGTGCCAGGCGTCGCCGAAGCGGGCCGCTCGCCGGATGGCGCCGTCGCCCATGCCTCCCACCCACAGCGGGGGACCCGGATGACGAACCGGTGCCGGTCCCGTGGCGACGTCCCTGAAGTGCACGTGATCGCCCGTGAACGAGAGGCTGGGCTCGGCCCAGGCACGGGTGATGACGGCGAGGAACTCGTCGGTGATGCGCCCTCGTTCGGCGAACGACACGCCGAGGGCACCGAACTCTGGCTTCGACCAGCCGACGCCGACGCCGAGCACGAAGCGGCCCCCGGTGAACTGGTCGAGGTTCGCACTCATACGGGCGGTCACGAGCGGATGCCGGTAGGGCACGATGGCGACGCTGGTCCCGAGCGAGAGCCGGGTGGTGAACGAGGCCAACCACGACAACGTCGTGAACGGGTCGTAGAACGGGGCGGGATACATCGCCGTCACGTCCGGCGTCGGGGCGACGTGGTCCGACATCATCGCCAGCGAGAAGCCGGTGTCCTCGGCAAACCGGGCCCAGGATCGAAGCGTCCCCGGCGTCGTGGCGGGCCCGAAGTTGGGCACGTTGAGGCCGAGCCTGATCACGGCCGCAGCCCCAGGGTCGTGAACCGTTCGAACGGCCGGCCGGCGCCCTCGATGGGAACGTGGACGATCTGTTGCGGGGCGAGCGAGCGAAGGGCTCGCTGCATCTTCGTCAGCAGGGCCGCGTGCGGATCTTCCGGCGCGCCGAGGATCTCGACCGCGAGCTCCTTCGGCGCAGCGTAGACCACTCGCAGGATGCCGGCGGATGCCGCGGCCGTATGGCAGAGGGCGCACGGCTCGCAGCTCGACACGAGCGTCGCTCCCGGCAATGCGAGCGCGTGAAGGTCGCGGCAGGCCTTGCGGATCGCCCCGACCTCGGCATGCGCGGTCGGGTCGTTGTCCCGGAGGCTCGTGTTGACGCCGGTGGCGAGGATTCCGCCATCCCGAACCACGAGCGCTCCGAAGGGCAACTGGCCGGCGGAGGCGTTCTCCACGGCGAGCGCGATCGCCCGCCGCAGGAAGTCGCCCTCGTCGCTGCTGCTTCGCGTGGCGGTCATCAGGACGATCTCCGATGTTCGAGGTCTGTCGATATCGACAATAACCCTGTCGATATCGACAGTCAAGTGCCCACGAGGTAGCGTCGCCCGCCGATGGAGGATCACGTCGAAGGTGTCGTCGCCACGTGGAGGAACGCGCACCCCGACTGGGATTACTCCGGCATGGCGCTGCT
>JBOGHG010000519.1:0-1514 GCA_050744525.1 Acidimicrobiales bacterium | reverse complement strand
AGCTCCTGCGGCCCCCGATCGTTCCCGGCATGGGGGTCGATGGCGACGATCTCGACCCGGGGCCGTGCGGAGCGGGCGATGGCGATCGTCGACCGGCCCCGGAAGCTGCCGATCTCGACGATGCGCCCACCGGGTGCCACCGCCGCGGCACGCGCCGCGAGACGCGCCACCTGGGCCGGGCTGAACCAGCCCTCCACCCCGTCCAGCGCTGCCAGTAGCTCGGGCAGGCTCGTGGGGGGCGTGAGATCACCAACGACACCGGGCGCCGCACTAGCGTGCATGACTTGGTCACGTTAGCTGGGGAGATCGAGGGCGGGTGAGCAAGGCCGTGCACGAGCCGACTGAGCCAGACGGGGACGCGGTCGCCAAGATCGGCGACCTGGCGGCGGCGGCGGGTGTCCGTCGCATCCACGCGCTCGCGTGGCGCGACCTCGAGGACGTGGAGGCCGGCGGGTCGGAGCTCCATATCCACGAGGTGGCGCGCCGCTGGGCCGCCGCCGGTGTCGAGGTCACCCTCCGCACCTCCTGGGCTCAGGGCCAGCCCACCGAGGCCATCCGCGCCGGTTACCGGGTCGTGCGGCGGGCCGGCCGCCACATGGTGTTCCCCCGCGCCGTCGCCGCCGAGCTGCTCCGCCGCACCGGGCCCCGGGACGTGCTGGTCGAGATCTGGAACGGCATGCCGTTCCTCAGCCCGCTGTGGAACCGCGGGCCTCGTATCGTCGTGATCCACCACGTCCACGGCGAGATGTGGAAGATGGCCCTCGGTCCCCGCCTCGGCGCCCTGGGCGAGCTGTTCGAGCGGCGGGTGGCGCCGCCGCTCTACCGCCGGACCACCATCGTCACGGTGTCGGAGTCGTCCAAGCGCGAGCTGGTGGACGAGCTCGGGCTGGCGCCCGGTCGGATACGGGTCATCCCCAATGGCGTCGATGCCCGCTACTCCCCCGGCCGGGTCGCCAAGGAACCGGAGCCGCTCGTCGCCGCGGTGGGCCGGCTGGCTCCGGTCAAGCGCTACGACGCCCTGGTCCGCGCCGCCGCCGCCGCCCGCCGCCACCTCGGTGCTCCCCTGAGGCTCGAGATCGTCGGCGAGGGGTTCGAGCGCCCGCTCATCGAGTCGGTCATCGACGAGCTCGACGCCGGCGGCTGGGTCACGCTGCGGGGCTCGATCAGCGAGGCCGACAAGATCGACCTGTACCGACGCGCCTGGATCATCGCGTCGGCCTCGGCCCGGGAGGGCTGGGGCCTGTCGCTCACCGAGGCGGCCGCTTGTGGCACGCCCGCAGTCGCCTCCCGCATCGCCGGCCACGAGGACGCGGTGATCGACGGCGTGAGCGGGGTGCTCGCCCCCGGCGATCCCGAGGCGTTGGGGGCCGCCATGACTGGCGTGCTCGGTGACGACGAGTTGCGAGCGCGCCTCGGCCGGGGAGCGCTCGAGCGCGCCGCGCAACTCAGCTGGACCGCCGCCGCGACCGCGCTGATGCGGGTCGTGGCCGACGAGGTGACGACCCGTCGTTCCT
>JBOGHG010000518.1:0-1520 GCA_050744525.1 Acidimicrobiales bacterium | reverse complement strand
CGCCGGGCACCGGATGCGTCGCGAGGCCGCAGCGTTGACAGAACCGGGGCTCCGCCCGGCGGTGCCAAACTGACGGCATGACCGGTGATGCCCCGATCGACCTCCGCACGACCCTGGGGTGGTTCCCCGAGGGGCGGGACGTGGTGAGGGTGGAGGGGCCGGAGGCGGTGGCCTATCTCCATGGCCAGCTCAGCCAGGACATCGACGGGCTCGTGGTCGGATCCAGCGCCCGGTCGTTCGTGTTGCAGCCCGCCGGCAAGGTGGACGCCTGGGTGCGTGTGACGCGCACGGCGGCCGATGAGGTGGTCCTCGACGTGGACGAGGGCCACGGCGACGCCCTGGTCGCACGGCTGCGGCGGTACCTGCTGCGCACCAAGGCCGACGTCGACCCGCTCGACTGGCGAACCGTGGCGCTCCGGGGTCCGGGCGCGGTCGCGGTGGTCCCCGCGGAGGACACGCTGGTGGTGCCGGCGGGGTGGCCCAGTGTCGAGGGGGTCGACCTGTTGGGCCGGGCCGTCGAGCCGCCGCCGGGCATACCCGAGGCCGACCCGACGGCGTACGAGAGCCTTCGGATCCGGTCGGGCGTGCCGCGCATGGGCGCGGAGCTGACCGAACGCACCATTCCGGCCGAAGCCGGCCAATGGGTCATCGATGCCTCCGTCGACTTCACCAAGGGCTGCTTCACCGGCCAGGAGCTGGTCGCCCGCATCAACAGCCGCGGCGGCCATGTCCCCCGCCAGCTCCGCGGGTTGGTCGTCGGCGCCGCCGAGCGGCCGCCTGTGGGCGCACCCGTGGTGGTCGACGGCGCCGAGGTCGGCAAGGTGACCTCGGCGGGCCGGGCGCCGGGGATGGCTCGGAGCGTGGCGCTGGCCTACGTCGGCCGGGGCGTCACGCCGCCGGCCGACGGCGAGGTGCGTTACGGCGGGGGAGCGTTGCCGGTCATCGTCGTCGACCTGCCGATGGGGTGACGGTGGCGCTGCCCAGCCACTACGACGTGCTCGGCGTCCCGGCCAGCGCCACGCAGGCCGAGGTTCGGGCCGCGTACCGGGCGGCGGCACGCGACCACCATCCCGACGCCGGGGGCGACGCCGCCCGCATGCGGGCGCTCAACGTCGCATGGGCCGTGCTCGGCGACCCGGTCCGGCGGGCCGCCTACGACCGGGCCATGGCCCGGGGTGCCCCCGACACGCCGTTCGTGGCGCCGGATGCCGCGCCGCCGACGTACACCACGTGGTCGACCGATGGCGACCACTGGCCAGTCGATCCCGACACGCGGCTCACGGCGGAGGAGTGGGCGGACCTGGCCGACGGCCGGCCCATCGCGCCGACGAAGGCGCTGGAGGGTTGGTGGGCGATCCTGCCGCCCGCGATGTTGCTCTTGGCGGTGGGCCTGTTCGTGGCTGCGATCTTCTTCACCGCGCCGGCGCTGATCGGGTTCGCCGCGGGGGCCTTCGTGATGGCGTGCGGGTTGTTCGTGCTCGCACCCCTGCGAGCCATGACGCGTCGCGAGAAGCGGTGAC
>JBOGHG010000517.1:0-1526 GCA_050744525.1 Acidimicrobiales bacterium | reverse complement strand
CCATCGACGTGTCGGGCGTCGACGTCTCGATGGACGGCATCGAGAACCAGGACCGCGAGTTCTTCGCCGCCGTGCGCGAGGGGCGCGAGCCGGCCGCGAGCGTCGCGCAGTGCCTGCCGACCATGCAGGTCCTCGACCGCCTCGAGCAGAGCCTGTGAGCGCGCTGTCCGGCGTACCCGGGCGGGTGCCGGTGGTGATCATCGGGGGCGGGCCCGCCGGGCTCCTGCTCGCCCGGCTGCTCGCGCTGGCGGGGATCGAGTCGGTCGTCCTCGAGCGCCAGAGCCGCGAGCACGTCATGGCCCGGGTGCGGGCGGGCGTGCTCGAGTGGGGCACCGTCGAGACGCTGCGGGCCGCAGGGGTCGGCGACCGCATGGACCGGAAAGGCATGGTCCACGACGGCGTCGGCCTCAGCTTCTCGGGCCGCCACGTCCGGATCGACTTCAAGGGGCTGACGGGCAAGGGTGTGATGGTCTACGGGCAGACCCAGGTCACAAGGGATCTGTACGCCGCGGTCGACGCCATGGGGGTGCCCATCGTCGACTGCGCCGCGGATGTCGCCCCCCAGGACGTGACCGGTACGGCCCCGTACGTCACCTTCGTCAGGGAGGGAACCACCCACCGCATCGATTGCCAGCACGTGGCCGGCTGCGACGGCTCCCACGGCGTGAGCCGCACGGTGATCCCGCCGTCGGTGCTGCGCACCTACGAGCGGATCTACCCCTTCGGCTGGCTCGGCATCCTGTCGGAGACGCCCCCCGTCGACAAGGAGCTGATCTACGCCCACAGCGAGCGGGGCTTCGCGCTGTGCTCGATGCGCCACTCGATGCTGAGCCGGTACTACGTCCAGTGCGACATCGACGACGGGATCGACGACTGGCCGGACGAGCGGTTCTGGGTGGAGTTGCGGGGCCGCCTGCCCGGCGAGGTGGCGGGCAGGCTCGTGACGGGGCCGTCCATCGAGAAGTCGCTCACGCCGCTGCGCAGCTTCGTCGCCGAGCCGCTGCGGTACGGGCGGCTGTACCTGGCCGGCGATGCCGGCCACGTCGTCCCGCCCACCGGCGCCAAGGGTCTCAACCTCGCGGTCTCCGACGTTCACTACCTGGCCGCCGCCCTCGCCGACGCCGTGCGCGGGAGCTCGTTCACCGGCCTCGACGAGTACCCCCACCGGGCCCTGCGCCGCGTGTGGCAGGCCGTCCGCTTCTCGTGGTGGTTGACGACGCTCATGCACGACTTTCCGGGCAGCGGCGGGTTCGACCGCCGGATCCAGGAAGCCGAGCTCGACTACCTGGCCGGATCGGAGGCCGCGCGGCGGTCGTTCGCGGAGAACTACACGGGACTGCCGCTGTGACGCCGCCAAGCAAGGGAGACTGACATGCCCCAACGCACCGCCCCACCGTTCCGCGCCGACCACGTGGGCAGCCTGCTGCGCCCCCCGGAGGTGCTCCAGGCGCGGGAGGACGCCGCCGCCGGCCACATCACCGCCGAGGAACGGCGGGCGATCGAGGACAAGGCCATCGCCGACGTGG
>JBOGHG010000516.1:0-1533 GCA_050744525.1 Acidimicrobiales bacterium | reverse complement strand
GCGTCGACCTCGACGGGATCCAGCTCCCGGCCGGCGCCCGCGCCAGCGCCGAGGAATCCGTCGGCGCCGCTGCCGCCGTCGCCGACAGCGTGCCGGGCGGCGCGCAGGTCGTCGCGGAAGCCTCTTCCGCCTTCACCGACGCCTTCACCCTGGCCAACAGCGTGGCGCTCGGCATCGCTCTCGCTACGGCCGCGGCGGTCCTGGCCGTGTCGCGGCGCGGCGGTGGCGAGACCGTCGAGGACGAGGTCATCGAGGACTACGACCTCGAGCTGGTGCCGGCGCTTGCCGGAGAAGTGCGAGACTGACCGCATGGTTGACGTGGGTCCTGCTCCGGGTGCGATGGCGGAGCTGGATCCCCGCGTCGAGCGGTCACGCCGCGTCATCCTCGAGGCCGTCCTCGACGAGCTCGGCGAGGTCGGCTACGGGTCCCTGACCATCGAGGCGGTGGCGGCCCGGGCCGGTGTGGGGAAGAGCACCGTCTACCGGCACTGGCCCGGGAAGCTCGAGCTGGTCGAGGACGCGTTCCGGACACTGAAGGCGCCTGTCGCGGTTCCCGATCAGGGATCGCTGCGCGACCGCGTCATCGCGGTCATCGAGCAGGTCGCCTGCCTCGTCGCGGAGTCGACGTACTCGACCTGCATGCCCGCGCTCATCGACGCCGCCGAACGCGACCCGAAGGTGCGCGACTTCCACAGCCGGTTCAGTGCCGAGCGTCGTGCCGTCCTGGTCGGTATGTTGCGCGACGCGGTCAAGGCGGGCGAGCTACCGGCGACCGCCGACCCCGAGCTGCTGGCCGATGCCCTGGTGGGGCCGATCCTCCTGCGGCGCTTGATGCTCGCCCAGCCGGTGGGCCCGGAGATCGCCCCCGTCCTCGTCGACCAGTTGTTGCCGCTCCGCGGCGAGCAGTCGTCGAAATTTACATAGTCTGCGCCGTTGCACACGTTGGAGCTCGGGCCCGTCGTCGGGCGCCGAGCCGAATGGTTGGGGGTGTTTCCGTGGACGTGATCGTCCTGATCGGCCGGCTTCTCTTCGCCGCGATCTTCCTCGGTTCGGGAGTCGCGCACCTGACACAGACGCGCGACATGGCCGGGTACGTGTCCAGCAAGGGGCTTGCCAACGGGTCGCTGCTGGTACAGGTCTCGGGCGTGCAGATGTTGGTGGGCGGCCTGATGGTCGTGCTCGGTGTGTGGATGGACCTGGGGTTCCTGATCCTGGCCGCGTTCCTGCTACCCGCCGCCGTCCTGTTCCACGCATTCTGGGACGTGGACGACCCTGAGCAGCTCAACGTCGAGCGGGCGCAGTTCATGAAGAACGTGGCGCTGGCCGGCGCCTGCCTGGCGCTCTTCGCGCTCGTCGCCCATGTGGGTCCGGACCTGGGCCTGACGATCACCGAGCCGCTGTTCGAGCTGGACTGAGCAGCCTATGACGGCGAAGTCAAGAGGCAGAGTTCCCGTTGTCGGGGCGCGTTGCATCGTTCCCGCGTGGGGCGGGGTTGGGGGACGGTTTGGTTGGGGGTCAGGTGGTTGGTGCGGC
>JBOGHG010000515.1:0-1552 GCA_050744525.1 Acidimicrobiales bacterium | reverse complement strand
CGTCGTGATTGCCCATGAGCCCGGCGATCACGGTGCCCAGCGCCACCACGCAGGCACCGGTGAGCGTGGCCAGGTCGACGACGGCGTCGGGCTCGGCCTCACCGGCCAGCGACAATGCGTCGGCGAGCACCAGCCGTCCCTCGGCGTCGGTGTTGAGGACCTCGACGGTGGTGCCGTTGCGGATGCGGAGGACGTCACCGACCCGGGTGGCGTCGCCCCCCGGCATGTTGTCGGTGAGCGGCAGGAAGCCCAGGACACGCACGGGCGGACGCACCGCGTCGAGCGCCGAGAAGGTCGCCAGCACGGCGGCGGCGCCCGCCATGTCGCCCTTCATGCCCACCATCGAGTCCGAAGGCTTGAGCGAGAGCCCACCCGAGTCGAACGTGATGCCCTTGCCCACCAGCGCCACCGTCGCCCGCGGTCGCTCGGGCTCCCACGCCAGCCGCACGAACCGCGGCTCCTCCTCGGACCCGCGGTTGACCCCCAGCAACCCGCCGAGCTCGAGGTCCTCGATGGCCGCTCGATCGAGGACCTCGGCGCTGAACCCACCCGACGCCGCCAGCTCCTCGGCTCGCGCCGCGAAGGCGGTCGGGGTGAGCGTCCCGCCCGGCCGGTTGACGAGGTCGCGGGCGACGCACACCGCCTCGGCGATGGCCCGTCCTCGCTCGAGGGCCGCAACGACCCGCTTGCCGCCCCCGCCGATCACCAGCAGCGACGCGATGGGGTTGGGCTCGGGGTCGGACTTCAGCTCGGTGTAGCGGTAGGCGCCGAGCACGAAGCCCTCGGCGATGGCTTGGGCCACGGCGCGGCGGTCCAATCGCTCCGGGACGCCGTCCAGCAGGTCGGTCGCCGCGTGCCGCTGGCGTCGAGCGGCCCGGGCCAGCGCCGCCGCGGCGCGGCGGTAGGTGGCGACGGTTGCGTCACCCTCGGCGCCGAGCCCAACGGCCACGACAACGCTGCCGTTGCCGCCGGGTACGACGCAGGTCTGTGCCGGCTTGCCGGTGAACCCCTGACCGTTGAGGAACGCGTGATCGAGCGGCTCGGGCACGTCGCCCGCCTCGAAGCGGTCGGCGAACACGCCGGCGCCGACGGCGTCGACCGCGGCCGGGTCGGCGGGCAGCGTGCGGGCGAGCTCGATGGCGACACTCATGTGCGGCAGGTTACGGGTCCCTGGGGACGTCGCGGCTGAGCAGGTGCTCGCCTTCGACCCAGCGGGCCTGGACCCACAGGAGGGACGAGAGGCGATTGAGGTAGGGCAGCACCTGCGAGCCGGCAACGGTGGCCGCCACCGCCTCCCGCTCCGCCCGCCGCACGACCGTCCGGGCCAGGTCGAGCTTGGCGGCCAGCGGCGTCTGGCCGGGGACGACGAACTGCGACGGCACCTCGAACCGGTCGCCGAGGTCGTCCACCAGCGCCTCGATGGCCACCACCATCTCCGCGGTGACCCGGGTCTGGCCGTCGACGAGCTTGCCGTGGTTCTCGGGCAGGGTGGCGAGCTCGGCCATGAGCACCCACAGGTCGCGGCACGCCCGAGTGAGGGCCTCGTCGAGCT
>JBOGHG010000514.1:0-1554 GCA_050744525.1 Acidimicrobiales bacterium | reverse complement strand
CGTCAGGGTGGCCATGTCCTGCAGCATCGCCTTGCGGCGGTCGCCGAAGCCCGGCGCCTTCACGGCCACGCTGTTGAAGGTGCCGCGGATCTTGTTGACGACGAGCGTGGCGAGCGCCTCGCCCTCGACGTCCTCGGCGATGACCAGCAGGGGCCGGCCCGTCTGCATGACCTTCTCGAGCACCGGGAGCAGGTCCTGCACCGAGCTGATCTTGGCCTGGTGCAGCAGCACGTAGGCGTCCTCGAGGGTCGCCTCCTGCCGGTCCTGATCGGTGACGAAGTACGGCGCCAGGTAGCCCTTGTCGAACTGCATGCCCTCGGTGAACTCGAGCTCCATGCCGAACGTGTTGGACTCCTCGACGGTGACCACGCCGTCCTTGCCGACCTTGTCGATAGCGTCGGCGAGGACCTCGCCGATGGCGGGATCGGCGGCCGAGATGGCCGCCACCTGGGCGATCTCGGAGCGGTCGTCGATCTCCCGGGACTGATCGGCGAGGGCTTCGACTGCGGCCGACACCGCCTTCTCGATGCCCCGCTTGAGCCCCGTGGGGTTGGCGCCGGCGGCCACGTTGCGCAGGCCATCGTGCACCAACGCCTGGGCCAGCACCGTGGCGGTGGTGGTGCCGTCGCCGGCGACGTCGTTGGTCTTGGTGGCGACCTCCTTCACGAGCTGGGCGCCCATGTTCTCGAAGGGGTCGTCGAGCTCGATCTCACGGGCGATCGACACGCCGTCGTTGGTGATGGTCGGGGCGCCCCACTTCTTGTCGAGCACCACGTTGCGGCCCTTGGGGCCGAGGGTGACCTTCACCGCGTCGGCGAGCTTGTTGACGCCGGTCTCCAGCGCACGCCGGGCCTGGTCGTCGAACTTGAGGATCTTGGGCATCAGCCGCTCACTTCTTCACTAGGGCGAGCACGTCACGGGCCGACAGGACGAGCACGTCCTCGCCGTCGAGGGTGACCTCGGTGCCGCCGTACTTGCTGTAGAGGACGGTGTCGCCGACGCTCACCCCGATGGGGATGATCTCGCCGGTCTGCTCGGAGCGCTTGCCCGGGCCCACGGCCAGGACCTCGCCCTGCTGCGGCTTCTCCTTGGCGGTGTCGGGGATGACCAGTCCGCTGGCGGTGGTCTCCTCGCTCTCACCGGGCTTGACGACGATGCGATCGTCGAGGGGCTGCAGGTTCATGCGTGTCGCCTCCATTGGCGCTCGCTCGGCTAACCCCGGTTGGGTTAGCAGTCTCCCTATGTCGACTGCTAACGCTAGGCCGCGCCGGTTAGCACTCGCAACCCCGGAGTGCCAACGGTCTTCCGACCCGCCAAACGTCAGCTGACCACGACGGGGAGCCGAAGGTTGGGCGTCGCGCCGGTGTCGAGCGGCGACGGCCCGTCGGAACGCAGCCGCCACCACCCTGCGGCGGCGATCATGGCGGCGTTGTCGGTGCACATCGACCGGCTGGGGACGAACGGACGGATGCCGTCCTCGTCGCACGCCTCCACGAAGCGGGAGCGCAGCGAGCTGTTGGCCGCCACCCCGCCGCCGAGGCACAGTCCCTTGGC
>JBOGHG010000513.1:0-1575 GCA_050744525.1 Acidimicrobiales bacterium | reverse complement strand
CATCAGACTCGGCGACGACAATCTCAGTCGTCGGTGAGGCCGAGAGCTCGGCAGCGACCTTGTCAGGCGTTACAGCCCAACCCAACTGCTCAAGCAGGACGCTGATGCGAGAAGCGTCCTCCGGCCGAGCGGCGCGAAGTGTTGCCTCCACGCGGCGCATCCTACGCATCAGCCGATTGCGCCTAACCCAGGCCGGGCGTAGCCCGCCGGACAGCCAGAGGACGGCACCGACAGGGCTGCCGTCTCGCCCCGCTGCGAGCACGCTCCGCGAAGAGATGGCCGTGAGTTGGCAGCCTCTGTTCGCCGCCGGCGTGCAGATCCCGGTGGCCGCCCACAGGCGGTTTCGAACCTCCGGTAAACCTCTCGGTAAACCCAGGCGCTAAGACACCGCCGAGAAACCGCTGGTCAGCGTGCCCCCGGCAGGACTCGAACCTGCGGCCTACCGCTTAGGAGACTCCGAGCGTCCGTCCACGACGTGCGCCAGGGTCCGCTGACCTGCACCGATTCCGCTCTCGGGTCCGCCGAGTGCGCGGAAGTCCGTCGGGGTCGTCGGAGTTTGGGGTCCTGCGTAAGGTCCCGCGCACGACCGGGTGAGGTCACACGTCGATGCCGGGCAGGCCTCGTTCCGTTCCTCGCTGACGAGGTGCAGCTTGGTCCGGTCCCGGTGCCTCTGCGCCGAGGTGGACGGAGTGGTTGTGCCAGTCCCTGGCGAGCTGGTTGAGCGTCTGTCGCTGCTTGCGGTCGAGGCGGAGGTCGCCGAGGTAGTCGAAGGCCTGAGCGATGAGCTGGGTGACCTGGCCGGGGTCGCGGGTCGAGGCGTCGTGCACGACGCCGACCGCGTCCGCGCTGTCGACGCCCTGGCCGAGCAGGGCGATGATCTCGTGGCGGTCCTTGTCCCCTGGCGCTGAGTCTGGCCGGTCGACGAGCGCTGCCAGCTTGGTGGCGAGATGCGCCGGCGGCTCGAGTACCACCCAGCCGTCGAGGACCTCGGTGTGGGCCACGAGTCGTTCGGTGCGCAGCGCGAGGTGTTGACCGAGCCGGGACTGGTGAGGCACGTACAGGTCGAGGTGGATGCCGTCCAACGTGCCACGCCACTTCCTGCCGGCAAGATGGCGCGACTCGCTCATCTCGTTCACCTGTCCCTGGAGCGCAGCGAGTTGGGGGTGGGTGACGATGAGGTCGATGTCGTGGCTCATCGGGCCCCGCGTGCGCACCCATGTGCCCCAACCGCCGATGAGCCCGCGTCCGGGACCACCTCGTGGACCCGTTGCAGCACCGCTCGGCTGCGCTCGGTGAACTCAGGCGGATAGAAGTCCGGACTCGACGACGGCATCGGTGACCAACCGTGGCACAAGGTGGTGGACGAAGCGTGCGGCCTGCCAGCCCGGCAAGTTGAACAGGTCGACCCACGCCTGGGTGAGCGGTGTGAGCCGCCCGTAGCGCCCCAACAGCGGGTCCGGCTCGAGCACAACGACCTCGGTCACGCGGCTCGGGTCAGGGTCGGTGACCGGGCGCCGCCGGGTGAGCCGCGGCTCGCCGTACACGAGGACCGTCTCGTAATCCGCGATCGTGTTG
>JBOGHG010000512.1:0-1579 GCA_050744525.1 Acidimicrobiales bacterium | reverse complement strand
GGGGGCGAGTCGACGACCATGTCGATGCTGCTCGAGTCTTCGGGATTGTTCGAGCCGCTGGCCGCGCGGCTGGCGGCGGGGACGCCGGCGTTCGGCACCTGCGCCGGCATGATCCTGCTCGGCCGTGAGATCCTCGACGGGCGAGACGACCAGCGCTGCTTCGACGCCATCGACGTCGCGGTGCGCCGCAACGCCTTCGGGCGCCAGCTCGATTCGTTCGAATCGGATCTCGAGGTGGGCGGCATCGACGGTGACCCCCTGCACGCAGTGTTCATCCGGGCGCCGGTGGTCGAGACCGTCGGCGACGGGGTCGAGGTCCTGGCTACGGTCGACGGCCGGCCCGTCCTCTGCCGCCAGCACCATGTGCTGGTGGCGGCGTTCCATCCCGAGCTCGGGGACGATCCCCGGCTCCACGAGCTCTTCCTCGACGAGGTGGTGTGATGTCCGGCCATTCCAAGTGGGCCACCATCAAGCACAAGAAGGCGGCGACCGACAAGGCCCGCGGCAAGCTGTTCGCCAAGCTGCTGCGCCAGGTCGAGGTGGCGGCGCGTGAGGGGGGCGGCGACCCCGAGGCCAACCCCACGCTGCGCACGATGTTCCAGAAGGCCCGGGACAACTCGATCCCCATGGACACGATCGAACGGGCCATCAAGCGCGGCACGGGCGAGCTCGAGGGGGTCACCTACGAGGAGGTCACCTACGAGGGCTACGCCCCGGGGGGTGTGGCGGTGATGGTCGAGGTGCTCACCGACAACCGCAACCGCGCCGGCGCCGACGTCCGCAACGTGTTCACCCGCAACGGCGGCTCGATGGCGGAGCCGGGCGCGGTGGCGTGGCAGTTCGACCGCAAGGGGACCATCGTCGTGCCGCGCTCCGTGGACGAGGAGGAGCTGATGCTCGGCGCACTCGACGCCGGGGCCGAGGACATCGTCGACGACGGCGATTCCTGGCGGGTCACCACACCGCCCACCGAGCTGCACGCCGTGCGCACGGCGCTGGAGGGCGCCGGCATCGGGGTCGAGTCGTCGGACCTGACAATGGTGCCGCAGACGACCATCCCGCTCGAAGTGGCCGAGGGCGCCAAGAGGGTGCTGCGCCTCATCGACGCCCTGGACGAGCACGACGACGTGCAGGCGGTGCACGCCAACTTCGACATCCCCGACACCATCCTCGAGACCGTGGAGGCAACGCCGTGAGCGAGCACGTGGCCGTGGGGCGGTCGGCGCCCGACTTCAGCTTGCCGGGCACCGACGGCACCCCGGACGGGCACCGCGACTACACGCTGTCGGAGTTCAAGGGGCAGCCGGTGGTGCTGGTCTTCTACCCGGGCGACAACACCCCCGTGTGCACCCGCCAGCTCAACAGCTACACGGCCGACATCGACCAGTTCCGGTCTGTGGAGGCCCAGGTGCTGGCGATCAGCCCCCAGTCGGTGGAGAGCCACGACGGCTTCAGCGCCAACCAGGGCGGGTTCGCCTTCCCGCTGCTGGCCGATGGCGACAAGGCGGTGGGCCAGGCCTACGGGATCCTGGGGCCGGTCGGGTTCTACCGGCGCTCGATCTTCGTGGTGGACCTCCAG
>JBOGHG010000511.1:0-1596 GCA_050744525.1 Acidimicrobiales bacterium | reverse complement strand
TCAGTGGTACACCGACCTCGGGCGGGAGCGCCCCGGCCACGCGGATCATGCCCTCGGCGTCGCGCCAGTGGCGGAACTCACGGGCCCGGTGTTGCCGCCGGTGCAGCTCGTCGGGCCGGGTGGACGCGAGACGCCGGCGGCGACCCTCGTCTTGCAGCTTGGCCAAGGACGACTGCTGCGCCAGGGCCAGCAGCTCTGCCTCACTACCGGGGCACTCGGCTTCCGTGCGGGCGATCACCTGGGCCTGCTCGAGCGAGAGCTCCCCCGATGCCATCGCCACGCCCGTCGGCGTCTCCCGGCCGACTGCGGCGGTCGTGGCCAGGGCCGCCTGTGCGTGGACACGAGTCGACCCGGTGACTCGAGCGAGCCAGTCGGCGGCATCCGGGAAGCCCCGCCGCTCGTGGCTGCGGCACTCGGCGGCCCGCACCGCAGCACGGGCCCGCGCTGCCGCGCAGGCCTTCTCGGTGACGGCAAGCTGCTCGGCGATCCGCGCCGCGTCGTCGCCGGACACCTCGGCCGGATCGAAGGCCGCGAGCTCGGCAGACAACGCGCCGGCCAAATCCAGCAGGGCTGCTGCCACCACGCCTCCTCGCACCCGTCGAGACTTCCGAAAAGGAGGGCCGTCCGCCGACCCTCGAGGCGTCGCCCGTAGACTACACGAACATACGTTCGGATGTCAAGGGGCGCCGGCGTACTGGGCAGGCGAGCCGTCCTCGGAGCCCCGGCTCAGCCGGACCCGCGTAATGGCCCGGTCTTCGACGGCCAGCACCGTGACCACCCAGCCGTCGATTTCGACGCGGTCACCGGAGCTGTCGGGGATGCGGCCGAGCACGGTGAGGACGAGTCCGGCCACGGTGGCGTAGTCGCCCTGCGGGAGCTCCACTCCCACGTCGACCAGGTCGTGGACCGGGAAGCTGCCGGGCACCACGATCGCCCCGTCGGCGTCCCGCTCCACCGTGAGCACGTCGCGGTCGGTCTCGTCGTAGATCTCCCCGACCAGCTCCTCCAGGAGGTCCTCGACGGTCACGATGCCGGCCCCACCCCCAAACTCGTCGACGACCACCGCCAGCTGCTGGCGCGACTCCTTGAGGTCTCGGAACGCGTGCAGCACGTGGGCGGACTCGGGGAGGACCATCGGTGGATTGACGCGGTCCCGGACCGGGACATCTCCTCCACCGATCAGGTCGCGCAGGTGCACCACCCCGACCACATGGTCCAGGTCGCCGCCATCGGCCACGGGGGCCCGGGAGTGCCCGCTCGTTACCAACACCTCGAGGGCGTCGACACAGGCGGTGTTGGCGCTCAGCACGACCACGGCGCGGCGTGGTCGCATCACCTGACCCAGCGTTCGCTCGGCGATCTCGAACGCGCCGGAGATGATGGTCCGCTGCTCGGGGGTGAAAGCCCGGTGGGCGCCCACCATGTCCCGTAGCTCTTCCTCCGTCACTTCCTCTCGCTCGCGTTTCGGTTCTCCGCCCATCAGGCGAACGGCCAGATCGGTCGAATGCGATAGCAGCCACACCACCGGACGAGTCAGGGCGGAAAACAGCGCCAGGGGGCGGGCGGCGAGCAGGCCCCAGCGCTCGGCCCGCTGCA
>JBOGHG010000510.1:0-1596 GCA_050744525.1 Acidimicrobiales bacterium | reverse complement strand
ACCTGTGGCGCATCTCCCGTCGACCGCTCACCAACGCCGACATGGACGAGATGGTCGCGCTGCTCGTCGACGCCCTCACACCGGGCCGACGCTGGCGGGCCGAGTCGAGGGTCCACCCTTACACCGTGGACGGCCGCCAGGTCGACATCCGGGCCGACCACGAATGGGTGGAGGTGTGGGAATGCGGCCTGGCCCATCCGGATGTCCTCGAGCGGGCGGGCCTCGTCGGCTGGCACGGCCTGGCCCTGGGGCTGGGCCTGGACCGGCTGCTCATGCTCCGCAAGCACATCCCCGACATTCGCTTGCTGCGCTCGACCGACCCTCGCGTCGGCAGGCAGATGCTCGACCTCGAGCCCTACCGGGCCGTCTCGGTCATGCCGGCCGTGGTGCGTGACCTCTCGGTGGCGGTCGACGACGACGACGACGTCGAACAGCTCGGTGACCGCGTGCGCGACTCCCTCGGCGGCGACGCCGCTGCCGTCGAGGAGGTCGCGGTGCTGTCCCAGACCCACTACGACGACCTGCCGGCCTCGGCCATCGCCCGCATGGGAATGGATCGGCGCCACAAGAACGTGCTCGTGCGGGTCGTCCTCCGCGACCTCGAACTCACGCTCACAGACAGCGAAGCGAACGCCATGCGGGACCGCATCTACACCGCTCTCCACGTCGGGGACGCGCAGGAGTGGGCCTCACCGACGCGGCGCATGTGAACCGGCGGCGCATCACCTCACCTGCACACCGGGTTCTCCGAGTCGTTCTACGTGCTGTCAGGGACGGTCACGCTGTTCGATGGCCGGTCATGGGAGCCGGCCGGGCCGGGATCGTTCCTGCACGTACCGGAACACGGCGTGCACGGATTTCGCAACGACGCGAGCGATCCCGCAAGCATGCTCATCCTGTTCGCACCGGGCACGCCGCGGGAGGCGTTCTTCAGCGAGCTCGCCGAGATGATCGCATCGGGCCGGCAGTTGTCCGAAGCGGAGGTCGCCGCGTTCTACCAGCGGCACGACCAGTACATGGTCGACGTGGACGTCGAGGCATAGCGCGCCGGCCCGGGCACCCGTCATCAGACGGCACGACGTCTACCCGGGACCTCCCTCAGGCGGCGAGCAGAGCCGTCAGGAGCTCGTCGATGGCCTCCGGCTTCCGGTCATCCGACCGGGCCTGTCGCTACGCGACCAGCTCCTCGGCGAGGAGGTCCATGAGCAGGCCGTCGTGCCAGGTGCCGTCCGGGCCCCGCTCGTATCGGCGCCGGATGCCGACGGGACGGAATCCCACCTTGGTGTAGCAGCGGATCGCGGCGACGTTGTCCACGGCCGGGTCGATCTCCAACCGGTGGTGGCCGTGGTCGACGATGAGGTGGCGGGCCAGGGTCCGGACTGCGTCGGTGCCGATCCCCCGCCCGTGGACCGCCGGGTCGACGTAGATGTCGATGCTGGCGTGGCGATAGTCCGGCTCCTCCTCGGCCTGCCACTGGATCCAGCCGACCACCCGATCCTCCAGCTCGATCACGTGGGCGACCATGCCCGGCTCGGCGAGGTCCTCCTCCACCGCGGCCACCATGTCGTCGCCGCCGCGCCAGCGGGCGTAGACCTC
>JBOGHG010000509.1:0-1597 GCA_050744525.1 Acidimicrobiales bacterium | reverse complement strand
GTCCTGGCCGGGGACATCGAGCAGGCCTACCTGCGGGCCATGTCCTTCGAGTGGCGCTGCCGCCAGGCGTGGCACGTGGCCGCCGCCGGGGGTGGCACGCCGATGAACCGCGACGCCGCCCGCAACTACGGCGAGTTCTTCAACACGCACCCGTTCAGCGGCTTGTTCGAGTCGATGGCCCGGCGCGAGCTGCGCCGGGATCCCACGATCCTGGACTGAGACAACCGAGGCGAGGGGGAACCGAGCATGGACGGGAACGGTCGGGTCGCGCTGGTGACCGGGGGCGGGCGGGGGATCGGCCGGGCCATCTCCATCGGCTTGGCCGACGACGGCTTCGACGTCGCGGTGAACTACCGCCGTGACAAGGACGCCGCCGACGACACGGTCGCCGAGATCACGGCGCGTGGGCGCCGGGGCGAGTCGTTCCAGGCGTCGGTCGACTCGCTCGAGGACACGCAGGCGATGGTGGACGCGGTCGTCGCCGGCTTCGGCCAGCTCGACGCCGTCGTCCACAACGCCGGGGTGACCAACCGCGGCCGGACCGTCGCCGACACCGAGCTGCCAGACCTCGAGCGGGTCATGGGCATCCACGCGTTCGGCGCCCATCACGTGTGCCAGCTCGCCGTGCCCCACCTGCGGTCGCGGCCGCGGGGCGACGTCGTGCTGATCTCCAGCCAGTCCACGCAGAGCTTCGACCCCAACTCGGCGCCCTACACGATGGCGAAGGCGGGCCTCGAGGCGCTGGCGTTCACGCTGGCCAGGGAGGAGGCCCGCAACGGCATCCGTGTGAACGTGGTCGCCGGCGGCCTCGTGAACACCGAGATGGGGCGCCGCCTCGCCAAAGGCGCCCTCGGCGTCGACGACATCCACGACCTCGACGGCAAGGTGCCGCTGGGGCGGGTGTGCGAGCCCGAGGACATCGCGTCGGTCATCCGCTTCCTGGTCTCGGACCGGTGCACGCTGGTCACCGGGCAGCGGATCGCGGTCGACGGCGGCGGCTTCGGCCGCTGAGGGAGGAACATGTCACTTGTGAACGAGAGCCAACCCGCCTCGCCGTTGGCCGTGTCGTCGTATCGCTATCCCGCCGGGTGGTTCGTGGTGGCGTGGTCGTCGGACGTGCCGCCCGGAGACGTCAAGCGGCTCCACTACTTCGGCCGGGAGCTGGTCTGCTTCCGGACCGAGGGGGGAGAGGTCTCGGTGCTGGACGCCTACTGCCAGCACCTCGGCGGTCACCTGGGCGTCGGCGGGCACGTCGAGGGTGACGACATCGTCTGCCCCTGGCACGGCTGGCACTGGCGGGGCGACGGCTCCAACGCCCTGATCCCGTACTCGAAGGAGCGGTGCAAGCAGAACGTGCGCGTCCAGGCGTTCCCGGTCATGGAGTGGTGCGGGATGGTGTTGATGTGGTTCGACCGCGACGGCCGGGCACCGACGTGGGACCCGCCCCCCGTGCCCGAGCTGGAAACCGGCGACTACTACCCCTTGCACCCCCACTCGCGCATGTTGAACCGGGTCAAGGTGCACCCGCAGATCATCGTCGAGAACGCCGCCGATCCGTACCACATCCAGCCGGTGCACCACGGCGATCGGCCCGCGC
>JBOGHG010000508.1:0-1604 GCA_050744525.1 Acidimicrobiales bacterium | reverse complement strand
GCAACTCGTGACGACGCGCTATCGCTGCGCCGCCTGCGGCAACCAGACCCGATTCGACGTCGTGACGTCACGGCGGACCCGCGCCTTCCATCACTTCACCGTCGGCGGTGAGCTGGAGGTCGAGGACGAGGTGGTCCTCCACGAGTCGGTCGACGACGTCGCCTGCCGCTGGTGTGGCACCGGGGCATCGGTCGCAGTCGTCGAGCACGGCGTCGAGCACGTCGTCGACGGCGCCCGAGTCGCCTCGGAAGCAGCCAGGCCGCGGGCGGCCGACGCCGCGGGGGAGATCTGACCGACCCGACGGGGACGATTCGCCCAGCGGTCGAGGCCGCCCTCGAGGCCGCCCGGGCCGGCCTGCGGGCCGACCCTGTCGTGCTGCCGCCCTCGTCGCTGAGGCCGTACCTGGGTTTCGCCAAGCTGTCACCCGCGGCGCTCTCGGCCATCGCCCGGGTCGTTGAGCAGGACGACGACTTCCGGGCCCGGGTGGCGGCGTCCGTCGATGCGGACACGCTGGGTCGTGGCGGGTGGTTGTGGCTGACGCGCCCACCGGGATGGTCCGACGATCTGGCGGCGATCGAGGCCGAAGACCGCGAAAGGCAGGCGAGCCGCGCGGCCGATCGGCGCGAGGCCCGCGACGAGCGCTCGGCAGCCCGCCGCCTGGCCGCCATCCAGGCGGCGCTCACCCGGGTGGAGGCGCTGGGCGAGGAGCGGCGCCTCGAGCTCGATCGGCTGCAGCGGGAGCTCGACGATGTGCGCCGCACCCGGGCGGCCACCGACGCACGCCTCGCCGAGCTGGAGACCACGGTCGCCGAGCTGGAGGAGGCGCGGGCCGCCGCCGTACGGAACCTCAAGGATGCCGAGGCCCGGCTGGTCAGCCGGGCCACCGAGCTGAAAGCCGCCAAGGCCCGCGTGCGCGAGTTGCAGGCCGAGGTGCGCGAGCTACAGACACCCGGCGCCGACGCGACCCCGGTCGAAGCGGGGGCAGCGGGGCCCGCAGCGCCGGTGCCGGACCTCGGCGTGGTGGCACGAGAGCTCACGCGGGCCGCACGGGGGGCGTCGTCGCTGGCGGAGGGGTTGGCCGGCCTGGCCGCGGCGTTCGGAGAGGGTGAGGGGGAGCCGGCGCCCCCGGAGTCGGCACCGCCCACGGGCGCCCCGGGCACCGCCGGGGTCCGTCGCGAGCGGCGCACCCCGCTGGCGCTGCCCGGCGGGGTGCTCGACGACTCGGTCGCCGCCGCCGAGCACCTGCTGCGGGCCCCGGGCGCCGTCCTCGTGGTCGACGGCTACAACGTGACGATGACGGGGTGGCCCGAGCTCGCCGCGGCCGAACAGCGCCGCCGGCTGGTGGCGCTGCTCGCCGACGTGGCCGCCCGCACGTCGACCCGGGTGGAGCTGGTGTTCGACGGCGCCGAGGTCGACACCCACACCATGACGGTGCCGGCACCTGCCCGGCAATGGGTGCGGGTGCGGTTCTCCCCGCCCGGCGTCGAGGCCGACGACGTGGTGCTCGACCTCGTGGCCCAGCTCCCCGCCGGGCGGCCCGTGATCGTGGCGTCCAGCGACAACCGGGTCCGCGAGGGCGCTCGCCGGGGCGGCGCCAACCTGCT
>JBOGHG010000507.1:0-1609 GCA_050744525.1 Acidimicrobiales bacterium | reverse complement strand
TCCCCCGATCTCATCCGACGACCGCACAGAACGCCGGACCAGAACGACGCCGGCTCGAGCCCGACACCCTCCGCTATCGGCGCGCCCGCGATAGTCGGCAGGCCTTCGGTGTGCACACAGATCGACCGCTCTGGGCGTGCCAGGCGGAACCGACGTCGATGGGTGTCGCGGCCACGCTCGGTGAGATCGGGTCAAAGGGCCGCGAGGTGCGAGAACACCGAATCTGGTGCACCCCGTCTGGGTGATCGACCGCACCAGATCGCCGGCCATGTACCTCGTGTCGGGGGCCGCTCGCGCGTCGTTCTGTGCGGCCCACCAGTCCAGGCTGTCGGCGACGGGCCGCTGCGTGAGCGGGCGCAGCGCGCCCCGGCCGGTGAGTCGTTGCCCTACGCGCCGGCCGGGCAGCGGCGGGCAAGGGCGTCGTCGGCCCAGCGCCACGCCATCGCGATCCGGGCGCTCGTAGGTGGGGCGTCGGGGCGTCCGGTCGCCACCGTCTGCTCGACCGCAGTCTCTTGCCCCGCCGACAGCTCGGCGCCCTCGAACGTGTGCGTCGAGGTGGCCCCGTCGCCGTAGGTGATCGTGATGTCGACCTGGCGCACCGAGACGGCCTGAGCGGTGTCGTTGGTGAGCCGATAGCCGAGGTGCACGTCCCACGCGGGCTCGGCCTCCTGGCGTTGGGCGGCGTCGAGGGCCGTGAGCTCGACCGCGGGACGTCCCACGGGGCAGGGCAGGGGCACGGTCGGCGAGGGTGGCCGCGGCAGCGTGGCCTGGCCCACCCCGGCCTCTGTTGCGGCGTCCAGAATCGAGACTCGATTCGGGTCGCAGGGCGCGACCGGCGCGAAGCCGCCGGCGTCGCGCAGCCCACGCAGCCGCGACACCGGGATGACCAGGGCATCGTTGTCGTCGATGGTGGCCGCGTAGACGAGCCCCACCAGTCGCCCCGCCTCGTCACCGACGGGACCGCCCGAGTTGCCCGGCCGCACCGGCGCGTCGACGAGCGCCACGTCACCGATCTCGTCCTCGGAGAAGGGCCCGACCGACCGGACCGCTCCGGTGACCATGGTGAGGCGCCGACCCCCCGGGTAGCCGGCGATGGTGACCGTGTCACCGGCCTCGAGGTCGCGGTCGGCGAGGGAGACGGCGGGCGGTAGCGGGCCCGTCACGCGCACGAGCGCCAGGTCCGACTGGCTTGCCGCCGACGCCACGTCGACCTCCAGGGTCCGGCCGTCCCAGGTGTTGATCTCCAGGCGGCTGGCCCCGTCGACCACGTGGCGGTTGGTGGCGATGAGCCCCTCGTCCACGACGACGCCGGACCCCGTGGCGAGCGACCCGCATCCCAGGTTGCGAACCCTGACGGTGGCGAGTCGGAGCGGTCGCTCGGCGGGCGGGTCGCCGATCTCGTGGACCGGCGTCGCGGTGAGCGGATCTTGGCGGCCGGGAGCGGTCACGCACCCGGCGCCGGCCACGGCCAACACCAACCCCAGCGCGGTGCGACCGAGCCGGCTCATGACCCGGGTCCGGTCACCCGAGACTCTCCTGCAGCAGGTCGTTGCCGGCCAGCGCCCGTCCGCACACCTCGTCGACCTGCTCGGCGTAGGCCGTCGCCGCC
>JBOGHG010000506.1:0-1632 GCA_050744525.1 Acidimicrobiales bacterium | reverse complement strand
GACCCGTGGTGAGCGGGGCCGACGTGGCGATCTGCCACATGGAGACGCCGGTCGCCCCGCCCGGCGGGCCCTACTCGAGCTACCCCAGCTTCTCGGTGCCACCGGAGATCGCCCCCGCGCTGGCGGCCACGGGCTACGACGCGTGCACGACGGCGTCCAACCACACCTACGACCGGGGTGCCGAGGGTGTGCAGCGGACGCTCGACGCGCTCGACGCCGCCGGGATCCGCCATGCCGGGTCCGCCCGAACCCCGCAGGAGGCCGGCACCACGACCCTGCTCGATGTCGAAGGGGTCAGGTTGGCGCTGCTCTCGTACACCTACGGCTTCAACGGGATACCGCCCCCGGGCGGCCACGCGTGGCGGTCGAACCCCATCGACGAACGCCGGATCCTCACCGACGCCGGCGTGGCCCGGCGACGGGGCGCCGAGGTCGTCGTGGTGGCACTCCACTGGGGTGACGAGTACAACCACGACCCCAACGGGCAGCAGCAGGCGCTGGCCCCGAGGCTCATCCGGTCGCCGGACATCGAGCTGCTGCTGGGCCATCACGCCCATGTCGTTCAACCGATCGAGGCCATCGACAACGAGTGGGTCGTGTACGGCATGGGCAACCTGGTGTCCAACCAGGGCTCCCAGGGCCCGGACAAGCTGGAGGGGTTGCTCGTGCGGTTCGGGTTCACCGAGCAGCGCGACGGCGGCTGGCGGGCGACCGACGCGGAGTTCTCGGCGGTGCTCACCGACGATCGTGGGCCGATCCGCGTGCTCGACGTGCGGCGGGCGCTCGCCGATCCCGCCACGGACCCGAGCCTCCGGCCCCGGCTGGAGACCGCCTGGCATCGCACCGCCACGATCGCCAGGGCACTCGGCGGCCAGTCCGCCGGGTTGCGCGCCCTGGCTCCGTAGCCTCGGGCGTGTGCGACCACTCGAGGTCAAGCGAAGGCTCTCCCCAGGTGACATCGAGGCGGTGGGCGCCCTCGTCCAGGCCGCGGCGCGAGCCGACGGCCACCAGCCCCTCGACGAGCACCGCTTCCTCGACGCCGCGGTCGGCGGCGGCCACGACTTCGCCGGCCTGCTGGCCTGGCCAGCCGGGCACGACCACCCGGTCGCCTATGCCAACGTCATTCGGGGCGACCGCCGCTGGGAGCTGGAACTGGTGGTCGACCCCCAACACCGCGACGAGCTCGACGACATCGGCCCGACGATGCTGTCCGCGACGCTTGGCGTGGTGCGGGACGAGGGAGGTGGCCACGTTCACCTGTGGGTGTACAAGCCGACGCCGGCGCACGACCGCATGGCCGAGGCGGTCGGGCTGGCCCGGGGGCGTGACCTGTGGCAGCTCCGCCGGCCCCTCCCGGTGGGTGAGCCGTACGCCCTCGAGACCCGGCCGTTCGAGGTCGGCCGGGACGAACGGGCATGGCTCGAGGTCAACAACCGTGCCTTCGACTGGCACCCGGAGCAGGGCGGCTGGACCCTCGACGACCTGCGCAGCCGCGAGGCCGAGCCGTGGTTCGATCCCGACGGCTTCCTGCTCCACGAACGGGACGCGCGGCTGGCCGGCTTCTGCTGGACCAAGGTGCACGCCGACCACGATCCCCCGCTGGGGGAGATCTACGTGATCGCCGTCGACCCC
>JBOGHG010000505.1:0-1635 GCA_050744525.1 Acidimicrobiales bacterium | reverse complement strand
GCTGGGCGACTGGCTCGAGGAAAATCCGACCGAGGCCAACAAGATCGTCCGCAAGGGCGTCGCCGCCGCGCAGGCCCGGGCGGCGGCCCGCAAGGCGCGCGACGTCGTGCGCAACAAGACGCTGCTCGACGGCGCCGGGATGCCCGACAAGCTCAAGGACTGCTCGTCCCGCAAGCGCGAGGAGCGCGAGCTGTTCATCGTCGAGGGCGACTCCGCCGGTGGCCCCGCCGTGCAGGCCCGCAATCCCGCGACGCAGGCGATCCTGCCCATCCGCGGCAAGATCCTCAACGTCGAGCGAGCCCGCATCGACAAGATGCTGCGCAACGCCGAGATCCAGACCCTCATCTCGGCCATCGGTGCCGGCCTCGGCGACGAGTTCGACGTCGACAAGCGCCGCTACGACAAGGTGTGCATCCTCACCGACGCCGACGTCGACGGTGCGCACATCCGCACGTTGCTGCTCACGTTCTTCTTCCGGCAGATGAGGCCGCTGGTCGAGCAGGGCCACGTCTACGTCTGCGAGCCGCCGCTGTACTCGACGGAGGTGGGCAAGGAGAAGGTCTACCTGAAGGACGACGCGGCCAAGGCCCGCTTCCTGGCGGAGCACCCGAACCACAAGAAGGAGTTCCAGCGCCTCAAGGGGCTGGGCGAGATGGACTGGGAAGAGCTCAAGGTCACGACCATGGACTCGACGCACCGCACGCTGTTGCAGATCAACGTCGAGCAGGCGGCGCTCGCCGACGAGGTGCTCTCGATCCTCATGGGCGAAGACGTGGAGATGCGCAAGCAGTTCATCCAGACCAACGCCAAAGACGTCCGCTTCATCGACATCTGATCTCCCATGGCTGACGACTCGACTCCCCCCAGCGACGACAGCAACGGCTCCGGCGACGACGCCGAGGGCCGCGGCCGCCTGGCCGTCGAGCCGATCGAGATCCAGGAGGAGATGGAGCGCTCCTTCCTCGACTACGCCATGTCGGTCATCACGGCGCGGGCGCTGCCAGACGTCCGCGACGGCCTGAAGCCGGTACACCGCAAGATCCTCTGGGGCATGTACGACATCGGTGCGCGCCCCGACCGCAGCTGGATGAAGTGCGCCCGCGTCACCGGCCACGTGATGGGCCGCTACCACCCCCACGGCGAGGGCGCGATCTACGACGCGCTGGTGCGCATGGCGCAGGACTTCTCGCTGCGCCACCCGCTGATCGCCGGCCACGGCAACTTCGGCTCGCCCGACTTCGGGCCGGCGGCTTCGAGGTACACCGAGTGCCGGCTGGACCCGCTGGCGATGGACGTCATGCTCGCCGATATCGACGAAGACACCGTCGACATGGTCGACAACTACACCGCCGAGTTCGAGGAGCCGCTGGTGTTGCCGGCCCGGTTCCCCAACCTGCTGGTCAACGGCAGCCAGGGCATCGCGGTCGGCATGGCCACCAACATCCCGCCCCACAACCTGGGCGAGGCGATCGACGCCGTGCTCCACCTGCTCGACCACCCCGGGGCCACGCCCGACGACCTGATGCAGTTCGTCACCGGCCCCGACTTCCCGACCGGCGGGCTCATCATGGGCCGGGCCGGCATCCTCGACGCCTACCGCACCGGCAAGGGCTCGATCCGCCTGCGGGCGCGCAC
>JBOGHG010000504.1:0-1642 GCA_050744525.1 Acidimicrobiales bacterium | reverse complement strand
ACCACCAAGCCCTTCGTGGTCGGGCCGGCGTCGTTCAACGACGCTCAGGACGTGGCCGACAAGTTCAAGGTCAATGTGCCGGTGATCCTCAACCTGCAGGGTGTGGACCGCGACCTCTCCCGTCGCATCATCGACTTCGCCAGCGGCCTCTGCTACGGCCTCGGCGGCCAGATGGAGCGGGTGGCGAACCAGGTCTATCTTCTGACGCCGAACGACGTCGAGGTTTCGCCCGAGGAGAGGCGCCGCCTCCGCGAGCGGGGCTACGAAGCCTGAACGCCCGCCTTCGCCAGCACCGTCGGGAGCCAACCCACCTGTGATCATCGTCTGCATCGCGATCCAGCTCTACATGCTGGTCATCTTCGTCCGCATCATCATGAGCTGGTTCCAGCCCACGCCCGGCACGACCTACGCCCAGATCTACGACGTCTTCTACCGGCTCACCGAGCCCGTGCTGGCGCCGATCCGCTCGATGCTGCCGCCGATCCGCATGGGCGTGGCGGCGCTCGACCTGTCGCCGATCATCGTCTTCCTCGTGGGTCAGATCGTGTACCGCGCGATCTGCTGACCACATCGACGCAGCACTTCAGTCCGCCTTGACCGGGTTCGTTACTCTGTCGCGCCATGGAACTGACCCCGCAGACGCTTCACGCTGTCGAGTTCCGGGAGGCACGGCGCGGCGGCTACAACACCCGCGACGTCGACGACTTCCTGGAGCGTGTGGCCGCTGGCGTCGAGCAACTGCACGAGCGCCTGCGTGAGGTCGGCGTCCGGGCCGAGACCGCCGAGGCCCGAATGCTCGACGTGCAGCGGCAGCTCGAAGACCTCCAGCACCGGGCGCCGGGAGCGGCGCCGGCGGCGGCCGCCCCGGCGTACCAGACCGCTGGCGCCCACGAGACCGACGACACGCTGCGGCGCACGCTGGTGCTGGCCCAGCGCACCGCCGACGCCACCATCAAGGAGGCCAAGCAGGAGGCCAACCGCCTGATCGACGAGGCCCGGGCCGAAGCCACCCGGACCCGCGCCGGCGCCGAGGACGAGGCGCGGCGCGGCGCCGACCATGCCCGGGCCTCCATCGAGGCCGAGCTCGACGGCCTGGTCGACCAGCGCGATTCGCTCCGGGCCGACCTCGACGTGCTGAACCGCCACATCGACGACCAGCGGCAGCGCATCCGGGCCGGCATCGCCGAGCTGCGCAGGATCGTCGACGACGACGCCCAGCTGAGCCCGGGCCCGGTCCCCGCCGTCGCCGACATCGACCGCCCCGCGGCCCCGCCCCTTCCCAGCCGGGCGGCGTACGGGTCGCGGCCGCCGGCGACCCCGCCGCCAGCGCCATCCGACCCCGCCGACGAACCGGCGTCGCCGTTCGACGCCGGAGCTCCGAGCGGTCACGTCGCCGCCCTCCAGGAGCCGCCCGCGTCCGACAACGGCCCGTGGAGCCAGCCGATGCCGTTCACGTCGCCCGGCGACGCTCACCGCCTGGGTGGTGGGGGCGATGAACGTGTCCCGTGGCTGCCGTCCGAGCTGCGAACCTCGGTGGGTGACGAGCCGCCCGCCCCGACGCCGCCCTCGGCGCCGGCAGCCGCGGCCGGCGACCCGCAGGCTCCCGGCGGTGATCCCGGTGCCAACGGCACCGATGCGCCGG
>JBOGHG010000503.1:0-1643 GCA_050744525.1 Acidimicrobiales bacterium | reverse complement strand
CCAGCGGGTTCACGCCGACCGGATCACGGACGAGGAACAGCTTCCGGCAGCGCCGGTCGAAGAGGGCGAAGGCGAAGATGCCGTTGAGGTGGCGTGCGAACGCGATGCCCTCGTCTTCGTACAGATGAGGGAGGATCTCGGTGTCGCAGTGCGTGCGGAGCACATGACCACGAGCGAGTACCTGCTGGCGAAGCAGCGGGTAGTTGTAGATCTCGCCGTTGTAGACGACCACCACCGAGCCGTCCTCGTTGGTCATGGGCTGCGACCCACCGGCGACGTCGAGGATCGCAAGCCGGCGGTTGCCGAGGCAGACGCCGTCACCGACGAAGACACCCTCTCCGTCGGGTCCCCGATGGGCGATGGCGTCGTTCATCGCCAGGATCAGATCCCTGTCGCCGAAGCCCACGGTTCCCGCAATGCCGCACACGAGCGCTCAGGCTCCCCGGTACGCGGTCACGTCGCCGGTGCGAACGTGGATTCGAAGTAGTCGATCATCCACTGGGTCACGTCGATGTTCTCGTCCAGCAGCTGCTGGCGCGCCGCCCGGCCGAACTCCCGGGGCGAGTTGGCGAACAGCTCCTCGATCGTTGCGAGGGCGCGATCGTAGTCGTCCTCCGTGAAGTGCCGTACCAGCCCGTACCTCTTCTCCTGGTCGTCGGTGTAGCCGCGTCCGCTGGTGGCGATGAACACGGCCGGAACGCCGAGCACGGCCGCCTCCGACGACATCGTGGCGGACTCACCTACGACCACCTGGGCGTGGGCCGTCAGGTGGTGGATGTCGTGCACCGGCCCCGTTGTCTCGAGCGGAGCAAGATCCGGCGGAAGCGGCGCCTCCGACGACACGAGGACACGACCGTGACCCTGGAGGTGCTCCACGAGATCCCGCTTCTGGGCCGCCGTGAGCCCGCGCTCACGACGGTCGTGGACCGCCTGCCAGGACACGAACCGCACGATCGAATAGGGCTCGTCGGGGGAGACACCGAAGGCGGCGAGCTTGGTGGGGTCGGGCCGGAACCGGTTCGGGTGGAGGTACGCCAGCTCGTGGTAGCCCGCGTAGCGGTGATGCGAGCCGGGGACCTTGCCCTGGTAGCAGTCAGGCGTGCAGACGCTGTGGGCGAGGGGGTAGACGATCCGATTCGTCTGGGTGGCGAACTCGGTGTCGTAGAAGACCACCGCCGGGACGCGGCGAAGGGCACCGGCGAGCGCGATCGACGGTCCCATGATGCCCGTCATCACGTCGGGCCGGAACCTGCGCATCAGCCCGACGAGCCGGCCCGTGCGGTGCACCATCTCGACGGTCATGCCGACGCCGCCCGAGCGCTGATCGGAAAGACGGTGGTACGGCAGGCCGAACCGGTCGAGCAGGTCGAGCGACCGGTCCTTGGCCCGGGCGGTGACGCAGAGCTCGTGTCCCCGGTCCGCCATCTCGTCGTGGAAGTTGCGGAAGAAGTGGACGTGTGCGGGGTGGAGGATGTCGATCAGGATCCGCATCGACCTACGCCACGTCCTGCCCGCCGGGTTCGTCCGGTCGCCGAGCCTTGACCAGGACGCCGGCGCCCCAGCTCGGGTTCGAGAACCTGCCCAGGTACGACAGCCCGAGCAGCGCCGGGAAGGCGACGGCGTAGAGCGCCTTGTTCCGTTGG
>JBOGHG010000502.1:0-1650 GCA_050744525.1 Acidimicrobiales bacterium | reverse complement strand
GTCAGCTCGGAACCCCGCGGCGCCCGGACGACACGACGACCTGCGGGACGCTCGCTCATGGCAAACTCCCGATCACGTGCTCGGCGGCGGCGACGGCAGCACCGTTGCGGATCAGGCGTTCGGCAGCCGCCAGCTCGGGGGCCACGAACCGATCCGGTCCCGGCCCGTCGACCTCGCGCCGCACCAGGGCGACCACCGCGGCGGTCGCCGGCGCCGGCCGCAGGGGCCGGCGGAAGTCCAGAGCGCGGGCCGCCACCACCAGCTCCACGGCGAGGATCTGGGCCAGGTTGGCGAGGGCCGTCCGTAGCTTGCGGGCGGCCGCCCACCCCATGGAGACGTGGTCCTCCTGCATCGCCGAGGTGGGGATCGAGTCGGCGCTGGCGGGAACCGCCAACCGCCGGCTCTCGGCCACCAGGGCGGCGGCGGTGTACTGGGCGATCATCATCCCGGAGTCGACGCCGGGGTCGGCGGCCAGGAACGGGGGCAGCCCGTGCGACCGTGCCGGATCGAGCAGCCGGTCCAGCCGCCGCTCGGCCATCGCCCCGAGGTCGGCGGCGACGATGGCCAGGAAGTCGCAGGCATGGGCCAGCGGAGCCCCGTGGAAGTTGCCGTTGGACTCGACCCGCCGGTCCGCCAGCACCACCGGGTTGTCGATCACCGCCGCCAGCTCGCGCTCGGCCACCGTCACCACGTGGGCCAGCGTGTCACGCGCCGCGCCCGCCACCTGCGGCGCGCAGCGCAGCGAGTACGCATCCTGGACCCGGGGATCGCCGGTGCGGTGGGACGCCACGATCTCGGAGCCGGCAAGCAGACGGGCCATGTTGGCGGCGCTGGTCGCCAGGCCGGGATGGGGCCGCAGGCCCGCCAGGTCGGCGGCGAAGACCCGGTCGGTGCCGAGGGCGGCCTCGACGCTCATGGCTGCGGTGAGGTCGGCGGCCGGCAGCAGCCGCGCCAGGTCGCGGCAGGCGAGGACCAGCATGCCCAGCATCCCGTCGGTGCCGTTGACGAGCGCCAGTCCCTCCTTGGCGGCCAGCTCGACGGGTTGCAGCCCGGCGTCCGCCAGCGCCCGGGTCGCCGGCACCGCAGCGCCGGCCCGGTCGGGCGACCCGTCGCCCACGACCCGGACGTCGCCCTCCCCCATCAGGGCCAGGGCCACGTGGGCCAGTGGGGCGAGGTCACCGCTGCAGCCGAGCGAGCCGTGCTCGGGCACCACCGGCGTGATCCCGTGGTTCAGCAGGGCCATCAGCAGGTCCACCACAGCGGGACGGACGCCGGAGAGTCCCTGGGCCAGCGTCCGGGTGCGCAGCAGCATCATGGCCCGCACCACCTCGTCCTCCACCGGGGGGCCGAGGCCCGCGGCGTGCGAGCGGATCAGCGACCGCTGCAGCGCCGCCCGACGGTCGACGGGGATGTGGCGAACGGCGAGGGCGCCGAACCCGGTCGACAACCCGTAGACCGGCGTCTCCTGCGCCACGAGCTCGTCGACCGCGGCACGTGCCACGGCGATCGCCGTGCGGGACTCGTCGCGCAACGCCACCCGGGCGCCGTGGCGGGCCACGGCCTCGACCTCGGCGGCGGTGAGCGGCGTGGTCCCGATGGCGACGACGTCGTGCGTGTCCACCGCCGCGACGGTACGGCGTGCTGGTGGGC
>JBOGHG010000501.1:0-1653 GCA_050744525.1 Acidimicrobiales bacterium | reverse complement strand
GCCACCGACGCCAACGCCATGCTGCGCATCCTCTTCAGCCGGCTCGGGAAGCCGCACATCGGCTCGCCCCAGGCGTTCTCCTTCAACGTCGCCTCGATCAGTGGAGCGGGTGCGGTCACCTTGGAGCGCGGCGGACAGACCGTGAGGGAGCGCCGCAGCTTCAGCATCACCGGCGGCATGTGCCCGCGCTGCGAGGGCCGGGGCTCGGTCAACGACTTCGACCTGTCGCAGCTGTACGACGACAGCAAGTCGCTCAACGAGGGTGCGCTCACCATCCCCGGCTACAGCATGGACGGCTGGTACGGCCGCATCTTCAGCGGTTCCGGGCTCTTCGACATGGACAAGCCGATCCGGAAGTTCACCAAGAAGGAGCTCAACGACCTGCTCCACAAGGAGCCGACCAAGATCAAGGTCGAGGGCATCAACCTCACGTACGAGGGCCTGATCCCGAAGATCCGGAAGTCGATGCTGGCCAAGGACGTCGACGCGCTGCAGCCGCACGTCCGCGCCTTCGTAGAGCGGGTGGTGACGTTCACCACCTGCCCCGACTGCGGCGGCACCCGGCTCAGCGAGGCGGCTCGATCGTCGAAGATCAAGGGCGTCAACATCGCCGACGCCTGCGCCATGCAGATCAGCGACCTGGCCGGATGGGTCCGTGGCCTCGACGAGCCGTCGCTGGCGCCGTTGCTCGCCAAGCTGCGCCACACACTGGACTCGTTCGTGGAGATCGGGCTGGGCTACCTCTCGCTCGAGCGGCCGTCGGGCACGCTGTCGGGCGGCGAGGCACAGCGCACCAAGATGATCCGCCACCTCGGCTCCGCGCTCACCGACGTCACGTACGTCTTCGACGAGCCCACCACGGGCCTGCACCCCCACGACGTCCAGCGCATGAACGACCTGCTGCTGCGGTTACGGGACAAGGGCAACACGGTGCTCGTCGTGGAGCACGAGCCGGAGACGATCGTGATCGCCGACCACGTCGTCGACCTCGGCCCCGGCGCCGGTGCCGCGGGCGGCGCCGTCTGCTTCGAGGGCACCGTCGAGGGGCTGCGAGCCAGCGGCACCGTCACCGGCCACCACCTGGAGGACCGGACGGCCCTCAAGGAGACGGTGCGGACGCCCACCGGCACGCTGGAGATCCGCGGCGCCACGACCCACAACCTCCGGAACGTCGACGTCGACATCCCCCTCGGAGTGCTCTGCGTGGTGACGGGCGTCGCCGGCTCGGGCAAGAGCTCGCTCCTGCACGGGTCGCTCCCTGCCGGGGCAGGTGTGGTCTCGATCGATCAGGTTCCGATCCGCGGCTCGCGCCGGAGCAATCCGGCGACCTACACCGGGCTGCTCGACCCGATCCGCAAGGCGTTCGCCAAGGCCAACGGCGTGAAGCCGGCGCTGTTCAGCCCCAACTCCGAGGGCGCCTGCCCCAACTGCAACGGCGCCGGCGTCGTCTACATGGACCTGGCGATGATGGCCGGCGTCGCCACCGTCTGCGAGGTGTGCGAGGGGAAGCGGTTCGAGGCATCGGTGCTCGACTACCACCTCGGCGGCCGCGACGTCAGCGAGGTGCTGGCGATGTCGGTGACCGAGGCCGAGGAGTTCTTCGGGGCCGGCGAGGCGCGTACGCCAGCCGCCCACGCCATCCTCGACCGGCTC
>JBOGHG010000500.1:0-1659 GCA_050744525.1 Acidimicrobiales bacterium | reverse complement strand
GGCGGATCGCCGACGTAGACACCGAAGTGGCCCGGGCTGTGCCCCGGGAGCGGGTCGACCACGACACCGGGCGCGGGCTGGATGCGGTCGTCGTACCGCTCGAGGAGCCCGGCGCGCTCGACGTCGAGGAGCCCCTCGGCACCGGAGCGATGGCCATCAGCCAGCGCGGTCATCTCGATGCCCGGCACGAGGTAGCGGGCATGTCCGAAGGTCGGCGTGCCGGTCGCGGGGTCGACGTTCGCCCCCACGCCGTCGATGTGCGAGTTGATCACGATGTCGACGTCGTCGGCGCTCCATCCCGCCGCCCCGAGCGCCTGCAGGCGTGGCGTGAACCGAGCGGGATCGTCGAACGCGAGCCAGGGATCGACGACCACCGTGTACGTACCGTTGGCGAGCACCGTGGCGCTCGATCCGACGCGCAGCGCCCAGTCATCGGTGACGAACCTCGGGCTGAGCCATTGCGATCGCTGCAGGGCCGCCCGGGTCTCGTCGTCCTGGGGTAGCACCAGCTCGAAGCCAGGGTCCGCGACCCGGGTGATCGTCCAGCCGCCGGCCTGCCAACGTTGCACGACCAGACGCTTCGAGATCCGGCTGCCGGCAGGTGGAAGGATGACCGGGAACCATGGACCCGGATCAGACTCACGAAGATCGGCTCCGGCGCGTGGCACGCGCATCGTCGCTGGCACTGGGTGCCTCCGAATACGCGGACGTCCCGGGCCCGGTCGTCGCCGGGCTGCGCTCGGTGTGCCTCGGGCTGCCCGAGGCCGTCGAGAAGCAGGCTTGGGCCGGTACGCAGTGGCGGGTCCGCAACCGGATGTTCGCTCACGTCTTGAGCATCGACTCCGCGGACGGGCCGGTCACTGTGATGACATTCCGATCTTCGGGCCAGGAGCTCGATGCACTTCGGAGCGCGGGCCATCCCTTCTTCCGGCCCGCGTGGGGAGCCAACCTGGTCGGCATGGTGCTCGACGCCGGCGTGAACTGGGACGAGGTCACGGAGCTCGTGATCGAGAGCTACTGCGTCCTCGCCCCTGGGAAGTTGATCGAGCAGATCGACCGACCCACCGAGTGACAGACAGCTCTGGGGAGCGCCGAGCCGGGCATGCCGCGCCGCGACCGGCCCGGCATGCCGACCTGAGAACGTGAACATTTGGGCCGAGTCCATATCCTTCGCGTACCATCCCGAGGCTGCGTGCAGTCACGAGGGAGGGATCGATGGCCATCGCGCTCAGCGACGCCCACCGCGAGCTCGCCGACGTCGCTCGTTCGTTCCTGCAGGGAGAGAACGCGAGGGCGGCGGCGAGGGCCTTGCTCGATGCACCGGAGGAGGGACGGCCGGCGTTCTGGCCCGCGATGGTCCAGCTCGGGTGGACCGGCCTCCATGTCCCCGAGCGCTACGGGGGTTCGGGGTACGGCTTGCCCGAGCTCGTTGTCGTCCTGGAGGCGCTGGGCCGTTCCGTGGCTCCGGGCCCCTTCCTGCCGACGGTCGTGCTGTCGGCGATCATCGCCGACAGCGGTTCCGACGACCAGCGTGCCCGCTTCTTGCCAGGGTTGGTCGACGGCTCCACCGTCGCCGGCTTCGGGTTCGGGGGATCGTTGACGGCCGGCGACGAGGTGGTCGACGGCGACGCCGGGGTCGTGCTGGGAGCGGGCACGGCC
>JBOGHG010000499.1:0-1680 GCA_050744525.1 Acidimicrobiales bacterium | reverse complement strand
TCGACGAGATCGCCCGGGTGCTCGGCCCGGGGGGCTGGCTGGTGCTGTTCCTCAACCACCCGCTGTTCCAGACCCCCGGCAGCGGGTGGATCGACGATCGGGTGCTCGACCCGCCCGAGCAGTACTGGCGTGTCGGTCCCTACCTGGAGGAAGACGCGTCGCTGGAGGAGGTCGAGGCCGGCGTGCGGTTGCCCTTCGTCCACCGGCCGCTCAGCCGCCACGTGAACGGCCTGGCCGACCGCGGGCTGTTCGTGACCCACATGGAGGAGCCTGCGCCACCCCCCGGGTTCGTCGCCCTGGCACCGGAGTACGCGGGCGCCGCCACGATCCCTCGCCTCCTGCTCCTGCGAGCCGAGAAGCGCTGACAAGAATGAGTGAGTTCGTCGTGATCACGGGGCTGTCGGGGGCGGGTCGCAGCCTCGCGGCCGACGCCATCGAGGACCTCGGCTGGTTCGTGATCGACAACCTGCCGCCACAGCTCGTGCCCAAGGTCGCCGAGCTGGCGCAGGCGCCCGGATCGCAGGTGCAACGGATCGCCCTGGTGGTCGTCACCGGCGCCTACCAGGACGAGGTTCTGCCGATGCTGGTGTGGCTCCGGTCGGCCGGCGCCCGCGTGCGCATCCTCTTCCTCGACGCCGCCACCGACACGCTGGTGCGTCGCTACGAGAGCACACGGCGCCGCCACCCCCTCTCGGGTGGCGGGACCCAGGAGCACCTGGTGGCGGCGATCGAGCGCGAGCGCGAGCTGCTGGACCCCGTCCGGGACCAGGCCGACGTGGTGGTCGACACCAGCGAGCTCAACGTCCACGAGCTGCGCCGACGGATGCAGGGGCTGTTCTCCGGTGACGCCGCCGAGCCGACGATGCAGACGACCGTGCTGTCGTTCGGCTACAAGAACGGTTTGCCACTCGACGCCGACATGGTGATCGATTGCCGGTTCCTGCCCAACCCCCACTGGGTGGACGAGCTCCGCCCCCTCACCGGCCTCGACGAGCGGGTGCGCGACTACGTGCTGGGTCAGCCCGCCGCCCAGGAGTTCCTCGCCAACCTGGAGGCCATGCTGGTGCAGCTGCTGCCGGCGTACGTGGCCGAGGGCAAGGCCTACCTGACCATTGCCCTGGGGTGCACCGGCGGTCGCCACCGGTCGGTCACCATCGCCGAGGAGGTGGCGAGCCTGCTGCGCAAGCACGGCATGCCGGCCGGTGTCCTGCATCGTGACATCGGCAAGTAGGACGACGTGCTGAAGCCGCACGTGGTGGCGGTGGGCGGCGGCCACGGCTTGGCGGCGACGATCCGGGCGGCGCGCCGCTACGCCGGACGCACCACTGCCGTGGTCGCGACGGCCGACGACGGTGGGTCCACGGGCCGGCTCCGCGAGGCCATGGCACTTCCGGCGCCGGGCGACGTGCGGCACTGCCTGGTGGCCATGGCCGGCGACGACGCCGGTGACGGCGCCGGGCCGCTCGTGGACGCACTCGAGTTCCGCTTCGGCGGCACCGACGTCGCCGGCCACGCGTTGGGCAACCTCCTGCTGGCGGGGTTGGCCGCCGTGACCGGCGACTTCGTCGCCGCCGTGGACGAGGCGTCCCGCCTGGTTGGGCTCGACCCCGATGTGGCCCGGGTGTTGCCGGCGACCGTCGAGCCGGTCGTGCTGAGGGCCGCCCTCGCCGGCGTCCCCGG
>JBOGHG010000498.1:0-1701 GCA_050744525.1 Acidimicrobiales bacterium | reverse complement strand
ATACGGCGATGGGTCGCGTTCGGATCGGGATCGGCGGCTGCCTTGGCCCCGGTTGGCCTGCTCGCGCAGCTCGACGAGGTTGCCACGGCCCGCCGCTTCGAGCAGCGACTGCTCGGCGCCCGGATTGGCCGCGGCCGCGTCGGCGATCGTCTCGGCCTGTGCCCGTGAAAGCTCACCGCGGCGCCCGGCCGCCTCGGTGGCGGGCAGCTGGCGCAGCTTCTTGGAGGTCTCCAGGCCGGCGCGCGCCGCGCCCAGGGAGCTGCCCGACGTGCGGGCCAGGTGCTCCGCGGCCGAGCGGTCGCCCTCCTTCGCCCACGCCCGGGACTGCTCGACCCGCTCGGCGAGCAACGTCTTGGCCGCCGCTGCGCCGCGCTCGATCGAGTCGTACGCCGCCCACATCGCCGGCGCCTCGGACAGCGGCACATCGCCCGGGGTCAGCCGCGCCAGCCGATAGCGCACCACTTTGCCCACGTCGGTCACCTGCCGAAGCTTCACACCTACGAACACGCGTACGATGATCGCACACGTTCGGTCTAGCGCAAGCCTTTCAGGTAGTTTTGACCGATTCTTGTGCACTATGCATCCACACCCCTCAGGGATCCACGGTGGGGGCGCCGGGCCGGCCTCCTCGAGACCGGCCGGGCGGGCAGCCAGTCCCGGGCGACAGGTACGAACCCCCGGGGTCAGCCAGGGAAGTCGCCGGCGGCGATCCGGAGCTTGCGGAGCAGGTCGGTCAGCCGGTCGAGCTCGCCCACCGCCAGGCCGTCCACCCCGAAGCGGATCGAGCTCACGGCCTCGGTGGCCTTCTCGACCACCTGGCGACCCTCCTCGGTGATCTGGGCCAGCACCGTGCGGCGGTCGGTGGGGTGCGGTTTGCGCCGGACCAGGTCTTGCTGCTCCAGCCGGTCGATGATGTTGGTGACGCTGGTGGGGTGCAGCATGAGCCGGCCGCCCATCTTGCCCATGGGCAGCTCGCCGTGGCGGCTGAAGTACAGCAGCACCAGCGCCTCGTAGCGGGCGAAGGTGAGGTCGAAGGGCTTGAGGGCATCGTCGACCTTGGCGATCAGGATCTGTTGCGCCCGCATGATCGACGTGATGGCGGACATGTGGGCGGGCGCGGCCCAGCCGCGAGACTCCCATTGCCGGCGGGCCTCGGCGATGGCGTCGAAGTGGAGCGGACGCTGGGTGCCCACGGCGGCAGATCCTACGTCGGATGACCGATGCTCGGGCGACGGACTCTCGGTCGACGGACTCTCGGTCGACAGATTCTCGGTGAACAGACCCTCGATAGACGGAATCTCGGACTTCCAACTATCCTGGCGCCGTGAACACTGGGGGGACCACCGCGGACATCCACCGGCCGCTGCACCCCGTCCGCCTGGTCACGGCGGCCAGCCTGTTCGACGGGCACGACGCCGCCATCAACGTCATGCGGCGGATCCTGCAGTCGCAGGGCGCCGAGGTGATCCACCTGGGCCACAACCGCTCGGTCGACGAGATCGTGCGGGCCGCCGTGGAGGAGGACGCCCAGGGGGTCGCGGTCAGCTCCTACCAGGGCGGGCACATGGAGTACCTCCGCTTCCTGGTCGACCGACTGCGGGCCGAGGGCCGCCCCGACGCCAAGGTGTTCGGTGGGGGCGGCGGGGTGATCGTGGCCGACGAGATCGCCGAGCTGCACGACTACGGCGTGACCCATGTGTT
>JBOGHG010000497.1:0-1707 GCA_050744525.1 Acidimicrobiales bacterium | reverse complement strand
TCATCAACCCCACCAACGGCTCGTCGTTCACCGGCACGCTGGTGCAGACGCAGCAGGTCGCCACCTCTCGCATGCGCGCCATCGAGAACGACCGCTGGGTCCTCCAGGTGGCGCCGACCGGCTTCTCGGCGATCGTGGGACCCGACGGCACCGTCCAACAGCGCAGCTCGGTATCCGAAGCGACGGTGCTCCAGCAGACCGTGGGGACGCGGGAGGGAACCACCCTCTACACCCGCGTGGGGCTGCTGCCGGCGTGGGTCCTCGCGCTGGCCAGCCTGGCGCTCGGGTGGGGCGCGGCGTGGCGGCAGCGCCGGCGGGAGCCCCGTGCCGTCGGCCTGTTCGACGTCGACGAGGCGACCGTCACGACGCGCTCGACCGACGCCGACACCCTGCCGGCGGTCACTCCAGCACGAACTCCCACCCTCCGGCCCGACCCCCGCCCGCCGCCCCGTGGCGGTGTCGGCGTTCGGCCGACTCGCCACCCGTAGTGCCGCGAGACCGGCACCATCACACCTCGATGATCAGGGTCACCGGCCCGTCGTTGACCAGCGCCAGCCGCATGTCGGCGCCGAAGCGACCGGTTGCCACGGTGGCGCCGAGGGCCCGTAGGTCGCCCATGACGGCCCCGACGAGCGGCTCGGCCTGCTCGGGCCTGGCGGCGGCGACCCACGAGGGCCTGCGGCCCCGTGAGGTGTCGCCGTACAGCGTGAACTGGCTCACCACCAGGATCTCCCCGCCTGTCTCACTGGCCGAGCGGTTCATGACCCCGGCTTCGTCGGCGAGGATGCGCAGATGCCAGAGCTTGTCGGCCATGCGGCGCGCGCGGTCGGCGTCGTCGTCGTGGGTGACCGCCAGCAGCACGCAGAGACCGGCGCCGATGACCCCGACGGGCGGCCCGTCGACGGTGACGCTGGCGCTCGTCACCCGCTGCACCACCGCTCGCACGGCACTGCCCTAGCAGATCTCCGGCCGAACGCCGCGGATTGGCTCTCGCGGCCGCGTCGTACTTGTTACGGTTTGGTGTCGAGGCAGGCTGGGAGAGGCAATGACATACAGCTTGGGGGTCGATCTCGGCACGACCACGAGCGCGGCTGCGCTACGGCGCGGTACCCGGCTCGAGGTCTGCGCCCTGGGCGACCTCACCGCAACGATGCCGTCCGTGGCCCTGGAGGGTGCAGACGGCTCGCTGCTCGTCGGTGAGGCCGCCGCCGACCGCGCCCGCTACGACACCACGCTCGTGGCGCGCCACGTCACCGCCCACCTCACCGATGACGAGCCCATCGTGCTCGATGGCAGGCCGCACGATCCGGCGCGGCTGACCCAGGGCCTGCTCGAGACCGTCATCGACCGCGTCCGCCGACTACACGGGGATCGGCCGCACGACGTGGTCCTCACCTATCCGCTGTTTCCTGCCGGAGGATCGCCCTCGCTGCTCGAGCAAGTGGGCGCAGCCACCGTGGGCGGCGCGTTGCTGATCCCGCACCCGGTTGCCGCCGTGGCCAAGCTCGCACATGACATCGAGATCGCCGTCGGGACGACGGTGGCCGTCCTCGACCTCGGTGGCGGCACGTTCGAGGCCACGATCGTGCGCCGGACGCACGACGGCTTCGACGTCGTCGGACCAGCGGGCGGGCTGTCCGACCTCGGCGGTGTGGAGTTCGACGACGCCGTCTTCGCCCGCGTCGACGCAGAGCTCGGCCACGTGCT
>JBOGHG010000496.1:0-1744 GCA_050744525.1 Acidimicrobiales bacterium | reverse complement strand
GCGGTACTCCATCTGCTTCGCCATGCCCTCTTCTTATCCGCTGGGGCCGCGCCTGCCAGACTGTCGCCCCATGCGGGCGGTGGTCATCTACGAGAGCCTCACCGGCAACACGGCGCGGGCGGCCCGGCTCATCGGTGAGGCGGTGGCCGGCGAGGGTGTCGACGTGTGCATCTACCCCATCACCGGCATCGGGCTGAAGGACCTGGCCGCGGCCGACATCGTGTTCGTCGGAACGTGGGTCGACGGCCTGGTGCTCTTCGGCCACCGGCCGGGCAGGGCCGGGAGGATCCGGTCGATGCCGGTGATCGACGGCAAGCGGGTGGCCGCCTTCATGACCTACGCCATCCACGGCGGCAAGGCGCTCGACAAGTTCGCGGACGTCCTGTCGGAGCGCGGCGCCACCGTGGTGGCCCGCACCCTGCTGCGCCGCGACCGCCTCGAGGCCGGTCTGGACGAGTTCGTGCACGACGCTCTCGCCACCGTTTCGGCCTGAGCGGCCGCGGGCCGCGTCGACGGACGCCGTGGTCTACGTGGTGCCCGACTCGGCCCACGACCAGGCATAGTCGGCGTCATCGCAGGCCCGGGCGCCGTCGGCCAGCAGCAGCGGCTCGAACGTGTCGAGCATGACCGCCATCTCGTCGGTTGCCTCCCGGCCCAGGGCTCGCTCGACGCTGCCGGGCTGGGGCCCGTGGATGAAGCCCGCGGGATGGAGGCTGATGGACCCCGGCTGGATGCCCGCGCCCTCGCGGCTGGTGAAGTCGCCGGCGCAGTAGTAGAGGACCTCGTCGCTGTCCACGTTCGCGTGGTTGTAGGGCACCGGCACGGCCAGCGGGTGGTAGTCGAGCTTGCGGGGCACGAAGCTGCACACGACGAAGCGGGGCCCGGCGAAGGTCTGGTGGACCGGCGGCGGCTGGTGCACCCGCCCGGTGACGGGCTCGAAGTCGTGGATCGACAGCCTGTACGGGTACAGGCACCCGTCCCAGCCCACGACGTCGAAGGGGTGGTGGGCGTAGCGGTAGCGGGTCAGCCCGTCGCGTTGGCGCACCAGCACGTCGGCCGGCCGGTCGGCATCGTCGGCGGCGGCGAGCCGCGGCTGGTCGGGCCCGTGCAGGTCGCGCTCGCAGTAGGGGCTGTGCTCCAGGAACTGGCCGGTGGCCGACAGGTAGCGGTCCGGCGGGCCGACGTGGCCCCGGGCCTCGAGGATCAGCGCGTGGACCGGCTCGCCCTCCTCGACGATCCACCGGTGCGTCGTGGAGGTGGGCACGACCACGTAATCGCCGGCGTGGCACTCGAGAGACCCGAACACGCTGTCGAGGCGCGCCCTGCCCTGCCGCAGGTACACGATCTCGTCGCCGGTGGCGTTGCGGTAGAGCCCGCTCGGCTCGGTGGGCTGCGCCGCCAGCAGCCGTACCGAGGCGTTGGCCAACAGCAGCGTGCGGTCCGCGACCAGGTCGCCGCCGGTGGCCAGCATGCCGGTCCTCAGGTGGCGGGGGAGGAGCGGTTCGTTGGGGGCGAGCCCCGGGTCCTTCTCGGGCACCGCGTCCGCCGCCACCAGGGCCGTGGGCGGGCGCCGGTGGTAGAGCAGCGACGACGCCGAGGAGAAGCCGTCGGTGCCCATGAGCTCTTCGGCGTACAACTGCCCGTCGGGCGCCCGGAACTGGGTGTGACGCTTGGGCGGGATCTCACCCACCCGTCGGTAGTAGGGCATTGTCACCTCCCGCTGAGCGGTCGGGCCGGAGCTTGC
>JBOGHG010000495.1:0-1793 GCA_050744525.1 Acidimicrobiales bacterium | reverse complement strand
CTGTGGTTCGCAGGGGGCGCGTTCGTGCTGGTGTGGCTCGTGTTCCGCAGCCCGGCGGTCGACTACCGGTTGGTGATCGTCGGCGCGTTGCTGCCGCTGGCGGAGCTGCCGTTCGGATCACCACGGGCCCTGCACAGCCTGACCGCCGCCGTCGCTGTGTTGGTGCTGGCCATGGTGATGACGCCCCGCCGCCGCGTGGTACAGCGTCGGCTGGTGGCGATTCCGATCGGCATGTTCCTCCATCTGCTGCTGGACGGCATCTGGACCGACACGGATGCCTTCTGGTGGCCGTTCACCGGATTCGCGTGGAGCGACGCCCGGCTGCCGGAGCTGGCGCGCGGACCGATCGACGTGGTGCTGGAACTGGCTGGCGCGGCGGCGCTGTGGTGGTGCTGGCGGACCTTCCGGTTGTTCGAACCGGATCGGCGCCACCGCTTCTGGCGCACGGGCAAACTCGACCGCGACGTGGCCACACCATGATGGGTCGGCGCACGCTCGCGGGAGGGACGCCGTGATCATCCTGGTTCGCCACGGCCGCACCGATGCCAACGCCCGGGGGCTGCTGCTCGGGCGGGCAGATCCAGTGCTGGACGACGAGGGCAGGCTGCAGGCGGCGCGGCTGGCGGCCGCGCTCGGACCGCTCGACGGGGCACGCCTGGTCACCAGCCCGCTGGCCCGGTGCCGCCAGACTGCCGAGGCGATCGCCGCCGCCAGCGCGCAACGGGTCACCCTCGACGTGGACGAGGCGTGGATCGAGCTGGACTACGGCGCGTTCGACGGACTGGGGACCGGCGACGTGCCGGCCGCCGCGTGGGCGGCGTGGCGGGCCGACGTTGGCTGGACGCCCGAGGGCGGCGAGTCGCTGGCGGCTCTGGGCGCCCGCGTCCGGTCCGCATGCGAGTCGCTGGCGGACGAGGCCCGCGAGCGCGACGTGGTGGTGGTGACGCACGTGTCGCCGGTGAAGGCGGCGGTCGCCTGGGCGCTGGGCGTCGGCGACGAGGTGGCCTGGCGAATGTGGGTGGGCCCGGCATCGATCAGCCGGATCGGCTTCGCCGGCTCGTCACCCTCGCTCCGGTCCTTCAACGAGGTTATGCACCTCACCTGACGTTGTTCGCGGGTTACTCCCCCGGTGACCGGGGAATCCCTACAGCAGCTATGACGATGGCCACGGGGTTGACGGCGCGTTGTTCGGCCTGCAGAGCCGAGATCCCGCTCGAGGCGCGCGCCACCTTCTGTCCTGCGTGCGGCAGGCCGCTGACCCCCACGGCCGAGGACACGGCCGACGTCCGGCGGTCGGCGAACCGTTGGTGGGCCGCCCTGGCGATAGTCCTGGTGGCGGGCGCGCTCGCGCTGGGGGTGGCGACGTGGCGACTTATCCGGTCGGTGGGCCCCAGCGCCGGCGACGAGGGTCCGGCGGCCGAGGCGATGGACGAGTTCGCGCCCATCGCCGAGGACTGGGTCGACGAGCGTGAGGACGTCAACGAGGAGGCCGACCGGGGCGGCCCCGACGGTGTGTTCCTCGCCGTCGACGACGCAACGGCCTGGACGGAGATCGCCCGGCAGGGCGTGGCGCAGATCGCCGTCGCCGCGGACGGCGACTCGGCGCCGCTGTACCAGCAGCTCGTTGCGGTCTTCGATGGCCGGCTCGACGCTCTCCGCGGCCTTGAGGCGACCGGGGGTGTGACCTCATCCGCCGCGTGGCTGGCGGGCGAGGCGCAGCTCGACGCGCTGGGGGCCGAGAGCGACGAGCTCATCTGCCGGATCGCCGGAGAGATGCGGGACGAAGGCGACGA
>JBOGHG010000494.1:0-1805 GCA_050744525.1 Acidimicrobiales bacterium | reverse complement strand
CCACCACAATCGGGGATGTCCCCGAGCGCTCCCCGGAGGCGATCCCGCCTCGCAGTTGCCATCATGGACGGTGCCCCGTCGCGTGACGGAGCACTCGAACCCCGATGGGCGCGCCTCCCCGATCACCGATCGCCGGCCTTCCGCAGGGCCTGGTCCGCCGCCGCGACGAACGCATGGTGGCGGGCGTCTGCGCGGGCGTGGCGCGCTGGCTCGGCGTCGACCCCATCATCGTCCGGTTGGCGACCTGCATCCTGGCGCTCGCCAACGGCGCGGGCCTGCTCCTGTACCTCGTGGCGTGGCTGGTCCTCCCGGCGGACCCGGCCGGCGCCGCCGAGGACGCCACGGGGCCAGGCGCCGCCCCCGGCACCAAGCGCAGCAGCGAGCTTGCGCTGGCGGTGGGTTGCATCACCCTGGGAGCGCTGCTGCTGGTCCGCTGGACCACGCCGTTCTTTCCCGACCAGATCGTGTGGCCGGCGGCGGTGGCGGCCACGGGCATCGGCCTCGTCCTGGCCCGGGCGGGCGACAGCGATCGGGCCCGCTGGCGGGAGGCGGCGACGCGGCTGCCGGGGAACCCGGTCGAGGCCTTCCGCGGCGGCTGGATGGTATGGGTCCGGGTGGTCGTGGGCGCCGGCCTGCTGATCGCGGGGATCGGGTTCTTCCTCGCCTCCAACGATGCGCTGGCCGCGGTCGGCAACGTCGGCATCGCGGTGCTGGCGACGATCCTCGGTGGCGCGCTGCTGTTCAGCCCCTGGGTGGCGCGCCTGGTGCGCCAGCTCGGCGAGGAACGTCGGGAGCGGATCCGCAACGAGGAGCGCGCCGACATGGCCGCCCATCTGCACGATTCGGTGCTCCAGACCCTGGCCCTCATCCAGCGCCACGCCGACGCTCCCCAGCAGGCGCGCAGCCTGGCCCGGCGGCAGGAGCGCGAGCTGCGGGCCTGGCTGTACGACGGTCGCCGATCGTCGCCCTCGGACGCTCCCGGCATCCTGGCGACGGCCCTCGACGGTGTGGCCGACGAGGTCGAGGCCGACCACGGGGTGGCGGTCGACGTGGTGGTCGTCGGCGACTGCCCCGTCGACGAGCACGTGGATGCCCTGGTGGCCGCCGTGCGCGAGGCGGTCCTCAACGCCGCCCGGCACAGCGGTGCCGACGAGGTGTCGGTGTACGCCGAGGTGACGGACGGGCGCATCGACGCGTTCGTCCGCGACCGGGGCCGGGGATTCGACCCGGCGCTCGTCAACGGCGACCGGCGCGGGATCACGCATTCGATCCTGCACCGCATGGCCCGTCATGGTGGCCGGGCGCGCGTGCACAGCGCCCCCGGCGAGGGCACCGAGGTGACCTTCGAGCTGGCGCTCGAGGCAGAGCGGACGCCGTGACGCCAGCAGCGGGGCTGGCCCGCGTGTTCCTGGTCGACGACCACCGGCTGTTCCTGTCGGGCGTGCGTACCGAGCTCGCCGGCCGGCTCGACATTGTCGGCGAGGCCGTCGACGTCGAGTCGGCCGTCGAGGGCATCCGCCGCACCGAGCCCGACGTGGTGCTGCTCGACGTCCACCTGCCGGGTGGCGGGGGGCGGGCCGTGATCGAGGCCGTGCACCGGACCCACCCGACCGTCGTGTTCCTGGCCCTGTCGGTGAGCGACGCCGCCGAGGACGTGATCGCCGTCATCCGCGCCGGCGCCCGGGGCTACGTCACCAAGACGATCGCGGCCGACGACCTGGCCGACGCGGTCGGGCGGGTTCGCGAGGGTGACGCCGTGTTCTCGCCCCGCCTGGCGGGGTTCGTGCTCGACGCCTTCGCCGGCG
>JBOGHG010000493.1:0-1818 GCA_050744525.1 Acidimicrobiales bacterium | reverse complement strand
GGCTGGGCGGGCGGGACGTGCCGGTGCTGTGGGCCACGTACCCCCACGTGCGGCTCGCGCCCGGCAACGATGGCGACGGGGACTGGACGACGGTGGCCGACAACGATCCGCTGCGGGTCGAGCGGCTCAACGAGATCATCCACGACACGGTGGGCGGTCGCGACGGCTTTTCCGTCATCGACCTCGACGCCTGGACTCAGGACCTGCCCGCCGGCGGCGCCTTCGGCGCCCGATACCGGCTCGAAGGCCGGGACTTCACCGAGGCCGGGGCGGACGCCGCCGCCCGGTGGCTCGTGCCCAAGGTCCTGGAGGCCACCGGCACCGAAGCGCCCGCCGCCGACGACGAGGGCGGCGACGCGACGACCACCACCACGGGCTAGTGCTGCACTAGGGACGTGGGGCGACCCCGGGGGCGACCCGAGGTCCAGGCCACAGCGGTCCGTCTCCGCGCGACGGGTGACATGCTGGGGCCGTCCCCATGGCCACGTTCATCCTCCGCATCGACGATCCCGGCGGCGACGCCCCCGGCGCCCCACGCCTCGCGGTCAAGGACCTGCTCGACGTGGCGGGCACGCCCACGACGGCCGGTTCCGCCGTCGTCGCCGCCACCGCCGCGCCGGCCCCGACCGACGCACCCTGCGTCGCTGCGGCCCGCGCCGCCGGGGCCCGGATCGTCGGCAAGACCAACCTCCACGAGCTGGCGTTCGGCGGCACCGGCATCAACCCCCACTTCGGCACGCCGGTGAATCCGCTCGATCCCACGCGCATCCCCGGCGGATCGTCGAGTGGCTCCGCGGTCGCCGTCGCCACCGGCGAGGCCGACGTCGCCATCGGCACCGACACCGCGGGGTCGGTTCGCACCCCGTCGGCATGCTGCGGGACCGTCGGCCTCAAGACCACCTGGGGCCGCATCCCCACCACGGGCGTGTGGCCGCTGGCGCCGTCGCTCGACACGGTCGGCCCGATGGCCCGGGACGTCGCCGGCGTGACCCTGGGCATGCAGCTCCTGGAGCCCGGCTTCACGGCGCAGGGCCCGACCGCGTCCACCGTGGGCCGGGTCCGGCTGCCGACCCGGGTCGATCCGGTCGTCGAGGGGGCGGTCGACGACCTGCTGGCCGCCAGCGGCCTCGACGTGGTCGACCTCGTCCTGCCGGGGTGGGCCGCCGCCGCCCGGGCGGGCGGCACGGTGCTCTTCGGCGAGGCCTGGCTGACGGACCGCGCCGTCTACGAGGACGACGCCCCCGGCCTGGGGGCGGAGACGCGGCAGCGGCTCCAGCAGGGGCGGACCATCCCCGCCGCCGAGCTCGCCGCCGCCCGGGCCCATGCCCGGCTCTGGCGCCACGAGCTGGTCGCGGTGTTCGCCGGTGTCGAGCTGCTCGCTCTGCCGACCCTGCCGGTGCTGGCAACCCGCCTCGACGAGCCTCCGCCCGACAGCCGGAGCACCAACGTGCCCGTCAACCTCGCCGGCCTGCCGGCGCTGGCCCTGCCCGCTCCCACCGACGGGCCGCTGCCGGCCAGCGTCCAGCTGGTCGGGCCGCGTGGGGGCGAGCGGTTGCTCCTGGCCACCGGCGCCCTGCTGGAGGCGGCGGCGCTGACCCTGTCCTGAGCGCCTGCGTCCGATGCCACGCATCTGCGTCCAGGCCACCATCGATGCTCCCCGAGGCGCAGTGTGGGCGCGGCTGGCGGACATAGCCGACCACGTCCAGTGGATGGCCGACGCCCGTGCCATCCGGTTCACGAGCGAGCGCCGCTCCGGTGTCGGGACCACGTTCGAGTGCGAGACCCGGATCGGGCCGATCCGCACCACCGACGTCATGG
>JBOGHG010000492.1:0-1830 GCA_050744525.1 Acidimicrobiales bacterium | reverse complement strand
CACGGCGAGGTCACGCGGGTGCCGGTCGACGGCCGCGGGCGGGTGGCGGTCGAGGACGTGCTGGCCGCGGTGCGGCCCGACACGGCGCTCGTGCACCTGCAGTGGGGGAACCACGAGGTGGGCACCGTGCAGCCGGTCGCCGAGGTGACGGCGGCGTGCCACGAGCGCGGGGTGCTGGTGCACGTGGACGCGGCCCAGGCGGTGGGGCACGTCGACGTCGACTTCCGGGCGCTGGGCGCCGACCTGATGTCGATCGGCGCCCACAAGTTCGGCGGGCCGACCGGCGTTGGCGCGCTGCTGGTCCGCCAGGGACTGCGGCTCGCGCCCCTGATGGTGGGCGGCGACCAGGAGCGGGCCCGCCGCGCGGGGCTGGAGAACGTGGCCCCCATCGCCGGGTTCGGCGCCCTGTGCGGCGCCCTGTCCGACGGCGGTGTCGCGGCCGACGGCGCCGAGCAACGGCGGCTGACGCAGCGGATCCTCGATGCCGTGGCCGACGGCACCCTCGGGCTGGTGGTATACGGCGATCCCGTCGACCGGGTGCCGCACATCGTGTGCCTGGGGGTCGAGGGCGTCGAGCCCCAGGCGGTGCTGCTGGGCCTCGACCGGGCCGGCATCGCCGCCCACTCCGGCAGCGCCTGCTCGTCCGAGGCGCTGGAGCCATCGCCCGTGCTCGAGGCCATGGGGGTCGACGCCCATCACAGCCTGCGCCTGTCGGTGGGGTGGTCGACGACCGATGCCGACATCGACCGCCTGCTGGCCGCGCTCCCCGTCGTTCTCGCGGAGCTGCGAGCTCTCGCTCGGACAGAATGAGGGCGATGCTCAGGCTGAGGGCGATGCTCAGGCGGAGGGGATGAAGCTCTACGTCGTTCGCCACGCGCACGCCGGCAGCCGGTCGGCGTGGGAGGGCCCGGACGACGAGCGGCCCCTCAGCCGCCGGGGCCACAAGCAGGCCACAGGCATCGCCGACCATCTGTCCGGGGTCGGACTGTCGCGGCTGGTCAGCAGCCACTCGGTGCGGTGCGTGCAGACGCTGGAGCCGTTGGCCGCCCGCCTCGGCCTGCGGGTCGACGCCGACGACCGGCTGCTCGAGGGCAGCGACGGCGACCAGGCGCTGCTCCTCGCCGCCGAGCTCAGCAAGGAGCGCGCGGCGGCGGCCATGTGCACCCACGGCGACGTGATCCCCGACATGCTCCGGATCCTCAAGGCCGGGACCACCCGCTTCAAGGACCCGTTCCGCTGGCCCAAGGGGTCGATCTGGGTGCTCACCCGGGATGGCACCCGCTGGACCAAGGCCCGCTACATCCCCCCGGTCGACGCCGCAGCCCACGCGCACCGCTAGCGCGACTTCAGCCGGGTGCGGTGGTCGACGTCGCTGCCGCCCGCAGCGCCTCGATCTGCGCGCGCAGGTCGTCGGCCTCGGCGGCGAGGCCGGGGGGCGGATCGAGCGCGTCGAACCTGTCGAGCTCCTGGAGCGCCGAGTCGTAGCGACCGGCGATGGCGAACGCGCCGGCCAGGAAGTAGTGCGTGTCCGGGTAGTCGGGGTTGGCCTCGGCGGCGTCGATCAGCGTGAGGACGCCGTCCATGTCGCCGCTGCCGATCTGCGCCCGGCCCTTGTAGGCCAGCGCCTCGATGTTGTCGGGCTGCTCGCTCAGCACCGCGTCGTAGATCTCGATTGCGTCGTCGTAGCGCTCCTGCTGCAGGGCGAGCCGGGCGTTGTCGAGCTGGGTGCGGGTGGACTCCCGGATGTCGCCGGTGAGCGCGTCGCCCGCCTCGCGGCGCCCGGAGGAGCGGGCCACGAGCACGCCGGCCACCACCGCGAACGCCACCACC
>JBOGHG010000491.1:0-1836 GCA_050744525.1 Acidimicrobiales bacterium | reverse complement strand
CCTGTGGATTGAGCAGGTTGTCCACAGGCCCGGGCAAAATGGCCCGTCGTACCCCGACGTATGCCATGCTGGCCGTCGTCACACCGTCGTAGTAGAACAACGCTTTCCGTAACCGGTCGCGTTCGTCGGGTGCTGGGGAAACCGACTCGCTTGCTCTGGCTCCCGCCAACGAAACGAATGGAGCTGACAGGTGGGTCGACGCATCCCGATCCGCGTCAAGGTGGCCGCCGCCCTGGCAGTGCCGCTCCTGGCCCTCGTCGTCGGCGCCGCGGTCGGCGTGTCCACCAGCACCTCCCAGGCGCGGACGGTCACTCGCCAGGCCGAGCTGGCGACCGCGTCCATCGGCCATGCCGGCCTGATCAACGTCCTGCAGGACGAGCGCAACACGGCCCTCGTCCAGATGCTGGGCCTGGGGGCACTGATCGAGCTCGAGGAGCCCGACATCGATGCGTCGCGCCGGCGCACCGACGAGGCCCACGATGCGCTGCGCCGGCAGATCGGTGGCCAGGACGACCGGCTCCGCCAGGACTGGGCCAACGCCCTGTCGACGCTCGACGACCTGCCCGGCGTGCGCGAAACGGTGGATGTCGCCGTCGCCGACGCCGGTCCCGCCGACCGCGAGGCGGCAGACGCGGTGTTCGCCGCCTACACCGGCACGGTGGAGACCATCCGCGATCAGGTCGCCGACGTGCTCGAGCGTCGAGCCGGCGACCTGCGGTCGGAGGCCGATGCTCGTCGCCGCTGGTACGTCGGGGCGGCGCTGGCCGCCGTGATCGCGGCGGTGCTGGTCGCATGGCGGGTCAGCCGCTCGATCACCCGGCCGCTGCGGGCGCTCAGCCGCGATGCGCAGTCGATGGCCGAGGAGAAGCTGCCCAGCGCCGTGGCCGACATCCTCGACGCGCCCTGGGGGCAGGAGCTCGCGCCCCCCGAGCCGGCCCCGCTCACGGTCACGACCAGCGACGAGGTGAGCGACGTGGCCCACGCGCTCGACGGCGTCCAGCGGTCCGCGCTGGGGCTGGCGGTCGAGCAGGCGACGCTCCGGCGAACCATCGCCGAGTCGTACGTCAACCTCGGCCGGCGCAACCAGAACCTGCTGAGCCGGTTGCTGGACGCCGTTGGCGACCTCGAGCACGGAGAGACCGATCCCGAACGGATCGCCCAACTGCACAAGGTCGACCACCTCGCCACGCGCATGCGCCGCAACGCCGAGTCGCTCCTGGTGCTGAGCGAGGCGGACGACGGGCCGCGCTGGCATCCGCCCGTGCGAGTCCTCGACGTGGTGCGGGCGGCGCTCGGGGAGATCGAGAACTACCAGCGCGTCGTGGTGCGCACGCTCGACCCGGTCATGATCGTGGGCGGGGCGGCGTCCGATCTCACCCACCTGCTGGCGGAGCTCATCGAGAACGGCGTCAAGCACTCACCGCCGCACGAGCTCGTCGAGATCCGGGGACGCACGACCCCCGACGGCTACTCGCTGGCGGTGATCGACCACGGGCTGGGCATGAGCGCATCCGAGATCGCCCGGGCCAACCAGCGGCTCGCCGGCGCCGAGTCGCCGACCATCGCCCTCTCCAAGCACCTGGGCCATTTCGTCGCGGCCGCCCTGGCCGCGCGCAACGGCGTCACCGTTCGACTGCAGGGCTCCGAGGTGGTCGGCATCGCCGCCATCATCGACCTCCCGGGGGCGGTCATCGCCCCCACGCCACCCGATCCGGTGCGCGAGCTGGTTGCCCCGGCGGCCCCCCCGGCGCCGGCCGCGCCGGCGGCACCCGCGCCGGTCGAGCCGGCCCCATCGCCGGTCTCGGTTCCCGCCCCGGCCGCCATCCCCGTGGGTGG
>JBOGHG010000490.1:0-1858 GCA_050744525.1 Acidimicrobiales bacterium | reverse complement strand
GACGTCGACAGCCTGCCGGATCTCAGGCCCACGTTCGCCACCGAGCCCAACCACGCCGGCGACGACGGCGAGCCCGAGTTCTGGCCCTACCTGCGCGACCCCGAGACGCTGGCCCGCGCCTGGGCGCTGCCGGGCACGCCCGGCCTCATGCACCGGATCGGGGGTCTCGAGAAGGAGGAGGGCACCGGCAACGTCAGCTACGACCCGGCCAACCACGAGCAGATGGTGCGCCTCCGGGCGGAGAAGGTGGCGCGGATCGCGGAGTTCATCCCCGACGTCGAGGTCACTGGCGACGTCGGGGACGCCGAGCTCCTGGTCGTGGGCTGGGGCTCGACCTGGGGCGCCATCGACGGCGCCGTCAGCCGGGCCCGCCACGCCGGCCACAGGGTCGCCCATGCCCACCCCGTGCACCTCAACCCGTTCCCCCCCAACCTGGGCGACGTCGTGCGCCGCTACCCACGGGTCCTGGTGCCGGAGCTCAACCTGGGGCAGCTCGCCCACCAGCTGCGGGCCGAGTTCCTCGTCGACGCCCGGACGGTCTCCAAGGTCCGGGGGGTGCCGTTCACGGCCGCGGAGCTCGAGCAGGCGATCGTCGACCACCTCAAGGACGCTGCGTAGAACAATGAGCGAGCGTCCCGTAGGGCGAGAGAGCGAGCCCGGCCCGAGCGGCCGTGGGAGCGGGGAAATGACGCGTCGGAGCCCGAGCGGCCCGCTGCGAAGCAGCAAGAGCGGAGAACAATGACCGACACCGCCATCCCGGTCACGACCCGGAAGGACTGGACCAGCGACCAGGAGGTGCGCTGGTGCCCGGGCTGTGGCGACTACTCGATCCTGGCCGCCGTCCAGCTGCTCATGCCCGACCTCGGCATCCGCCGCGAGGACACGGTGTTCGTGTCGGGCATCGGTTGTGCCGCCCGCTTCCCGTACTACATGAACACCTACGGGATGCACACGATCCATGGCCGGGCGCCGGCCATCGCCACCGGGCTGGCACTGGCCCGTCCCGACCTCCACGTGTTCGTGGTGTCGGGCGACGGCGACGCCCTGTCGATCGGCGGCAACCACCTCATCCACGCGCTGCGACGCAACGTGAACATCACGATCCTGCTGTTCAACAACCAGATCTACGGCCTGACCAAGGGTCAGTACTCACCCACGAGCGAGGTGGGCAAGGTCACCAAGTCGACGCCGTTCGGCAGCCTCGACCACCCGTTCAACCCCGTGAGCGTGGCCATCGGCGCCGAGGCCTCGTTCGTGGCCCGCACCCACGACATGGACCGTCAGCACATGATGGAGGTCTTCCGCCGGGCGTTCGAGCACCGGGGTTCGTCGCTGGTGGAGATCTACCAGAACTGCAACGTCTTCAACGACGGCGCCTTCGAGGAGGTCACCGCCAAGCAGCACCGCGACGACATGCTGATCCCGTTGCGCCACGCCGAGCCGATCCGTTTCGGCGGCGACGGCGGCAAGGGCGTCGTGATCGACTCGCAGCGCGGCGCGCACATCGTCGACGTGGCCGACGTCGGCGAGGACGCCCTGCTGGTGCACGACGAGACGCGCGACGACCCCAGCGTGGCGTTCATGCTGTCGCGGCTTGCCCGGGGACCGCACGAGCCGACGCCCATCGGCGTGTTCCGCGACGTGGTGCGCCCCGACTACGGCGAGGGCGTCAACCAGCAGGTCGTCGCCGCGCAGCAGCAACGGGGCCCCGGCGACCTGGCGGCGCTGCTTCGCTCGGGCGCCACCTGGAACGTCAACTGACCAATTTCCGACCTGTAGCGTCGGCGCGATGCCGCTGACCCTACGCGTCTTCACAGAGCCCCAGCAGGGAGCCAGCTACGACGACCTGCTGGCCGTC
>JBOGHG010000489.1:0-1899 GCA_050744525.1 Acidimicrobiales bacterium | reverse complement strand
CGACCGGGCGCTGCTCGCGGTCAAGCATGCGGGGTGCGAGCTGCGCACCTGGGGCGACGGCTACGGTTACGCGTTGGTGGCCACCGGCCGGGTCGACGCCATGGTCGATCCCGCCGTGGACCTGTACGACGTCGCCGCCATGCCGGTGATCCTGACCGAGGCCGGCGGCCGGTTCACCACCGTCGACGGCCGGGAGGACGCGGGCGGCGGCAGCGGCGTCGCCAGCAACGGCCGGATCCACGACGAGCTGGTGGGTCTCCTGGCCGTGTAGCGGTGTGGGTCTTCAGATCCAGCCGCGCCGGTGGAGCGACCGGTACAGCACCATCAACGCGACGGCCATCAGCCCCAGCGCCATCGGGTAGCCCCACCATTGGTCGAGCTCGGGCATGTGCTCGAAGTTCATACCCCAGATCCCCGCCAGCATCGTGGGCACCGCCGCCATGGCCGCCCACCCGGCGATCGTCCGCATGTCCTCGTTCTGCTGCACCGAGACGTGCGTGAGGTTGACGTCGAGCACCTCCGACAGCAGCTCCCGCTGGATCTCGATCCGGGCCACGGCCTTGCGCACGTGGTCGTCGACGTCGCGGAAGTAGTGGGCGAGGTCGACCTGGCCGAACGGGTGCTTGCCCTCCTGGAGGTGCTCCAGGGGCTCGGCCAGCGGCTGGATCGCCCTGTAGAGGTCGAGGACCTGGCGCTTCAGCTTGTAGATCCGCACCGCCGGGTTGGTGCGATCGGGCGAGAAGACCTGGGCTTCTATCTCGGCGATGTCGTTGTCGAGGCCCTCGAGGACCGGCAGGTAGTCGTCGACGATGCGGTCGAAGATGGCGTGGACCACGGCGATGGGGCCGAGGGCCAGGCGCTGCGGATCGGACTCGAGCTGTCGCCGGACCGGGCCCAGCGCGCTGCCCTCGCCGTGACGCACGGTGACGATGAAGCTGTCGCCGGCGAGCAGCTGGATCTCGGCGAACTCGACGGCCTCGGCCTTGTCGTCGTAATGCGCCGTGCGGAGCACGAGGAAGAGGCAGTCGCCATAGCTCTCGAGCTTGGGGCGCTGGTGGGCATGGACGGCGTCCTCCACCGCCAGTGGGTGCAGCTCGAACTCGCGGGCGACCGCCTCGAACTCGTCCGCCGTCGGCTCGTACAGGCCGATCCACGCGAAGCTGTCGTCGCTGCTGCGCCCGGCCTCGAGCGCATCGTTCAGGCCAAGCGTGCCGGGTCGGCGCACACCCTTGCCGTAAACGGCGCAATCGACGATCACCGCCACGATTCTGGCGCAATATGGGTGCATGGACCGCGCTTCGTACCTCGATTCGCTCCGCGGCGACGCCGCCGATCTCCTGGCCGCCGCCCCCGGGCACCTCGACGCCGACGTCCCCACGTGCCCGGGGTGGAGGATGGAACGGCTGGTCGGTCACGTCGGGCGCACGTACCGGTGGACCGCGGGATGGGTGGAGGGGGACGGCGCGCGGGAGGTCCCCCGAGCGCCGGAGGGCGATGCGGTGATCGAGTGGACCCGGGCCGGCCTGGCCGAGCTGATCGCCGCCATCGAGGACGCCGCCGGCGCGGACGACCCCGACACGCCGGTGAAGACCTGGGCCGGCGATCAGCCGCCCGTCTTCTGGCCCCGGCGCATGGCCATCGAGACCGCAGTGCACCGTTGGGACGCCCAGGTCGCCGCGGGCGAGGGCCGGCCGATCGGCACCGACCTGGCCCTGGATGCCGTGGACGAGTTGTTCGAGGTGATCCTTCCGTGGCGGGGAGCGGGCAAGCTCGGCAGCGAGAACGAGGGCAAGACGCTGCACCTCCACGCCACCGACGTCGGCGGCGCCGAGGCGGGCGAGGGCGAGTGGCTCGTCACGCTCGATCCGGCGGGGATGACGGTCGAGCACAGGCACGCCA
>JBOGHG010000488.1:0-1912 GCA_050744525.1 Acidimicrobiales bacterium | reverse complement strand
CCCTCGTCGTGGGAGTACTCGAACACCGGGAGCACGCCGCCCTCCGGGTTGCTGCCACCCTCGAAGGGATGGGTGGCCTCCATCTCGTTCCAGCCGAGGTTGGCGCCCCGCCCGGCCCCGGCGGCGGTCGGTAGCCGGTCGATCTCCTCCCATTCGTTCTGGCCGACGTCGCCGATCCACAGATCGCCGGTGGCGCGGTCGAAGCTGAAGCGCCACGGGTTGCGCACGCCGTAGAGCCACACCTCGGGCCGGCCATCCCCGCCGTCGGCGAACGGGTTGTCGGAGGGAATGCCGTATGCCTGGCCGCCCGACGGGCTTTCGGGGTCGATCCGCAGGATCTTGCCCAGCAGCGCGTCGGTGTCCTGCCCGTTGCCCTCGGGATCGCCGGCGCCACCGCCGTCGCCGAGGCCGATGTACAGGTAGCCGTCGGGCCCGGTCTCCATCTCACCGCCGTTGTGGTTGGGGAACGGCTGCCCCACCGCCAGCAGCTCGCGGTACGACCCGGCGTCGACGTCGTCGCCGGGCATCGTGTACGCCGCCACGCGGGTGTCGCCGCTGGGCGCCAGGCTGTAGTGCACGTACAGGGTGCCGCCGTCCTCGGAGAACTCGATGTCGAGCAGCCCCCGCTCCCCGTCGGCAACGACGTCGGCACTGATGTCGAGCACCGGCTCGCCGACGTCGTAGCTCCGGTCGGGCCCGGCGCCCGTTACCATCACCGGCCGGACGCGCCCGGCGCGTTCGGAGACGTACAACGTCGGCGAGCCGGGACGGACCACGAGGGCGGTGGGGGAGTCCACCTCGGCCACGGGTGTGGCCGCGATCTCGATCCCGTCGAGCGGGGCCTCGGCGGCGGGGGCGGCGGTGGTCGCCGGTCCACTCGTCGAGGGCTCGGCTCCGGTGCCCGGGTCCTCGGTCGTGGTGGTCACGCCCGACGCCCCTCCGTCATCGTCGTCGCCACACCCCGCCAACCCCAGGCCCGCCAGGCCGGCCGCCAGCACCACCCCGATCGCACGCATCATGGGCCGGCACCGTACGCGGCGTCAGCGCGCAATACGGATCAGGCCCTCCTGCATCACGGTCGCGACCAGCGTGCCGTCCCGGGTGAACACCAGACCGCGCGCCAGCCCCCGGCCGTTGGCGGCGGCCGGGCTGTCCTGTGCGTAGAGCAGCCAGTCGTCGGCCCGGAAGCGCCGGTGGAACCACATCGCATGGTCGAGGCTCGCCATGAACAGGCCGGGGTCGAACCAGCTACCGCCGTGGGGCAGCATCGACGTGTCCAGCAGCGTCATGTCCGAGGCGTAGGTGAGGACGATGGTGTGGATCAGCGGATCGTCGGGCAGGCGCCCGTCGGCCCGCAGCCACACGTTCTGGCGTGGCGGCAGCGGCGCCTTGCGGTCGGGCGGCAGCCAGTCGACGTGGCGGATGTCGATCGGTCGGGGTCGGTCGATCCAGGCGCCGATCTCGTCGCCATGGGCCTTGGCCCGCTCCCGCAGGTCGGGCAGGTCCTCGGGGGGCCTGACGTCGGGCATGTCGAAGGCGTGCTCGAATCCCGCCTCTTCGACCTGGAAGCTGGCGCTCAGGTTGAAGATCGCCCTGCCGTGCTGGATCGCCACCACCCGCCGGGTGGTGAACGAGCGGCCGTCACGGATGCGGTCGACCTCGTAGAGGATCGGAGCCTTGGGATCGCCGGCCCGCAGGAAGTAGGCGTGCAGCGAGTGCACGTGACGCTCTACGTGAACATGCCCCCCGCTCTCGGTGCCTGGCACCGGGCCGCTTGCGCCCCGACCTCGTGTTGGCTCGGCCTCGAGCGTGCGCGCCGCTGCCACCAGCGCCTGGCCCGCAACCTGGCCCCCGAAGATGCGCTGGCGGTCCTCCTCGGGCGAGACGCCACGGAAGATGTTGACCTCGATGG
>JBOGHG010000487.1:0-1914 GCA_050744525.1 Acidimicrobiales bacterium | reverse complement strand
GCTGCGGAGCAGCCAGCCGTAGCCGATGCCGACCTGCCGCCGACGGGTCGTGACCCACAGGAACAACAGCCCGCCGGCGGCCCACTGCAGCAGCACGGTGGCGGCGTCGAGGCGGATCACATCGAGAAGGTAGGGGTCGCCGGCGAACCGACGCCATCCCCCAGGACGGGCGTCAGGCGTCCACCACCGCCAGCCCGTGGTCGGCCCGGTTGAGCTCGTCGGGGCCGGACTCGGCGGCCACGACGATGTCCTCCAGCCGGAGCCCGAACCGGCCGGGGACGTAGATGCCGGGCTCGATCGAGAAGGCGTGCCCGGGCGCCAGGGGTGCGGCGTTGCCCGCCACGATGTACGGGTCCTCGTGCACCTCGACGCCGATGCCGTGGCCGGTGCGGTGGACGAACCGGTCGCCGTAGCCGGCGTCGGCGATGATCCGCCGGGCCGCGGCGTCCACCTCCTCGCACGGGGTGCCCACGGTGGCGGCGGCGGTGGCCGCCCGCTGGGCTCCGTGCAGCACGGCGTAGGCATCCACCACCTCAGCCGGCGGCTCGCCCACGTGCACGCAGCGGGTGATGTCGCTGCAGTACCCCACGCCGTCGCCGTCGAGCATGGTGCCGCCGAAGTCGCACAGCACGACGTCGCCCGGGCGGATCTCCCGGTCGGCCGCCTCGTGATGCGGGCTGGCGGCGTTCTCGCCTGCGGCCACGATGGCGAAGTTCGCGTGCTGGTGGCCCTCGGCCACGATGCGGCGACCCAGGTCGGCCGAAACGTCGGCCTCGGTGCGCCCGACCAGGCGGACGGAGCCGGTCTGCAGGTCGGCGGCGATGCGGTCCACGGCCTCGGCGGCCCGGCGCAGGGCCTCGACCTCGGCCTTGTCCTTGACGGCCCGCAGCGGTCCGAGGACCGTGCTCGTGGTGATGAACCGCGCCGCCGGCAGCGCGGCCTGGAGGTCGAGCACGAAGCGCGCCCAGGTGTGGGCGCCGACCGCCAGGGTGGCGGCCCCGCCCACCAGCCCGGCGACGATGGCGATCGGGTCGTCGGTCTCCTCCCAGGGCCGCAAGGCGAACACCTCGGGCCGCTCGGCCACCCGCGGCGCCTCGAGTCGGGGGACCACCAGCGTGGCGTCGCCGTCCCGGGGCAGCACCAACATGGTGAGCCGCTCGAGGGGCATGGCCGCATAGCCGGTGAGGTACGGCAGGTCGGGCCCGACCGACAGCAGCAGCACGTCGACGCCGAGCTCGGCCATGCGCGTCCGGGCCCGGTCGGCACGTTCGGTGAGCATGCCGACCATCGTACGGGCGGCCCCGGCTCGCCTCCGAGACGGTCCCGCGGACCAGCGCTGAGTGGTGCGACCCCTACCGTGCGTGGGGTAAGCGGGGTACCGTTCCCACTGTTGGTGGCGGACGCTAGGAGGTTCGGCAGATGTCGACACCACGACCATCCGGTCAAGCCCTGACTGCTCTCGGCGCCCTGGCCCTCGGTGTCAGCGCCTTCTTCAACTGGTTCGACGACCTCGACCCGACGGAGATCGCCACTCGCTGGCTGTTCTGGAGCGATACCCAGACGACCACCGACGAGCTTGCCTCGATGGCTGTCCCCCTGCTCGCCGCGGGACTGATCGCCCTGCTGGGCGCGCTCATCGCGTCACGGTTGCTCGGTGGCCTCGGGCTGCTCGTGGGCTTGGCCACCGCCGTCACGTGGGTGGTCCGCACAGCCGATGTCGAATCTGGTTTCGGGGTCGGCGATCTCCAGGAGGGCGCCTGGATCGCCTTCGGTGGGCTGGTCCTGCTGCTCATCGGCGTGGCCGGCCTTCGTCGACCTGCGGAGGACGTGCGCGAGACGATGCCCAGCTACACCACGGATCCGACGGCCGGTCCCACGCCCACTCAGTGAGTGCGTGCCAGCGCCAAGCCGCCC
>JBOGHG010000486.1:0-1928 GCA_050744525.1 Acidimicrobiales bacterium | reverse complement strand
CCGCTCCTGGTCGCGCACATCCCGCTCCCGCTCGACGGCATGTGGTCAGACGTGGAGGGGATGGAACGCGCTGAGCTGACCGGCTTCGAGTGGGCCGCGTTGACCAACGAGTTCGAGAGCCTGCAGCTCGAGCGCGGCGACTACCAACGTGTGGTGTTCCTCGGCCGCATCGTGCCGATCGTCCAAGGGGCGCTGATCGGGCTGGTGCTGTTCGCGCTGGGCTCGGCGCTGTTCGGGCGGTCCGCCGGGCTCTTGGCGGCGGCGCTCTGGCTCACGACCCCCCTCGCCGTCGGGTTCTCCCACCTCAACGGCCTCGACCTCGCCTTCACACTCGCGGTCCTCGCCGCCTGCCTGGCCCTGGAACGTCACGTGCGCCGGCCGACGGCGATCACCCTGGCCTGGCTGGCGCTCGCCTGCGGTCTCGTTCTGTTGGTCCGCCACACGGGCGTGCTGATCGTCGGCGCGGTCGCCGCCGGGCTGCTCCTGGCGCCGCGCCCCGGCCGGCCCCGCCGGGCAGCGGTGGCCGACGCCGCGGTGGTGGTCGTGGCCGCGTGGGCTCTGGTCTGGGTCGGCACCCTCGCCGTCGCGCCGGGGAGCGGCTCGATCCCGTACTGGACCGGAACGGTCGGCTCCGGGCCTCTGACGAGGACGGCGAGCCGGGTCATCGACGTCGTCCCGTGGCCGGAGTCGTACAAGCTCGGCTTCCAGTTCCAGATCGCGGCCAGCCCGCTCGAATCCCCCGCGTACCTGATGGGCCAGTCGTGGCGGGGCGTCCGATGGTGGTTCTGGCCCGTGACGCTGGCCGTCAAGCTTCCGCTCGCCGTCCTCGTCGTCGCCGTGCTCGGACCGACCGCCTGGCGCCGGCTCGACCGAGCCACGGTCCACCGGGCGGCGACCGTCCTGCTGCCGTCAGTCGTGGTGCTGGTCGTCTTCCTGCTGCCGTTCCCCAAGCAGGTGGGCGTCCGGTACGCGCTGCCGGTGATCGCCTTGCTGCTCGTGGTCGGCTCACCGGTGGCGCGCTGGCTGGTCGCGAGCCGTCCCCGCTGGGTGCTCGTCGCTTTGCTGATCGTGGCGCAACTGGCGTCGTTCTGGGACGCGGCCCCGCATTCCCTGGCGTGGACGGCGCCGCCCTTCCGCCCGGGCTACGCCGTGGCGGCGGAGTCCAGCCTCGACTGGGGCCAGGACAACCGGGCGCTCATCGAGTGGATGGATGGCCGCACCGTGTTCGTCGCGCCGTTCGGGGGGAGCCTGGAGGCGGTCCACACGACGCCGGGATACCGGCCGCTCCTCGAGGTCGCGCCCCGCGACGTGCGCGGGTGGGTGGCCGCGAGCGCCACCCAGCTCACGACCTACGAACGCAAACGGCTGTCGTGGCTCCGGGCCTACTGCCACGTGGACACGATCGGCGGGACGATCCTCGTCTACCGGTTCGACCGTCCGCCGACACCGGAACCGGGCCCGGCGCGGCCCGCCGGTCGCTGCCACGGCGACGTCAGCATCCGAACGGGCTGATGGTGCATGAGCAGCGTGGCCGAGGCCGGTTCGCCGTCGCCATCTCCCCACCATGCGCCAGCCGCTGGCTCAGCAGAGCTCTTCTCGGGCATCCGTGGGGTGTGGGGGGACGCGCAGCCGAAAGTTCGTGAGCGATTGCCAAGCATTCTCGATGATGGAACGGGCGTCGACCTGGCGTCGGGGCCAGGCGATGAGGTCGGCGACGTCTCTGCATTCGAGAACGGTCCTGGCGGCCGCGACCTGGGTTGCGAAGCTGTCGCGGCTCGCTGCTTGGAGCGTCGGTGATATGTCCGTCAGGATGCCGGGTGGGACGATGAGATCGGGGTCGGGTTCGATGCCGGGGTCGATGTAGCGGGCCCATGCCCAAGCGGGTGGCAGCGCCTTCTCGTGGCCGGGTAGCGGGCCGCGTCCATTGA
>JBOGHG010000485.1:0-1932 GCA_050744525.1 Acidimicrobiales bacterium | reverse complement strand
CGCCGGCCTCCTGCACCGAACGATCACGTCCCTGTGGTCACGAGTATCGCCATGACCCGAGGCAGTACGGTCCGCCCGGGAGGTCTCGAGGCAATGCGGTCCGGGGGCCGGTCCTCATTGCCTCGAAAGTGTCCGGCCGGACCCCATCGCCTCACGAAGCGGGCGGCGCACCCGTGACCACCTGGGACCTCCTGGTGGTCAACGCCGCCGTCGCCACCATGGACCCGGCTCGGCCGGGCCAGTACGGCCTGGTCCCCGACGGGGCGGTCGGCATGGCGGATGGGCGCGTCTGCTGGACCGGGCCCATGGCCGGGTTCCCACCCGGCACGGGCGCCTCGGCCACGGTCGACGCCGCCGGCGCCCTCGTCACGCCCGGGCTGGTCGACTGCCACACCCACCTGGTGTTCGGCGGCGACCGGGTGGCGGAGTTCGAGGCCCGGCTGTCGGGCGCCGGCTACGAGGAGCTGGCCCGGCGGGGCGGCGGCATCGCCTCCACGGTCGCCGCCACCCGCGCGGCCGGCGAGGACGAACTGGTGGCCACCGCCGTGCGCCGGGCCGAGCACCTGCTCGCCGACGGCGTGACCACCGTGGAGATCAAGTCGGGCTACGGGCTCGACCTCGAGACCGAGCGGCGGATGCTGGCCGCGGCCCGCCGGGTGGGCGACGAGCTGCCGCTGCGGGTGCGCACGACGTTCCTCGGTGCGCACACCGTCCCGGCCGAGTACCGGGGGCGGCCCGACGCCTACGTCGACCTGGTGTGCGACGACATGGTCCCCGCGGTGGCGGCAGCCGGCCTGGCCGATGCCGTCGACGCCTTCTGCGAACGCATCGCCTTCTCGCCCGAGCAGGTGACGCGTGTCTTCCGCGCCGCCCGAGAGCACGGCCTGCCGGTCAAGCTCCACGCCGACCAGCTCTCGGACGGGGGAGGGGCGGCCCTGGCGGCGTCGTTCGATGCGCTGTCCGCCGACCACCTCGAGCACGCGTCCCCGCCCGGCGTCCGCGCCCTCGCCGCTGCGGGCACCGTCGCCGTCCTGCTGCCGGGCGCCACCCACACGCTGGACGAGGGGGCTCGCCCGCCGGTGGCGGCGCTGCGGTCGGCCGGCGTGCCGATCGCGGTCTCCACCGATGCCAACCCGGGGACGTCGCCCCTGCTGTCGCTACGGCTGGCGGCCAACCTGGCCTGCACGCTGCTGGGCCTCACCCCCGCGGAGGCGCTTGCCGGCATCACCCGCAACGCCGCCCGGGCGCTGGGGCTGGCGGGCACCGCCGGGGTCCTGGCGCCCGGCGCCGCCGCCGACCTGGTCGTGTGGGACGCCGGCCAGCCCGCCGGGCTCGTCTACTGGCTCGGCGGACGGCTGGCCCGCAGCGTGGTCGTTGCCGGCGAGGTCGTCCGGACGTCCTGACCGGTCTACGCGCCGCCCGACTCGCAGCGCCGTTTGAGCCCCTCGGCCTCCATCCGGACGTAACGGCGGCTGCGGGACCCCGTCAGCCGCCACACGACCGGGGCCAGGAGCCCCTCCTGGTCGAGGGTGAGCGTGACCGTCACGCTGCCATCGACTCCGGGTGCCAGGCGATGGCCACCGGTGGTGGTGACACCCGGCACCTTCGCCGCCCAGCTGAACACCTCCCCGGGGGCGCACTCCGTGACCTCCCACACCAGCCGTGGCATCCCCGGCTGCTTGACCCGCGCCCGGCTGCCCACGCCGAGGTCGCCGTCGTCGAGCCGCTCGACCTCGGTCACCGAGTCCGTCCAGTCCGGCCAGCCCTCGACGTCGCCGAGCGTCGACCAGATGAGCTCGGGACTGGGCGGCGATCTCGATCGAGGTCTCGTGATGCATGGCATCACCTCCGCGAACTTCTTAGTGCCTGGTCGGCCGCGGCGCCGCGCGCTCCGGCCGCGCGATCCCGCGAGTTGACGACTGCGAACACGAC
>JBOGHG010000484.1:0-1941 GCA_050744525.1 Acidimicrobiales bacterium | reverse complement strand
CTCGGCGGTGCCGCGCTCGATCGAGACCTGGCACTCGATCACGGGCCAGCCGTCGTCGCCGGCCTGCCGCGCCACCGCGGCCGCGAGCTCCCCACCGATCCCCGTGCCGGCCACCAGCAGCCGTCGACGGTCGGCACCGAGCTCGGGCGCATGGTCGGCGGCCCAGCGCACCGCCGCCGTCGAATCCTCGAGGGCGATGGGCCGGGGCCCCGGGATCGCCGACCGACCGGGCACCGACAGCACCACCACGCCCACCTGCGCGCAGACGCCTCGGCACAAGGCGTCCGCCCGGTCGAGCCCGCCCGCCCCGGAACCATCGCCGGGCAGGAGCACGAGCAGGGCAGGGGGGTTCACGGGCTCGCGGGGTGGCGGCCAGTAGGCGCGTGCCGCCAGGGGTCCGGTGGGACCTCGCAACTGCACATCGGCGACGCGGTGGACCGTCGGTCCCGGGGGCCGGCCGGGGGGTTGGGGGCTCATGGGGGAACCGTCGCACCGGTGCCCGGTTGAAGGGAAAGGCCGAGTGTGCATGATGGCGGTGCGCCAAAGGCATGACCGTCCACCACGGAGCTGCATCAGAATGGGGGTCATGGATGACCGACCCGGGGCCCAGGCCGGCAGGGTGCTGCCGCTGCCGCCCGCCCCCGACGGGATCGAGCTGCGCCACCTGCGGGCGTTCGTCGCGGTGGCCGAGGAGCTCAACTTCGGCCGCGCCGCGGCGCGCCTCTACCTGTCCCAGCCGGCCCTGAGCCGGCAGATACGCGGCCTCGAGCGCCTCGTCGGCTGCGACCTGCTGCGGCGATCCACCCACCAGGTGGAGCTGACGCTCGCGGGCGACGCGCTGCTCGACCGGGCCCGCGAGCTCCTCCACGGCGTGGACGACGCCGTCTCCGCGACCCGGGCGGTGGGAGGCGAGCTCGCCGGCCGCCTGGCGCGGATCTGGGCGCCGGTCAACGACCTCACCAGCGCCGGCGCCGACCTGCAGGAGCTGCGCAACGGGTGCGAAGCCCTGCACGCCCAGTTCCCGCCACCACCCGAGATCGACGTGCGGCCCGTCAACAGCGGCGGTGTGCCCTCCCTGCTGCTCACGACCGAGGCCGAGCAGGAACCCACGTTGTTGTTCCTGCACGGGGGCGGCTACGTCATGGGATCGGCGTTCGGGTACCGGCACCTGGCGGGGGCCCTGGCCGTCGCCGCCGGCGCCAGCGCCGTGGTCCCGGAATACCGCCTGGCGCCCGAGCACCCGTTCCCGGCCGCGCTCGAGGACGCCATGCGGGCCTACCTCTGGATGCTCGACAGCGGCACCGACCCCCAGCGCATCACGCTCGCCGGCGACTCGGTCGGCGGCGGGCTCGCCCTGGCGCTCCTGCTCAGCCTCAAGCAGGACAAGATTGCGCTCCCCGGGGGCGTCGCACTGCTCTGCCCCGGCGTCGATCTCACCTTCGAGCACATAGACGAGCAACCCAGCGAGCCCCAGCCGGCCCTGTCCCTCGAGCAGCTGCGCAGCTTCGTCACCTCCTACCTCGACGGCCATCCCATCGACGACCCCCTCGTCAGCCCCCTGCTGGGGGATCTGACGGGACTGCCGCCGATGCTGATCCAGGGCGGCATCGGCGACGTCATGGTCGAGGACGCGCAGCGCCTGGCCGAGCGTGCCCGGAGTCAGGGCGTCGACACCCGGCTCGAGCTGTACCCGGTCACCACCCACGACTTCCAGGTGTTCTGGTCGTTCCTGCCCGAGGCCGCCGACGCCGTCCAGCAGGCCGGCACATTCGCGCGGGACGTCCGGTCGGCCACTGATGAGCGCCAGGCCGGGGGTTAGCGCGGGCGGCTAGCGCGGGCGGCTAGCGCGGGCGGCTAGCGCGGGCGGGCCGCCGTCCACCGGCGACTCGACGCGAGGCTTGGGCCCGGCGGACCGCGGCGGCTCGGCTCGTGGTCTGTCGA
>JBOGHG010000483.1:0-1949 GCA_050744525.1 Acidimicrobiales bacterium | reverse complement strand
CCCGCCCGCCGGCCGATGACGTAGCCCACCTGGTCGCCGGCGACGGCGGCGATGAACGTGCCGATCAGCAGCCAGCCGAGGGGCAGGTGCAGGGCCTCGTCGACGCTCGACGGTCCCGACGCCAGGAAACCGGCCGTGAACAGCAGTGAGTCGCCCGGCAGGAAGAACCCGACCAACATTCCCGATTCCGCGAAGACGACCGCGAAGATCCCCAGGAGACCGACGTCGTCGATGAGGCTCTGCGGGTCGAGGATGCCCCCAGCGGCGACCACTCGTGCGAGCATCCGCAGAGGGTACTCCCGGCGGAGCTGCGGGTCCTGTCGCCTCCGGTGCGGGGCCTACCGCCGCCGGCGCCTGCTAGGCGCCGACAGCGGCCCCGCATCCTCAGCGCCACCCGCTGCCCCGCCTCCTTCTCCGGCGCAGCGAGCCGAGTTGCCGCCGAGCCCCTACTGCGGCTGGTTCCATTCGGCCCAGCCGGTGCCCGTCCTCCCCGTGGCGGCGTCACGGAACCGGCACAGCGCCCGCGGGAAACGCGACACCCGTCCCGTGCCGTCCTCCAGGAGGACCGGGGCGAACGCCACCGGGTCCACGTCGAGGCGCAGGTCGTCGTAGCCGACTGCCGCCGACGTGGGGAAGCCGTGGTCGCCGGCCACGCAGCTCGCCGCGGTGTGCCCGACGCCGGCCAGTGGCGCCCCCGGCGCCTGGACGAAGCCGGGGTGATAGGGCACCACGTCGTCTCCGAGCCGGACGGCGGTGCCGTGGAAGCGGGTGCCGTCGTCGAGCCAGCCCGCGGACCAGGTCCAACCGAGCGTCCACCAGTCGCGCGTGCCCCAGGAGTGGTCGCGCTCGCCGATGGCGTCGAGCTCGATGCGCTCGTCGCCCACCAGCACCTCGCCGTGGACCCGGCACGGGACCTCGTAGCGGGTCGTGCCCGGGGGGTAGAGGTAGGCGGCGCCATCGGTCTCCCACTCGAGGTCGAGCCCGAAGGGCACCCGGTCACCGACCGGCCGCCCGTCGTACATGGCGGCGGGGTCGTCCAGCCCCAGCGCGAACGCCTCGCAGCCGAGGGAGACGTGGTCGAACGGCGTCTCGATGTTGTGGTCGGCCCACAGGCCCTCGGCGCGGACCTCGAGCGAGGGAGGGCGGGGCGGACGGACGTCGTGGTCGACCACCGTCACCAGCGGCCGACCCTCGCCCACCACGCAGGCCCAGTACCAGGCCACCGCTTGGTTGGGATAGAGGCCCAGGCGCACGTAGCCGCCGAGCGTGGCGTCATGAGTGGCGAAGTCGAAGTACCACGACTCGCCCCACCAGTCGCCCTCACCGGGGGCGTGGTGGGACTCGTCGGCGGCGCTCAGCCCCGCGGGCATGGGATCGGTCACTCGCCGAGTCTGTCGCGATAGGCGCGAACCTTTTGGCGGTTGCCGCAGACGTCCATGGAGCACCAGCGGCGGGAGCGGTTGCGGGACTCGTCGTAGAACGCCCACGCGCAGTCGTCGTCGGGGCAGACCTTGAGCCGGTTCCAGACCCCGGCGCCCACCAGGCTGTGCGTCGACGCCAGGACCCGGGTCAGGGCGCCGCGGGACCCCCGGGCAACCGGTTCGAGGGCGCCGGTCGAGGGCACGATCTGGACCGGCAGGTCGGCCGCGAGGCGGTCGAGGGTCGCCCGGGCGGCGGGATCGGGCACGCCGTCGTGATGCGAGGCCATCTCGGCCCGCAGCGCTCGGCGCAGGTCGCGGGCCAGGGCGAGATCGTCGTCGCCTATGGGCTGGTGGGCGCCGTCGAGGTCCTGGTCGCGGAGCCAGCTGCGGAACTCCTCGATCGACGCCAGCCGGTCGGTGCCGTCCTCCACGTCGACCGTGTTGGCGAACGATCTCACGAGCTCGACGTCGACGTCGTTGTACCGAGGTGAGATCATGAAACCACTGTACAACAAACGGTGGTTTCCG
>JBOGHG010000482.1:0-1955 GCA_050744525.1 Acidimicrobiales bacterium | reverse complement strand
CCCGGCCAGACGCGAAAGACCAGGACGGCCAGCGGCGAGGAAGCCGGCGTCGGTGACCTGCGCCCCAAACGAGCCCGCATCACCTCTGCCGGCGGCTGACCGGTGACGACCACCCGGCTCGAGGTGCCCCTCGGGGTCGTCGTTCACCTCGTCGCCGGCGCCGAGCCGACACTGGACCGCTCGTTGATCCGGGACACCGTGACGGCGGTCGCGGGAGGCCGCGCCAAGCAACGCCGCCTCGCCCAAGCCCTGGTGGACAGGCCGGCTCTGTTGGCCGATGGCCGATCCCCGGCACCCCGCGTCGCGGGAGACCTGCTCATTGCCCTTCGTGCAGCGGGCGCGACGCACATCACAGCGCCGGTCTGCGCCGACTGCGACAAGCAGCTGCGCACCCTTCAGCGTCGCGGCGAGGACTGGTACTGCGGTGTCTGCGGTCCCAAACCGGAGCCGTGCGCGATCTGCGGGCGTACCCGAAGGGTCGCCTGCAGGGACCGGGATGGAGAACCCCGCTGCGTTCGCTGCCCACCCGACGACTGCCGCGACCCCGCAGACATCGTGGCTGACGTGGTCCTGGCCGTCGATCCGATGCTCCGATCCGAGACAGTGGTCGCCGCCGTGGCCGCGGTCACCAGCCGGGCGGGCCAGCGTCGCCCGCTGGCCTGGGCACTCCAGGAGCGACCCGAGCTGCTCACCGGCGCGGGCGCCGAGACCCCGGTTCCGTCGGTGCTGCGGCTGATCGACAAGCTCTGCGACCAGGGAGCCCAGAAGGTCACGCACCCTGTTCCCCGGCGGCCAACCCGGCCGACCGATCAGCGCCTTCCGGATGGCCGAACGCCTCCGCCAGATCGGGCTCCACACCACCCAAGCCCGCTCCAGCGCGCTCTTCCAGCTCGCCACCAAACTCCCCGCCGCTCTCCTCGCACGCATGCTCGGCATCCACATCAGCGTCGCCGTCGCCTGGCAACGCGCCAGCAACGGCGACTGGACCACCTACGCCGCCGACATCAGCCGCCGAGAGCCCGAACCCAACAGCCCGACCTGACCGGAGCCGCTGACAGACATGACCGAACCCGTCCTCCTGATCACCGGCGCTTCCTCCGGCATCGGCGCGGCCACCGCGCGGCTGGCCGCCGAACGGGGCTGGCGCCTGGTGCTTGCCGCGCGCACCCAGCGCGCCATCGACGAGCTCGCCGCCACGCTCGGAGGCCCCACAGCCGCCCGCGCCTGCCGCTGCGATATCACTGACTGGGACCAGGTCAGCGCACTTCCCGCGCTCGCCCTGACCGCTTTCGGCCGCCTCGACGCCGTGTTCGCCAACGCCGGCACGTTCACCCCCACGTCCTTCCTGCACGCGACCGGCACCCCACAGCAGTGGCGCGAGATGGTGCTGACCAACGTCTACGGCACAGCGCTGACCGCCCGCGCCGCTCTGCCCCATCTGGCCAGCGCACGCGGACACCTGGTTCTCACAGGATCGGTCGCCGGCCGGATCACCGTTCCCGGGAACCTCTACTCCGCCACCAAATGGGCCGTCACCGCCATCGCCCAGTCGATCCGCGCCGAAGCCACCACAACCGGCGTACGGGTCACCCTCATCCAGCCCGGCCTCACCGACGCCGGGCTGGCCGCGCCCGATCGCGCCGGCGAACCCAAGCTCGCCCCCGGCGACGTCGCACGCACTGTCATGTTCGCTCTCGAACAGCCCGCCGAGGTCGACATCAACGAGATCGTCGTCCGCCCGACCGGCCAGCAACCCCACCGCTAGCTCGCCCGCGCACCCCAGAAGAAGAAGGCATTCCGACAGTTCCAATAACCGACTCCGCCAGAGCGGGTCGGCGAGAACCGCCGCCGCGAAGCCGTCGACCGTGTCGCCGCCATGCAGTTCGACCGGCACGGCAATCGCATCTGGCGGACCGCTCAGCAGCTGCTCGACTCCGAGCACACCCGCCGGGCCA
>JBOGHG010000481.1:0-1965 GCA_050744525.1 Acidimicrobiales bacterium | reverse complement strand
GGTCGCCCTCGACGACATGCCCGGTTGGATCGCCGCTGTCGGCCGGGTTCTGCCCCTCACTCACCCGATCACCGCCGCCCGCTCGATCCTGCTCAACGGCCACGGCCTCACCGCCGGCGGCGACGGCGGCCTCGTGTGGATGGTCGCCCTCGCCGCCGGCTGGCTCGCCCTCGGCGCACTGGCCTTCGACCGCGCCGACCGCAAAGCCCGCCGCGACGGCACCCTCATCCGCTACTGACCCCGAAGGACGACAGCCATGACCGACACTCCCGCCAGCTGTCCCCCCACCGACCTGCAGACCGCCGTCGCCGCCTTCCAACAGACAGAACGGGACGTCAGCTGGGCCGGTGGTGACCGCAGGCGATGGCTCCGGGGGTGCTGACGCAGACCTGAGCGATCTCGGGGGCGGGTTGGACCAGGCGGATGGTCCAGTCGCGGGATGTGGCGGTGTCGGCCGGGAGCTCGCCGGCGTCGGGTGAGCGGCTCGGGTCGTGCCCGCCGACGATCTGCGGCGGCTCGCCCGTCGATGCCACGACGACGTACCACGTGCCATCGATGGTCCACTCGGCAGTCACGACCGCGGCCCCGTCGATAGACCAGCCGCCGCCGACCGCGTCCACCGGGCAGCTCGGTCCGGGCTGGGCCGGACCGCTGAGGCAGAGCCGGAGGAAGCCACCGTCGCCGTGGACCTCCACCGTGCCGATCCGGCTCGCTTCCGAGGCCACCACGGGGAGGGCTCCGGTGGCGGCCTCGGCGTCGCCGCGCAGCGCCGCCATGTCGGCCGCGGTCGCGATCGTCAGCGAGTCCGCGACCTGTTGCAGCACCTCGCGGCCCGGCGCGGCGCCGATCGCCCAGACGTCGATCGACCGGCCGTCGGGCCACAGGACGCTCAGGCGGTGCCCGTCCTCGTCGACGCTGGTGAGCGGACGTTCGCCGCCGCCTGCGGCGGGTCCCTGCTCGTACCACGCCTCCAGGTAGCGGCCGGGGACGGTGTCGCCGGTCGAGGTGTGGACCTCCAGACTGGGCCGGCGCTGGTCGCCGGCCCGGTCGGGCGGTCCGTCGCTGTAGACGAGGGTGGCGTCACGGCCGACCGACGGCTGGCGGCTGGCCTCGGCGCGGAGCGGCAACGAGCCGCCGGACCGGAGGGCGAACCCGTCGGCCGGATCGTCCGAGCGCCACGCCAGGGCATCGAGGGCGGCGATCGCCTCGTCGGTGCTCATCCCCGTGTAGAGCGCGGTGAGCGTGGTGCCGCGCTCGTCCCAGGCGATGGCGTCGCCCATGTCCTTCTCCTCGACGTTCCAGCTGGGCCCGGCCTGGCCGGTCTGCCCGCGGACGGTGACCTCGCGGGCCATGTCGGCGCGCACCTCGTAGAAGGACGCTGTGACGAAGATGGCCCGGCCCTCGTCCGGGTCGCCGAACAGCTGAGGGACAACGGTCGGCGGCGCCCCGGGGCGGGTGTGCCACTCGACGGTCCAGGGCTGCATGCCCTCGGGCACCCAGGCGGGCACGAGCCATCCGTCGGGCGGGTCGCCGACGGTGACGATGTCGGCAGGCCCGGTGCCCGAGGTGCCCGGGCCGTGGCGGCCCTCCCCCAGCACGAGGGCGGCGGCGCCCACTAGCGCCACTGCCACGGTCAGCGCCGCCGCGGGGAGGAGTCGCCGCCGCCGGGACCGGGTGGACGCGTCCCGGTCGTCATGCAACTCGTGCTCGACCCGCCGCCCGGCGGCCAGGACCCGATCGACGTCGGGCCGCACCTCGATCGCCGCTCCGCTGCGGGCGAGCAGACTGGTGAGTCGATCCTCGAGCTGGTTCATGCCAGGGCCTTTCGCAGCTTGCGGAGACCGCGCTGGATCCAGGGGCCGACGGAGCCTGGGCGGCACCCGATCAGCTGGGCGATCTCCTGCTCGGTGAGGTCGTGGTAGAAGCGCAGGACGATGACGGCGCGGTGGTTGAAGGGCAGCTGCT
>JBOGHG010000480.1:0-1968 GCA_050744525.1 Acidimicrobiales bacterium | reverse complement strand
CGGGACACGACCGACCACCGGGCCCGCAGCCCGTCGCAGGTCCGGATGATCGCCAACGAGGCCGGCAAAGGGCTGCGCCTCGTGTGGGCCTACCGGGCGACCCTGCCACCACTGCTGCTCGGCCTGCTCGTCACCTACCTGGTGTTCCAGTACTTCGTGGGGGGCGGCGCCATCCTCGAGGACCTGGTGGCGGACACCGCGCCGGCGATGTTCGCCTACGTCGCCACCTACGTCGCCGTGATGCGCATGGTCGCCGGCATCCTCGAGGAACGCAACGCCGGCACCCTCGAACAGATCCACCTGAGTCCCTTGCACCCCTGGCAGCTCGCGGTCGGGCGGCTCGCCGCGGCGATGACCGAGGCCGTGCTGGCCGCCGCCGTGGTGACCGCCATCGTGCTCGTCGGCTGGCACGTCGACTACCCGGCCAGCTGGCAAGCGTTGGTCCCCTTCGGACTCCTGCTGTCCGGCATCGCCGGGTTCGCCCTGCTGCTCGCCGCCGTCAGCTTCACCTACCCCGGCATCGGGGCACTCGTGCACATCGTCGACATGACGATCCTGGCCGTCAACGGCACCATCGTGCCCACCGAGCTGTTCCCCCACAGGCTCGAACTGATCGCCAAGCTGGCCCCGACGACACTCGGGATCGGCGCCCTGCGCCGCATCCTGGTCGACGGCGACTCCCTCGCCGACCTATGGGGCACCGGGGCGCTCGGCTGGCTCGTGCTGCACACCGTGCTGTCGGCCGCCGCCGGCTGGGCCGCCTACCAGTGGCAGACCGGCCGGGCCCGCCGGGACGGGAGGCTGGGACCATGACCACCACTGCCGCGCCAGCAGCGCCCGTGGCGATGTCGCGGCGCGCCACCGTCGTCGCCATCGGCAACGAGATCGACAAGGGTCTGCGCTTCGGGTGGGACGAACGCAAGCAGATCCTCCTCGAACTCGCCATGTTCGTGCCCCTGTTCCTGCTGTTCGCCGCCGTCGCCGGCCAAGGCGACGACATCGTCACCGGCCACTTCGAGTGGACCTTCGACGACCGCCGCACCGGCTGGCTGCTCGTCGGCTTCGTGCTCGGCATGTTCTTCTACCTGCAGGCCCAGAAGCTGTTCTGGCGGCTGCTGGGCGAGATCCAGACCGGCACCCTCGAACAGGTCTACCTCAGCCCCCTGCCCTCCTGGGTCGTCGCCGCCGCGGGCCGGCTGCTGGCCTCGCTGCTCGAGACCCTCGCCGTGGTCGGCACCCTCTACGCCGTGGTCGCCTTGACCGTGGGCGTCGATCTCGACTGGGACCCCGCCGTGCTCGCGCCCGTCGGCTTCCTCGTCGTCGGCAGCGTCGGCTACTCGCTCGTCATCGGCGCGCTGACCCTGATCTGGAAGCGGGTCGAGATGCTCAACGACACGCTGCTGATCATCGTGTTCTTCGCCGGCGGGATGATGGTCGCCCTCGACGACATGCCCGGTTGGATTGCCGCCGTCGGCCGGCTTCTGCCCCTCACTCACCCCATCACCGCCGCCCGCTCGATCCTGCTCGACGGCCACGGTCTCACCGTCGGTGGCGACGGCGGCCTCGTGTGGATGGTCACCCTCGCCGCCGGCTGGCTGGCCCTCGGTGCGGTGGCCTTCCACCGCGCCGACCGCAAAGCCCGCCGCGACGGCACCCTCATCCGCTACTGACCCACAAGGACCGCCGCCATGACCGACACTCCCGCCAGCTGTCCCCCCGCCGACCCACAGGCCGCCGTCGCCGCCTTCCAGCGCCACGCGTTCGCAGCACTCCTCGCCGGGGGAGCACCGCGAGTGGCCGACGTCGCCGAGGCCGTAAGCCGCGAAACCCTCGGTGTCGCTCACGCGGTCGCCTGGCTCGAGGACCACGGCCAGCTGGAACGCGACGGCGACCTGCTCGTGGGCGCCCACGGCCTCACCCGCCGCCCCACCCCGCACAGCCTGACAATCGGCGCGCACTCCCTGCACA
>JBOGHG010000479.1:0-1976 GCA_050744525.1 Acidimicrobiales bacterium | reverse complement strand
CGCTCGCCGGTTGTCGTCAGCGCCCCCCACAGCCGGGCCGCCCGCGCCTACCGGTCGCTGTGGGCCGAACTGCGCCCCCGCCTCGGCCTGTGACGGAAGTCGGCTACTCGGCCCGGTCGAGGTCGAGGGCGGCCGAGTTCAAGCAGTAGCGGAGGCCGGTGGGCTGCGGCCCGTCCTCGAAGACGTGCCCGAGATGGGAGCCGCAGCGGGAGCAGCGGACCTCGATGCGGATCATGCCGTGGCTGGCATCGGTGACGGTCTCGACCGCGTCGCTCTTCAGTGGTTCCCAGAAGCTGGGCCACCCGGTGCCCGAGTCGTACTTGGTGTCCGACGAGAACAGCGCCTGGCCGCAGGCCACGCAGCGATAGGTGCCCTCGCCCTTCTCGTCCCAGTAGATCCCGGTGAACGCCCGCTCGGTGCCACCGCGCCGGGTCACGTCGAACTGCGTGGGGTCGAGTCGCTCGCGCCACTCCTCGTCGGTGGTCGGCAGGTCGGACACGCTGAAAGACTCTAACGAAGCATCTCCGCCAGGCGACGCGCGTAGGGCTCGGGGGACAGGCTGGCGGCCCGCTCGAGCGACTCCAGGGCGAAGACCACCTCGCTGCCGTGGCCGCGGCCCTGGAGGGTCACGAGCAGGGAGCAGGTCTCGCCCGCCTGGTGCACGATGACCTCGAAGATGCCGCAGCTCCGGTCGACGTAGCTGACCGAGCCGATCCGGTGGCCGGCTTCGAGCAGCAGCGCGAATGCTTCCGGCGGCGGGGCGGCCAGCAGCAGCGTGTCCTCACCGACGACCGCGCTGCCGATCCGGGGTGGGGGAGGTGGGGGAGGTGGGCCCGGCGGGCGGGGCGTCCCCGCGGGTGCCGCGCCGGTCCCCACCGACGATCCCTGGCGCCGTGCACGGCTCAGGACCGTGTAGGCCTCGTTCAATCGGGCGGCGGCCCGGGTCGTTCCCCCGGCCCGATCGGGATGCGCGGCGCGGATCAGGCGGCGGTACGAGGCCCGCACGGCGTCCCAGCCGTCGCCCTCCGCCACCTCGAGCACCGTGCGGGCCTCGTGGGCGTCCACAGCGCTCAGCCGGGGCTCAGGAACGCCGCCATCAGCGACTGATAGGCGGCGGGGTCGTGGCTGCCGGCGTGCTCACGGGCGGCGTGCATGGCCAGCTGCGGCATGCCGACGTCGATGGTGGTGATGCCGAGGCGGGCGGCCGTGACCGGCCCGATCGTCGACCCACAGGGAAGGTCGCTGCGCATGGCGAAGGCTTGCAGCGGGACCTTGGCGCGCTCGGCCGCCAGCGCCACCAGGGCGCTGCCGGCGGCGTCGGTGGCGTAGCGGACGTTGGCGTTGACCTTGACCACCGGCCCGCCGTTGAGCGCCACCTGGTGCTGCGGATCGTGGCGGTCGGCGTAGTTGGGATGGGTGGCGTGGGCCATGTCGGCCGACAGGCAAGCCGAGCGCGCCAACGCCCGGTGCAATGTGTCGCGGTCGCCGCCCCCGGCCGACACGATGCGCTCCAGCACGCTCGGCAGGAGCGACGACGCCGCCCCCCGATCGGAGGTCGACCCGATCTCCTCGTGGTCGAATAGGCAGACGACCAGCCCGTACCCCTGGTCGCCGAGCGGATCCGACACGTCGCACAGCGACTCGACCGCCGCCCAGCACGAGGCGAGGTTGTCGAGCCGCGCCGACCCGATCAGCTCGTCGTCCCGCCCGACCAGCGCCCCGGGCGCCAGGTCGTGGAGCATCAGGTCCCACGAGAGCACGTCGTCGGTGTCGACGCCCAGTTCGTCGGCCACGAACGCCCGGAACTCACCCTCGACCGGGGCAGGGCCCGCGGCGACGCCCCAGATCGGGGCCAGGTGATGCTGGGCGTCGACGATCAGGCCCTTGGTGGTCACGTCCCGGTCCAGGTGGATGGCCAGCTGGGGGATGCAGCACACCGGCCGGTCGACCCGCAACAGGCGGAGGCCGGCGCCGGC
>JBOGHG010000478.1:0-1982 GCA_050744525.1 Acidimicrobiales bacterium | reverse complement strand
ACTTGGTCTGCAGCACGCCCGGGCGGTTCGGCCCGATCAGGCGGACCGGGAAGCCGTGGTCGATGTGCAGCGGTTCGCCGTCGAGATCGACGGCCAGCAGCGAGTCCCCGTCCGCCGCCTGGTGGGTGTCGAGGTGCGCGGTCCGGTAGCGCCCGGTCGGCTGCAGCGACTCGACCGTGGCCTCGGCATCCGCCGCCGCTCCCGCCCGCGCCAGCAGGTCGCGCACCGGCACGCCCCGCCAGCGGGCCGAGGCGCTCCACCCCTCGACGCACGCGATCGGCAGTCTCGCCTCACGTTGGGGTAGGGCTCGCAGGTCATCCAGGCTGAGCTCCAGACGGTGGTCGACCGCCCCTTCGACCACCAGCCGGTACGCGGGGTCGCGGGCCAGGTCAGTCACCCGGGCGGCGGCCGCCGACTTGTTGACGGGGACCCCTTGGGGGCCCACGCCGGGCTGCCGCTGGGCGAGCACGGATACCGGGCTCAGGGCGGACACGGTGCCGCCCGCCGTAGCCACCACCAGGCCCACCGACGTGGCCGCGACCCCGCCCAGGAACGCCCGCCGGTCGTCCGCCGCCTGTACGACCCCCGCGACCCGCGGGACCCCCGCCGCCCGCGGCTGCCGCCGCACCGCGTCTCGGGCGGCGGCAGCCTTGGCGCCGACGTGGACGATCAGGGCGCCGATCGTGATCCACGCCACCCAGAGGTGCGCCCGCGGGAAGAAGAACGACCACGGGTACCACTGGGCGACGTTGAGGGTGCCGGAGAGCACCTGGAACAGGCCCCCTCCGACCAGCGGCACCAGCGCCAGCCGCTCGACGGCGTGCAGCACCGACCGGGCCGGTGGCCACTCGAGGAGGGCGGGATGGACCACCCAAAGCTTGGCCAGCAGCAGCGGGATCGCCGCCATCCCGCTCGCCACGTGCAGACCCTGCGTGACGCGGTACAGACCGGCGGGGCGGGCAGGGTACGTGAACCACGACGGGGGGTCCTGCGCCAGGTGCGACCACAGGCCGGTCATGAAGCACGTGCCGAACGTGACACCGAGCGCGAGGCCCAACCAGGCGGCGCTGCGCACGTCGTGCAACTCGCTCGGCTGGCCGGGGGTTCGGGGACGCGGGCGCATCACGACCGCACGGCCCGGCCGAACCAGCGCGCGCCGACGACGTCCAGGCCGATGGCCTGCAGCCCGGCGGTGGTCACCAGCGCCTCGAACCGGTCGGCGCCGACCCTCGCCCACGCGAACCATGGGCTCACTCCTCGGGCGGACTCGAGGCGCGTCGTCATCGATCGGGTGGCGGCACCGGGTGGCTCGACCTCGGCCACGACCTGGCCGCCGGGCCGGACGAGGTGGCCTGCGCGGGTCAGCAGGGCCTCCGGATCGCCGCCGATGCCGATGTTGCCGTCGAGCAGCAGCACGGTGCCCCAACGGCCCTCACCGGGCAGCAGACCGAACACCGACCGGGCCAGGACGGGTGCTCGGCGTCGCCGGGCCTCGGCCACCGCCGCCGGGCTGGGATCGACGCCGAGCGCCGGACGCCCGACGGCGCCGAGCGCGGCGACGATGCGTCCCGGCCCGCAGCCGACGTCGAGCACGGGATCCGGCAGGCCGTCGAGGAGCGCCAGCTCGACCTCGTCCGGCGGCCCGTGCCAACGGTCCACCGGCAGCTCGAGCGCCTCGCCGCCGGCCCCGACGAGCGAGGTCACGGCCTGGTCCCGGAGGCCGCCGGTATGAGCTCCGCCGCCAGCGATACCACGACGGCGGCCAGCCGCGTGCCCGGAGCCCGGTTGGCTACGGCGACGGCGTCGGGCCAGGTATCGACGTCGATCTGCGGGTCGAGCAGCCCCGTGCGCAGGCCCAGCTCCGCGAGCCGGGCCGCCTGTCGGGCGCCGGTGTCGGTCCGGCCGGTGGGGACGCCGAGGACCGCCTCGGGCCGGGGTCGTCGCATGCCCAGCGCCCACCAGCCACCGTCGGCGGCGGGACC
>JBOGHG010000477.1:0-1990 GCA_050744525.1 Acidimicrobiales bacterium | reverse complement strand
TCGCCAACGTCACGCACCTCGGCCGTGGGCCCACAGCGGCGCAACGCATCGCCCTGCTGTGGAGCTCGCCGTGCTGCGACGTTCGAGGCTGCTCCAGCACGATCGGCGTCGAGGCCGACCACCGCCTCCCGTGGGCCGATGACCAGGTCACCGAGCTCCCCAACCTCGACCGGCTCTGCGGCCACCACCACTACCTCAAGAGCCATCACGGCTGGGCGCTGGTGCCGGGCACCGGCAAGAGACCGATGGTCCCTCCCGGCGATCCCCGCCATCCCGTTGACCGATCGCGAGACCCCGCGTGCGACGACCCGAGTCCGAAGCGCACGGTCGGCCCTGCCGTCGACCGCGAGGTCGCTACTGAGCCCGAGGACTCGAAGCCCCCGGGCCCACCGACCCGCGCATCGCCTCGCTTCGGCGACGCCGCATGACGTGGCGGGCGCCCAGTCCGGGCCGCGTCACGTGGCCCACGCCCGCGACCGCTCGACGCCACGGCGCCAGCGGTCGTAGCTGCTGTCGGCGTCGGACGCCGGAAGGCGGGGCTCGAAGCGGCGGTCGAGCGCCCAGCGTGACGCCACCTCGTCGGGTGACGCCCACACGCCCTCGGCAAGGCCGGCGATGTAGGCGGCGCCCAGCGCAGTCGTCTCCTGCACGATCGGGCGGGCCACGGGGACCTGTAGCTGGTCGGCCTGGATCTGCAGGAGCAGGTCCATCGCCGAGGCGCCGCCGTCGGCGCGCAGCTCCGGGATCGTCTGGCCCGACGCCGCCGACATGGCGTCGACCACGTCGCGGGTCTGGTACGCCATCGCCTCTACCACGGCGCGGGCGAGGTGGGCCGGTGTGGTCCCCCGGGTGATGCCCAGGATGGTCCCGCGGGCATAGGGGTCCCACCACGGGCTGCCGAGCCCGGTGAACGCAGGCACGACGACCACGCCCCCCGTGTCGTCGCACGTCGCCGCCAGGGGCCCGATCTCGGCGCTGTCAGCGATCAGCCCGAGCCCGTCGCGCAGCCACTGGACGGCGGCGCCGGTGACGAAGATCGCGCCCTCCAGCGCGTAGATCGCCCCGGGCCGGCCCTCCATTGTCCAGGCCACGGTCGTGAGCACGCCCTCCACGGGTTCGGGGCACGTCTCGCCCACGTTCATGAGCACGAAGCTCCCGGTGCCGTACGTGTTCTTGGTGAGGCCGGGGACCAGGCACGCCTGCCCGAACAGGGCAGCCTGCTGGTCGCCGAGCACACCCGACACGGGGATGCCGCTGGGGACGGGCAGCGCCCCGGCGGTCACGCCGAAGCGCCCGCACGAGGACCGGACCTCGCCCAGGGCCGCCATCGGCACCCCGAACAGCTCGGCCAGCTCGGGTGACCAGGCGAGGTCCCCGATGTCGAACAGCAGCGTGCGGCTGGCATTGGAGGCCTCGGTGGCGTGCACGCCCCCGTTCGGGCCCCCGGTCAGGTTCCACACCAGCCAGCTGTCGACCGTGCCGAGCGCGGTGTCGGGACCGTCGACGCCGGACGGCACGCCGCCCTCGGTGAGAAGCCACTCGAACTTGGTGGCCGAGAAGTAGGGGTCGAGCACCAACCCGGTGGTGGCCCTCACGCGGTCCAGGTGCCCCGCTTCGCGCAGCTCGTCGCAGCGGCCCGCGGTGCGGCGGTCCTGCCAAACCAGCGCGTTGTGCAAGGGCCGGCCGGTGCGCCGATCCCATGCCACCGCCGTCTCCCGCTGGTTGGTGATCCCGAACGCGGCCACCGGCTCGCCGTCGAGCCCGGTCATCAACTCGCCCAGCGTGGCGCTGGTCGCGTCCCAGATGTCGCGCGCATCGTGCTCGACCCACCCGGGCCGGGGGAAGTGCTGGGGGAACTCGCGGTACGCGTACCCCGCCGGGGACCCGTCCTCCCGCACCGCGAAGCTCCGCACCCCGGTCGTCCCGGCGTCGATGGCTATGACCACGGGCATCGGCGCCGCACGCTAGTGCCGTGACCATCGCACTAGCG
>JBOGHG010000476.1:0-1994 GCA_050744525.1 Acidimicrobiales bacterium | reverse complement strand
CCCCAGGGGATGGCAACCAGGTGATCCGACCGTCCCTGGAGCGCCTCGACCAGTCGCGGCTCCCCCGCACGGACGGCGTCGGAACCGACGACGTCGCCGTTCTCGTCACGCAATGTCACCGGGACGGCGTTCGGGTCCGTGCTGGCCCGTGGGTCGACCGGTACCGGGTACGCCTGCCCGCGGAACCCGGGCTCGATGGGACCAGGGACCGAGCGCTCTTGGATGTCACCGAGCGTGGAGGGACGGTCGACAGCGTGACCCGCGCGCACGCATGCTGGCGACACGAGGAGGAGCATCAGCGCCAAGGAGCAGACCTGACCCGCAGGCCCCGTCACGGCGCCCCCCGTCAGCACCCGTCCGGGTCCCTGGCTCGGTCGCGGTTCGCCCAGGGGAACGGCTCGCTCGGTTCGGGCACTTCGAGGAGCTCGCACAGCGGCCCCCACCCGCCGCCGGCGGTGAGGTCGACCTCGAGGAAATCGCGGCGGCCCTCGAAGTAGCGCCGGGCCCGCCCGACCTGCCGCTGCCACTGCTCCCGCCACAGCTCCTCGTCCACCGTGACGAAGCCGCCGTCGTAGTCGCCGGCGGCGCGGCGGGCGATGTTGCGCTCGACGTGGCGTCGGCGGCTGTCGATCCACTCTTCGAGGGACCGCACCGTCAGCAGGAACCGGCTGCCCGGGTACTGCTCGTCGACCTTGTCGAAGTGCGTGCTCAGCAGCCCGATGTCGGAGAAGGCGTCGAAGCCGGGGTCGATGCCCGACAGCAGGGGACGCCCCTCGTCGAGCGCCGCCCGGACCGCCTGGTTGATCCCGGGGCCGCCCCAGTGGAGGCTCGAAAGTCCCAGGACCTCCATCGCCGCGTGGAACGACGACGTGCCGGTCTTGTTGTGCCCGATGCAGAACACCCGCGGCCGGTCGGGTCCGGAGCGGACCCGCATCCACTTGGGCTTGGGCTGGTAGTCGACGATCTCCCGGTGGTAGTAGGGCGGCGCCCGGTGCGGGTCGACGCCGTGCTTCCAGCCGTACTTGTAGCGGTGGGCCTGCAGCAGCAGGTCGGCCCCCGCCCGCTGGCTCGTCCGGCGCGCGTGCACGACCCGGGCCGCCGGGACCGGCGACAGCTCGACGCCCAGCTCCCACGCCCGGTGCCAGTAGTCGGTGTCCTCGCCGAACGCCGGGCTGAACCACTCGTCGAACGGCCCGATCTCGCCGTACAGCTCCCGGGACAGCGCGAAGCACCACCCCGCGGTGCCCCCCTGGTCGGGCCGGATGAACCCCCGCCCGTCGCAGTGGTCGGTGTACGGGAACGCGATGCGGCGGCCGTCGGTGCCTGCGTCGAGCAGCGCTTCGTCCCACCCGGGCTCGACCCGGCAGTCGCTGTTGAGCACCGCCACCACTGGCCCCGACGACAGGCGGATCCCGGCGTTCCAGCCCACCGCCACGCCCCGGTTCTCGGGGTAGCGGTACACCCGGGCGGCGAGGGGCACCTCGACCGGCGAGCCGTTGTCGACGACCACCACCTCGGTCGGCACCCGGGCGACCTCCCAGACCCGCTCGATCGTCCGGCGGGCCATGTCGGCCAGCTCGGGCGTGCGGCTCCAGACCGGCATCGTCACGCTGAGCTGCGGCGGTTGGCCGGCACGGTCGGGTGATCCGTCGTGCGCCAGCGCCGGATCGGGCCCGCCCGTCAGCCGCCGGGTCGGCACACCGGCCGACGCCCCGTCCGCCGCCGGGTCGGCCGCGAACGCCGTCGCGACCCCCTTGGCGTGGACGATGTGGAACAGCTCGCGGTACGCCGCGTGGAGCTGGGGCAGGACCCCGTCGTCACCGGACGCGGCCGCCGCCTCGAGCAGGGTCACCCGCTGCCGCACCGGCCCCAGCGCCTGCCGCTTCTGCTTCCAGAGCTCGCCCGCGCCCTCGGGCACCAGGCGCGACGCGATCTGGGTGCCCGGGTGGAGGGCCGCGACCAGGGCGTGGGCCCGGCCCTTGGCCTCGCAGCGG
>JBOGHG010000475.1:0-1998 GCA_050744525.1 Acidimicrobiales bacterium | reverse complement strand
GCTAGGCCCCGGCCATCGACCGGACCAGGGCGTGCTCGACGAGCGTGACGAGCACCGGTACGACCGAACGGCCGTCACGGGCGTCGCAGGCGACCAGCGGGACATCGACCGCGAGGGCCAGCGCGTCGCGGACCGACGCCAGCGGGTGGCGCGGGGCGTCGTCGAACAGGTTGATGGCGACGACGAAGGGCACGCGCCGGTCCTCGAAGAAGTCGATGGCGCCGAACCCGTCGGCGATGCGGCGGGTGTCGATCAGGACCACCGCCCCGGCCGCCCCCCGGGCGATGTCGTCCCACATGAACCAGAACCGGTCCTGGCCCGGCGTCCCGAACACGTAGAGGACCATGCCTTCGTCGATGGTGCGGCGCCCGAAGTCGAGCGCGACGGTGGTGGTGGACTTGCCGCGCACCGCCGACAGGTCGTCGACCCCCACCGACAGGTCGGTCATCGCCGCTTCGGTACTGAGCGCCGCGATCTCGGAGGCGGCGCCGACGAAGGTGGTCTTGCCGACGCCGAAGCCGCCTGCGATCACGATCTTCACCGGGATCGGTGCGTCCTCGGCGGCCCCCGGATATGCGCTCATGCCTGCGCCTTCAGGCCGTGGAGGAGTCGTTCCAGGATCTCACGGCGCGGTCTGCCGCTGTCGGTGACGCTGGGCCGGTGAACGGCGAGGTAGCCGCCGACGTGCAGGTCGGACACCAGGACGGCCGCCACCCCGAGGGGTACCGAGAGGTGCGCCGCGATCTCGGCCACTGATACCGGGCGACCGCACAGGTCGACGATCTGCCCCTGCTCGAAGCGCAGCTCTGGCCGCGCCGCCCGGCCATCGCCGGTGGCTACGACCAGCGTTTCCCAGGGCAGGTCGCGCCCGTCCGGTTGGGTACGGCCCTGGGTCAGGGCGTAGAACGGCACCAGCCGCGGGTCGTCGGGGAACATGCTCATCGAGGGGGCATGACCTGGCCGTCGGCCCGCATCGCGGGCGTCAGCACCTGGCCGATGCGGGTGACCAGCAGGCTCATCTCGTAGCCGATCAGGCCGATGTCGCACTCTGTTCCGCACATGAGCGCCAGGGCGGATCCGTCGCCGATGGTGGTGACGAACAGGTAGCCGCGGGTCAGCTCGACGATCACCTGCTGGACCGAGCCTGCGTCCAGGCAACGAGCCGCGCCGGCCGTGAGGCTGGCGAGGCCTGACGTGACGGCGGCCAGCTGGTCGGCCGTGTCGCGGGCGATGCGGTGGGAGTGGGCCAGGACCAGGCCGTCGGTCGTCACGACCAAGGCGCTGCTCACGCCGGGGATGCGGTCGACGAGGCTGTTGATCAGCCAGTCGAGCTCCCCCCCGTCGTGGGCGTTGGTCACTGACCGTCCCCTGCCGGGTCGGTCTCGAGATCGATCGGAGCGGCGGTCATCGCTGCGGCCCGCCCCGCGCGCTGGTTGGCCTGGAAGCGCGAGAGCATCGATCCCGCCTGCTCGCCGGGCCGCCAGTCGGCCGGCGTGGTGCCCCCGGCCGCGATCGGGGCCGCGCCGTCACCGCCGGACGTCTTGCGGAGCGAAGGCGCCAGGCTCGCGCCCGGTACCCGGCGAACGAGGCCGTCTGCGGTCATCGGCGACGGGGCGGTGACCGGTGCCGGGTCGGGCGCTGCGAACGGCGGGGCAGGCTGCCAGAACGGCGCGGCAGGTTCGAAGACCGGCGCGCCGAACGGTGCCCCAGGCTGCGCGACTGGCGCGGCGATGGCGGCAGCAACCGGTGCGGCCATCGCGGTGGCCGTCTGGGGGCCAAGGGACGCCCCGCCCCCGTCGTGGAACTGGACGCCCCACGGGGGGTCGGCGGATCCCACCGCCCCGGCGAGCGCCGCACCGGCGAACGCCGGCGCCGGCACCTCGGGTGCCGGCAGCCGACGTTCGTTGACGACGTGCTGTGGCAGCGTCACCAGCGCCGTGACGCCGCCGCCCGGCGTGTGCGCCAGGCTCACGCGGAGGCCCAGCCGTTGTGCCAGCC
>JBOGHG010000474.1:0-2013 GCA_050744525.1 Acidimicrobiales bacterium | reverse complement strand
GGGCCTCGTGGCCGGCGCCGCCCGACAGCTCAGCTTCGAGGATGCCTGGGGACCCTCGTGGCACGAGGCCGGCGGAGCCGTCGACGCCATCCGTGAGCGCTTCGGGGACCGCGCCATCGGCCCGGCCTCGGCGGTGGGCGAGCACGGTCTGCAGGTGCCCCGTCGGGGCGAGCAGCAGTGGGGTCCGAACGAGCGGGGAGCAACGAACGAGCGATCCGAGTGAACTTTTTCCCATGGGCCCACGCGTTGTCGTTCCAGGCGGCCTGTGGAACACTTGATCGTGCCGGTTCGGTCGTGCGACAAGGGGTTCCGGTGCCGCTATCCGAGGACGAGGAACGCATCCTCCAGGAGATCGCTCAGCGGTTCTACGAGGACGACCCTTCGTTCGCGCGTGAGGTGAGCGAGACCACGCTCTACCGCCACACGGTGGGCCGGATGAAATGGGCCGTGGTCGGCTTGGTCGCCGGGGCGGTCTTCCTGGTCGCCACGCTGTCGACCTCCTACTGGCTGTCGTTCATCGGCTTCCTCTGCATGCTCGGCAGCGCCCTGTTGTTCGAGCGCAACCTCCGCAAGCTGGGGCGCGCCGGGCTCGACCAGCTCTCGAAGTCGGTGCGCGCCAACGGGCTGCGCGAGGCCCTCGGCGGCGCCGGGCGGCGAGTCCGCGAGCGCTTCCGGCGCGACGACGAACGCGACGACGAGTAGCCGCTTCGAGCCGCCCCGCGCGTGGCGGCTCAGCGCCCGGCGGCCACCACCGGGTGGTGCTGGGTGACCAGCCGCGTCCGACGATCGCGGCGCCGCAGTTGGCGGATGTCGACGTAGCGGAGCACCCGCGGCCACCGGGGTTCCCACTGGTTGACCTCGGCGTTCGCCGCGGTCCAGGCGCGCCGCGCCGTGGCCACGTCGTCGGGCGTGGGCGCCTCCTCGGCGTAGGCGATCCGCTCCATGGTGCGGGCCATCCCCTGGACCGCGTCGCCCGAACGCGGCACCGCCGCCACCAGCCGGTTGGCTGCCTCGGCGATGGTCAGCGAGGCCGGCAACCGGACGCCGGCGGCCTCGGCCCGCTCGGTGGCCTCGCGCCACGAGAGCCGCACCTTGTCCGCCGGGCTCCTCGCCCGGCGGCGGCGGACGAATCGCCTGCCGACGATCGCCAGCGGGACCAGCACCAGGTAGGCGACGATGGCCAACCCGATGACGATGCCCGCGTTCCGCACGCCCTCGGGCAGGCCCGAGTCCTCGGTCTGGCCGGCCTCGCCCGTTGCACCGCTCTCGAGGAGGCCGGCGTTGAGCCGCTGGTCGTCGCCGGCGCCCAGCTCGCCGCCCTGCGCTCCGGCGTTGGTGTCGCCGAACCCGGCGCCCGGAGCGCTCGGGCTACCGCCGCCGGTGGCGTCCTGCAGCCCACCGGGGGGCAGCCCGAGCCACTGATCGCCCTGGACCGGGGCACGGGTGGGCGTCGGCTCGAACGGCACCCAGCCATACCCGTGGAAGTAGACCTCGGGCCAGGCGTGGGCGTGGACGCCGCGCACCCGGTAGAGGGTCGGCTCCTCCGGATCCTGCGCGCCCCACGTGAAGCCGACGGCCACGCGGGTGGGGAGGCCCACGGCCCGGGCCAGCGCCGCGAACGACCCGGCGAACTGCTCGCAGTAGCCACGCCGGGTCTGGAACATGAACGTGGCCAGAGCGTCGGTGCCGGCGCCGGGCCCCACGTTGTCGTCGTAGGTGAACGGCGGGCCCCGGAGGTAGCCCTGCAGGGCCATCGCCCGGTCGTAGGGCGTGTCGGCCCCGGCTCGGCCGACGACAGCCTCGGCCAGCTCCCGGATCTCCGGCGGAACGGACTCGGGAAGGGTCGTGTACTGCCGCCCGATCTCCTCCGGCAGGTCGGCGTCGCCGACGCCGCTCAGCTCGGCCGCCGTCCACCTGGGGATGGCCGACGTGACCTCGTACGTCAGGCCGTCGGACGTGGGGACGTCGCGGTCGACGATCAGGGTGCTGGAGTCCTCGTCCCAGCCGATGTCG
>JBOGHG010000473.1:0-2017 GCA_050744525.1 Acidimicrobiales bacterium | reverse complement strand
GGGAACCACCCCAGGGTCGTGCGGAGGTCGATCGGGGCATCACCGGTCATGCCGTCAGTTTGGCACCGCCGGGCGGAGCCCCGGTTCTGTCAACGCTGCGGCCTCGCGACGCATCCGGTGCCCGGCGCCCCGCAGAACCGGGGAGCTCAGTCGCCGGTCGGCACAGTCGTCGCCGAGGCCGAGCGGCCACGACGGGCCGCGGTCATGCGGCGCGCGGCCGGGACGGCGGCGAGCAGGGCCCGGGCCTTGTTGCGGCACTCCAGGTCCTCGTGCTCCGGCACCGAGTCGGCGACGATCCCGGCGCCGGCCTGGACCGACGCTCGGCCGTCGTCGTCGATCACCATGGTGCGGATGGCGATGGCGGTGTCGATGTTGCCCGAGAAGTCGAGGTAGCCGACCACGCCGGCGTACGGCCCCCGCTTGGTGGGCTCAAGCGCGTCGATGATCTCCATCGCCCGCACCTTGGGGGCGCCCGACACGGTCCCGGCCGGCAGCGTGGCCCGCAGCACGTCGATGGCGCTGCGGCCCCCCGCCAGCTCGCCGGACACCTGGGACGTCATGTGCATGACGTGGCTGTAGCGCTCCAGGGTCAGGTACTCGTCGACGCGCTCGCTGCCGAAGCGCACCACGCGCCCGACGTCGTTGCGGGCCAGGTCGACGAGCATGACGTGCTCGGCGATCTCCTTGGGGTGCTCACGCAGCTCGGCGGCCAGGCGGGCGTCGTCCTCGTCGGTTGTCCCCCGACGACGCGTCCCCGCGATGGGCCGGGAGATCACCCGCCCATCGGTCAGCCGCACCATGGGTTCCGGGGATGCCCCCACCAGCGTGAGGCCGCGGGCCCCGGCTCCACCACCGCCCGCCGTGGCCGGCTGGCGCACGAAGTACATGTACGGGCTGGGGTTGACCTGGCGCAGCACCCGGTAGACGTCGAAGGGCTCGGCGTCGAGGTCGAAGTCGTAGCGCTGTGACAGCACCACCTGGAAGATGTCCCCGGCCAGGATGTGCTCGCGGGCGACCTCCACCGCCCTGGCGAACAGGTCGGTGCCCATCGTGGAACGCACGTCGGGCAGCGGATCGTCCGGTGCCGGCGGCTCGACGAGGGGCTCGTCGATCGGGCGCGCGCCGTCGGCCGCCAACTCGTCGAGGCGGGCGACGGCACCGTCGTAGAGCGCGTCGAGCTGCCCCGCGGTGGCGTCGTCGGGCACCACCACGTTGTCGATCAGCACCACCCGTTGACGCCAGTGGTCGTAGGCGGCCAGTTGGCCGATGACCGACACGACGGCATCGGCGTGGCCCAGGTCGTCCGGGGGGACGTCGGGCAGGCGCTCGACCTCGCGCACGACGTCGTAGCCCAGGTAGCCGAGGACGCCGCCGTGGAGGGGCGGCAGGTCCTGGAGCGATGGCGCCCGCCACACCCCCAGCAGGGCCTCGAGGGCGGCCAGGATCCCCCGGTCGCGCGGGACCGACGGCGGCACCCACCCGGCCACGTCGACCGTGCGGCCCCGAGCCGTCAGCGTGGCGAGCGGGTTGCGCCCGATGAACGACCAGCGGCTCCAGCGAGCCTCGCCGTGCTCGACCGACTCGAGCAGGAACCCGGTCCCCTGGCCCACGAGGCGGGCGTAGGCGGCCACCGGAGTGGTGAGATCGGCCAACAGCTCGCGCCACACGGGAATGACGGTGTGGGTCCGGGCCAGTGACCGGAAGTGATCGCGGGAGGGATCGATCACGACGCCTGGCCGATGCCGGCGACCGGACCGATTGCCTGGCCAGCGGAAGCGTCACCCGCACCGGATCCGAACGCCCGGAAGAAGCACGAGTGCTCGCCCGTGTGGCAGGCGCCGGCGCCCTGCTGGTCCACCACGAACAGCAGCACGTCGCCGTCGCAGTCGTAGTGCGCCGACCGCACGTACTGGACGTCGCCGGAAGTCTCGCCCTTGCGCCACACCTCGCGGCGGCTGCGGCTCCAGAACACGGTCCGGCCCTCCGCCAGCGTGAGCCGGAGGGTCTCCGCGGTCAT
>JBOGHG010000472.1:0-2019 GCA_050744525.1 Acidimicrobiales bacterium | reverse complement strand
ACAGCGGGCCCAGCCCCTCGCTCACGACCCGCTCGAGATCCGCCTCCGTGAAGCGGGTGAGCGTCGTGAAGTTCCCGTAGAGGAACGACAGGCGGTAGTCGTCGTCCTTGAGGTACAGGCTGCGCCTCAGAACATGCTCCCCGCTCCCACCGCCGCTCGTGCGGGATGGCAGCTGGTAGATGAAGCAGAACTCGCAGTGGTTGTCGCAGGTCCGCACCTTGTCGAACAGCGCCGAGTGCACCTCGACCCCGAGCGGTTCCCCCGCCCGCTTGTCCACCTCGACGAGCGTGTCCAAGCCGCCTCTACGCACCTCGACGGCCAGGTCGCCATCGTCGACGAGCTGGCGCCATTCGAGCAGGTCGCGGGGCACCTCACCGTTGATGGAGAGGATCTCGTCGCCCTCGACCAAGCCGACGCGCGCGGCCGGCGAACCGGACGCGACGGCGACGACACGGGGTGCGGACACAGGCGTCACAGTCTACTGACCGGGTCATCGGTGCCCGCCGTGGGAGGAGCACGGCGGGGCCTGGGTACGCTGGGCCGATGCCCGTGGACAAGGTCCTCCTCGCCGCGCCCCGCGGGTTCTGTGCGGGCGTGGAGATGGCGATCAAGGCGCTCGCCTGGATGGTCAGGGCCTTCGAGCCGCCCGTGTACTGCTACCACGAGATCGTCCACAACCAGCAGGTCGTCGACCGGTTCCGTGACCTGGGGGTGGTCTTCGTCGACGACATCGCCGAGGTGCCGGAGGGGCGTCCCATCATGCTCTCCGCGCACGGGTCCGCCCCCGAGGTGGTGGCGGCTGCCAGGGCCCGGGGCAGCTACGTGGTCAACGCGGTGTGCCCACTGGTCACCAAGGTCCACCACGAGGTCAAGGTGCGCTCCGGCAAGGGCTACCGCATCGTCTACGTGGGCCACGAGGGCCACGAGGAGGCGGTCGGCACGATGGCGGTGGCACCCGACGCCATCGATCTGGTCGAGTCCGTGGGCGACGTCGATGCCTTGCCCGCCACCGACCAACCGGTGGCCCTGTTGGCACAGACCACGCTCTCGCACCGCGACTGGGCCGCCGTCGCCGAGCGGACCGCCGAGCGGTTCCCGAGCCTGTGGCGGCCGGGCCGCAGCGACCTGTGCTTCGCCACCACCAACCGTCAGTCGGCGCTCGCCGAGATCGCTGCGCGATGCGATGCGGTGGTGGTCATCGGCTCCGCCAACTCGTCCAACACCCGGGCCCTGGAGAAGCTGGCGCACGAGTCGGGCTGCGTCCGCGTCTACCGGATAAACGCCGCCGACGAGCTGCCGGACGACCTGTCCGGCACCGTAGGGGTCACGGCCGGGGCCTCGGCCCCGGAGGAGCTGGTCGACGCCGTGATCGCCCGCCTCGCGCCCGGCGAGGGGGTCGACGAGGTGCGGATCACCGACGAGGACGAGTACTTCCCGCCGCCGCGCGAGCTGCGCGACCTCCTCAGCGGGGTCGACGTGCTGGCCACGTTCGGGTTCGGCGGATCCGTCCCCGACCGTCCCGAGGTCAACGACCGCCAGCTGCGTGCCAGCGACGTCCTGGCCATGCTGGCCTGAGCCGGCGGCTACAGCTGGGCCGGAGCCGTGCCAGGCTGGTGGGGTGACGGATCAACCCGTGGAGCAGAGGGAACGCACGCTGGTCGGCGTCTCCTTCGGTGATGCCTTTCGTGCCCAGGAGTTCCTGACCGCAGCCACCCGGCTTGCGGCCAACGAGCGCCTACGGTTGCTGGACGCCGTCTTCGTGAGCAAGGACGACTCCGGGCGGACGACGGTGCGCGAGACGGTCGATCCGACTCCCGGTCGCTCGGCACTCTCCGGGGCCCTGTGGGCGGGGCTGTTCGGCCTGATACTCGGGGGGCCCGTGGGCTGGGCGATCGGTGCGGGTGTCGGGGCCGGCACGGGCGCGGTGGCGGCCAAGGTGATCGATCACGGCGTCAGCGACGAGTGGGTCGGGTGGTTCCGCGAGACCGTGCAAACCGGGACGACCACGCTGGTGCTGCT
>JBOGHG010000471.1:0-2021 GCA_050744525.1 Acidimicrobiales bacterium | reverse complement strand
GGCAGCGAGAACGAGGGCAAGACGCTGCACCTCCACGCCACCGACGTCGGCGGCGCCGAGGCGGGCGAGGGCGAGTGGCTCGTCACGCTCGATCCGGCGGGGATGACGGTCGAGCACAGGCACGCCAGGGGCGACGTGGCCGTGCGGGGCACGGCGTCGGACCTGCTGCTGCTGCTCTGGAACCGGGTGGGGGCCGACCGGTGCGAGGTGTTCGGCGACGCCGATCTGCTCGAGTGGTGGCGGGCGACCGTGAAGGTCTGACCTCGGGCGGACAGACGGCCCGACGGTCAGCCGAGCGGTGACACGACGTCGGGTTCGCCGATCCCCTGGCACGCCGCCGCGGGCTCCGGTGCCTCGGGGCCGTTGCGGTACTGCTCGATGAACGCCGGCAGCCGGGGGTCGTCGGCGTCGTCGAGCCGGAGCTGGCGGGCCCATGCCGACACGACCAGCGGCGAGCCCAGGCCCTCATAGGGTGTCGCCGTCACCTTGGGTTGGTCGGCGACGAGTTCCCGCAGCGCGTCCGCTTGGGCCTGATCGAGGCCGGGGTCGTAGGCGATCCAGATCGCACCGTGTTCCAGGTCGTGGACCAGTGTGGTGTCCGGCGGCCGATCGTCGCTGTAGAACCCGCATGTCGCCGGCACGGGAAAATGCTCGCCCCCGACCGGCGGTGACGGGTCGTACACCAGTGGTTCCTCGGTGTGGGTGCGGCTGGCGACTCGGAACGCCTCGACGCCATCGATGCCCTCGTCGGCCGGGCCCAACGGCTCCCCACCGCTGACGGTGCGGGGCTCGTCCGTGCCGCCCACGCCGCCGCCATCACCACCGCCGTCGCCACCGTCGTCGTCGCCGCCACAGGCGGCCGCACCGGCGACGAGCGCGCATGTGAGTGCGACCCGGCACACGAGAAGTCGGCGTTGGCGCACGGCCGGCGACCCTACCCTGAGCTCACGAGCCTTCGAACACCGCGGCGCGCACCCCGGCCCGCGACAGCTCCTGCAGGAACGGCAGCGGCTCGACCAGCGAGGCCAGGCCGGCGGCACCGGTCGTGAGGATGCGCCCCGCGGCGATCCAGCGGGCGGTCACGGCCGCCACGGTGCCGGCGGCAACGGCGGGCCGGTCGACGGCACCCAGGACCACGGTGTCGCGCACCCGGCCGCGACGGCCCCGTACCTCGACCCGCAGGCCGCCGATCCGGCCCTCGGCGTGCGGACGCCGCAGCATCGGCAGCCCCGCAGTCCAGCGGTCGCGGCGCGTGGCCGCCAGGCGCGCCGTGACCCGGCCGACGCCCGGGAATGCCGGCACCAGCAGCAACGCGTCGGGCAGCCCGGCGCGGTAGCAGTCGGCGCCCCCGATCGGGTCGGGGAAAAACGACAGCTCACGCCCCGACCCCGGCGGGCGCCGGCGCCATGCGTGGTCCCGCCAGTCGAGCCCCACCCCCCGCAGCGCGGCATGATGCTGCCTGGCGCACGCGGGCCCTCCGGTTCCGTGGTGGGCGACGTGCACCTCGTCGACGCTGTCGAAGTCGTCGCTGGCGTGCCGGGCCAACACGCACGACAGGCCCGGCCCGAATCCCGCCCCAACGGCCACGACGACCCGCCGCTCCCGGGCCTCCGCGTGCAGGTCGAGGAGCCCCTCCACGGCGGCGACGCTGTCGGCCACGGACACCACGTGCTTCCCGGCAGTCACCGCCCGCCTGGCGACCTCGACGTGGCGCGCCGCCGGGGCGGCGACGACGACCACGTCGACGGCCGCGGGCTCGATCTCATCGACGGCCGAGGCGCGTGATCCGAGGGAGGTCACCACCGCCGAGCGCCGCTTCCCGTCGGCGTCGGCGATCAGCACGGTGTCTGTGTCACCCTCCGCGATCAGGTGCCGGGCGGCCCGCGCGCCCACCGCGCCGGCACCGCAGACGAGGACCCTCACGGTCGTCCCCGACGTGCCTAGCGCAGCCCGGGCCCGCTGAGCTCCCGCCAACCGCCCGACTGGGGTGGGGTGCCACCGGAGCCCCGGACGCGCAGCAC
>JBOGHG010000470.1:0-2057 GCA_050744525.1 Acidimicrobiales bacterium | reverse complement strand
CCGAGGCGGCGTAGCGGATTGCGGTCTTCTGGTCGATCCCGAACACGGCGGCGAGGTGGAGTGGGTCGGGGCCGTGGGTGAGTGCCTCCTCGAGCTGGCGGTCGACGCGCAGCCGCTCGAGGGTCGCTGCCTGCCCCCGGAGCGCCTTCGTTACCCAGACGCTGCTCACCGGGCCGGTCTCCAGCGCGGTCTGCTGGTTGACCATCAGGTGCGGGTTGGCCGTGTTCGGCCAACGGGTGCGCCGGTGGTCGAGCCAGCTGAGCAGGATCTGGCGAGTGAGACCGTCGAGCGGTCGGATGCGGCCGGCGATCACGAGCCGTCGGTTGCCGACATCGACGTCGTCGAGGAGCAGCGCCCGGATGGCGCCCGAGCGGGCGGCGTGAATAGCGGCGAAGGCCAGGACGAGCCGGGCTGCCGGCGTCGTGGCGGCCGCGACCGCGTCGCCGACCTCGACCGGCCGGAGCGGCTGGATGACGTTGTAGCCGTGCTCGCCGACCTTGATCCGTCCGGTGGGGTTGCGGAAGACCGTGCCGTTGCGCTTGCAGAAGGCGAACAGCGAGCGGAGGGCGACGACGGTGTTGCTTCGCTGGGCTCCGTGCACCGTGGCGAGGACGGCGAGAACGGCGTCGCGGGTGACCTCACGCAGGTAGTGGTATCGGCCCGACCAGGTCGTCAGCGCAGGGAGGACGCTGTTCAGGTAGTTGCCGCCCGTGGCCCGGTGGCGGGCGCGGGTGCGCGGCCCTCCGTCGTGCAGCGCCCGCTGCCACGCCTCGACCTCACGGCTGATGCCCGGGGCCAGTCCGTCGAGCTTGCGGTCCAGCCAGTCCTCGAACGCGGGGCGGCGGTCGTCGACCAGCACGCCCATCTCCTCGAGCACCTCGGCGACACGCTCGGCGCCGATGTCGAGGGCTCGGAGCACGGGGAACATCTCCGAGTAGCGCACCGTGTCGCCCTCGGCGTGGTGCGACAGCACGATGACCAGCCCTCGCTTGACCCCGAAGCGGACCCGGCGTGTCCAGCCCCGGGCCTCCGCTCGGCGGTGTGCGAGGTAGTGCGCCCAGGCCAGCCACGGGTTGGCGAGGTCGGCGTTCACGCTCTCGTCGACGCGGGTGAAGTCCGGGCGAGCGTCGAAGAGCCTCGGTTGGGCCCACGGCGACGCCGGCCGAGTGGCCGGTGACGGAGGGGGCTTGGGTGGGCGACCACGGCGGTCGTGCGTGTGAACCGGCCCCTCCGCCCGCCGGAGCTTCATGCGGTCGAAGAACAGCTGGTGGTGCGCCAGTCGCCGACCGCGTCCGAGGATGCTGACCGCTCCTCTGGGCAGGCCGCCGGCGGCCTCGGACTCGGCGCTGGCCTGGCGCCAGCACAGCCGGCAGCAACCGCCCTTCACCGGCAGGACCCGGCCGCACCCGCTGCAGTCGGCCTCGCCGGGGTGATTGTGCTTGAAGACGGAGCACGCCGAGCAGAACCGCCCGGGCAGCACCCCCCAGGCGAAGCAGCCAGCGCAGCTCGTCGCCGGCTTGAGAAGCGAGACCCGGCCCATCAGACAGGCGGCAGGGACCGCCCCTTCCGCCGTTTGGGCGTGACCGCAGCCGGCCCGGCGGCGGCCACGCTGCGTTGGCCGCCGTCCGTGCTCGGCGCTTGCACCGTGTCGGGCTCGGGGACGAGGAGCTCCTCCACCCCGCAGCCGAGGACGGCGCATATGACGTCGAGGTCGGTGAGCTTGATGCTGGCCGGCCGCCCCGACCACAGGCCCGACATCTTCCCGGCGCTGACGACCAGTCCCCGCTCGGCGAGCAGTCGTTGGCACTCGCTGGCCTTCCAGATGCCCCGGTTGGCGGCGGCAAGCCGCAGGTTCCATCTCACGGGATCAGCCCCTTCAATCGGTCGGCGGCACGTTGGTGGCCAGCCAGCCACGCCTCTTCGATGTGGGTGCGGTGCACGTGGACGTAGCCCATGGTGGTGGCTATCCAGGCGTGGCCGAGGGTCTCCTGGATGGCGATGAGATCCATGCCGTGGCGATAGAGCTCGCTGGCACAGAAGTGCCGCAGGACGTGTGG
>JBOGHG010000469.1:0-2058 GCA_050744525.1 Acidimicrobiales bacterium | reverse complement strand
CGCGGCCTGTTGTCACGCCCGGGCGTCGCCGAGATCGGCCGCTACCGGGGGAGCGTCGACGAGGCCATGGACCACCTCCTGGTCTCCGGCGGCACCGACTTGGCGGACCGGGTGCACGAGCTCGTCGAGCTCGGACTGAATCACGAGCAGCAGCACCAGGAGCTGCTGCTCATGGACATCAAGCATGTGCTTGCCGTCAACCCGCTGCGCCCCGCGTACCGCGGGTTCGACCCTGCGCCCGCCGCAGGCACCGGGCCCGACGGCGGCCCCCTGTGGATCGAGCACACCGGGGGCGTCGTGCCGGTCGGCCACGCCGGGGGCGGCTTCTGCTTCGACAACGAGACGCCGCGTCACGACGTGCTGCTGAGCCCCTTCGCCATCCGATCGAGCCTGGTGACGGCCGGCGATTGGCTGGCGTTCATCACCGAGGGTGGCTACCGGGAGCCGGCGCCGTGGATGTCCGACGGCTGGGCCACGGTCCAGGCCGAGGGTTGGGAGGCCCCCGAGTACTGGACCCGCACCGATGACGGCTGGTTGGTCCAGACCCTCACCGGTCCCCGGCCGCTCGACCCCGACGAACCCGTGTGCCATGTGAGCTGGTACGAGGCCGACGCGTTCGCCCGTTGGGCGGGATGCCGCCTCCCGACCGAGGCCGAATGGGAGGTGGTCGCCGTGACCAGGGCCCACCCGCCGGCCTCGGCCGCGGATGGCGTTGCGGCCGCCGCAGGGCTCGACGACGCCGGGCTCGCCGGCTCGGGTCTCCACCCGGCGCCACCGGCCCCCGGCGACGAGCAGTGGTTCGGCGCGGTCTGGCAGTGGACGGCCGGCCCCTACGGTCCCTACCCCGGCTTCCAACCTGCGGCCGGCGCGGTCGGCGAGTACAACGGGAAGTTCATGGTCAACCAGCAGGTCCTCAGGGGAGGCGCCTGCGTGACCCCCGCGGGCCACAGCCGCCCGACCTACCGCAACTTCTTCCCCCCGGCGGCCCGCTGGCCGTTCTGTGGCCTGCGCCTGGCGGTGGATCGTTGAGCGAGCGTCCCCTGGGCTCGGTCCTCTGGCCCGGGCGGGTGACCGTCGACCGGCAACTGGTACCGGCGGACCTCCGGGCCGCCTTGCGCCGCGACGCCCGGATCGGCCTCGGGGCCACGCCCAAATCCATGCCACCCGTGTGGTTCTACGACGACCGCGGGTCGGCGCTGTACGAGGAGATCACCCGCCTCCCCGAGTACTACCCCTTCCGCACCGAGGCGACGCTGCTGCAGCGAGCCGCCGGCGAGATCGCCGAGGCGGCCAAGACACGAGTGCTGGTCGAGCTGGGGTCGGGGACGTCGGAAAAGACGCGGCTGTTGCTCGACGCCATGGCGTCCGCCAGCGCCGGGCTCGACGTCTATGTCCCGTTCGACGTGTCGGAAGCGACGCTCCGCGCGGCGGCCGAGACCACGGCCGTGGGCCTGGGCATCGGCGTCCACGCCGTCGTCGGCGACTTCCACGAGCATCTCGACGGCATCCCTGACCTCGGCGAGCCGCGGCTCGTCGCGTTCCTCGGCAGCACCATCGGCAACCTCGCCCCCGTCCAGCGACGGCGGTTCCTGACCGAGCTGCGCACGGTGCTCGACGCGTCGGACCGGTTCCTCCTCGCCACCGACCTAGTCAAGGACACCCGCCGCCTCGTCGCCGCCTACGACGACGCCCGGGGCGTGACCGCGGAGTTCAACCGCAACCTGCTGCACGTGCTCAACCGCGAGCTGGACGCCGACTTCGTCCCCGAGCGATTCGCGCACGTGGCCGCGTGGGAACCCGACGAACAGTGGATCGAGATGCGGCTCCGAGCCACCGAGGCCATGTCCGTGCGGCTGCGCGCCATCGACTTGACGGTCGAGTTCGCGGCCGGCGAGCAGATGCGGACCGAGATCAGCGCCAAGTTCACGCCCGAACGGGTGCGGTCCGAGCTGGCGACCGCGGGGCTCGAGGTGACCGGGCTCTGGACCGACCCCGACGGCGACTACCTGCTCACGCTGGCGCGCCCGGCCCTGACCGGCTAGCGGAGTTCGGCGTTGA
>JBOGHG010000468.1:0-2063 GCA_050744525.1 Acidimicrobiales bacterium | reverse complement strand
CGTCGTTCGACGACACCAGGGGAACGCTGGGCTCCGTCTCGTCGTCGTTGGACGATCTCGATCTCGACAGCGACGACGAGTTCGACGTCCCATCGTTCCTCAAGTAGCCGGGGAGGTCCTCGGTGACGCCCCGGGCACCGATCGCGGTGGTTCCGGCGACGTCGCTGGCGTGGGCACTGCCGTCCGGGCAGACGGCCCACGTCCGGCTCAGCAGCGCCGCTGACGGGGACTTCGCCGTCGGCCAGCCGGCGGACGTCCTGGCGGCACGGCGGCGGGCGCTGGTGCCGTTGCCGTGGACGTGGCTCCACCAGGTCCACGGCGGCCGGGTGGTCGTCGTCGACGAGCCCGGCGCCCACGCGGGCGCCCACGCCGACGCCGCGGTGACCGCCCGGCCGGGGGCGGCGCTGGCCATCCAGACCGCCGATTGCGCCCCGGTGGCGCTGGTCGCAGACGAGGGCGTGGTGGCCGCCGTCCACGTGGGCTGGCGGGGGTTGCTCGCCGGCGTTCTCGAAGCAGCCGCGGACGCCCTCCGCCGGGCGGGTGGCATCCGGCTGCGGGCGGTGGTCGGCCCGTGCATCCAGCCGTGTTGCTACGAGTTCGGCGCCGCGGACCTCGATCGCGTCGTGGCCCGGTACGGGGAGGGGGTCCGGGCGACGACCCGGTCGGGCCGGTCGGCCCTCGACATGCCCGCCGCCGTCACGTCGGCGCTGGCCGCGATCCCGGTCGCCGAGGTGACACACGCCGGCCCGGGGTGCACGTCCTGCGGCTCGCCGCCGATGTTCTCGCATCGGGCCCGCGGCGACACCGCCCGCCACGCCATGGTCGTGTGGCTCGAGCGCGGCGTCGGGGAGTAGCCGCCGATGAGCACGGCCCCCGCGATCGACCTCCCCGGTCGGGTGGCGGCCGTGCGGGACCGCATCGCGTGTGCGGGCGGCGATCCCCGGGCGGTGCGCCTGGTGGCGGTCACCAAGGGTTTCGATGCCGGCGTCGTGCGGGGCGCGCTCGACGCCGGGCTCGAGGACATCGGCGAGAGCTACGTGCAGGAGCTCGTGGCCAAGGCCACCGGGCTCGAAGAGGGCGTCGGCGACCGGGGACTGCGCTGGCACTTCGTCGGTCGGCTGCAGCGCAACAAGGTGCGCAAGGCCGCGCCGTACGTATCGCTCTGGCACAGCGTCGATCGCCTCGCCCTGGGGGCGGAGATCGCCCGCTTCGCGCCGGGCGCCGCCGTGCTGGCCCAGGTCAACGCCTCCGGCGAGGCCAGCAAGGCCGGCTGCGAGCCGTCTATGGCGCCGGGCCTGGTCGACGGCCTGGTGGACCTCGGCCTGGACGTGCGCGGGCTGATGACGATCGCACCGGCCGGTCCCGCCGAAGCGGCCCGGCCGGCATTTCGAACCCTGCGTGACCTGGCGCAGCGGCTGGGGCTGGGGGAGTTGTCGATGGGGATGTCCGACGATCTCGAGGTGGCGGTGCAGGAGGGGGCCACGATGGTCCGCGTCGGCCGCGACCTGTTCGGTCCGCGTCCCGATCCGGCGGGGGCGCGAGACTAGTCACCAGACACGGCCGTGGAGGACTCATGGCATCGATGTGGCGCAAGGCGATGCTCTACCTGGGGCTGGGCCCCGACGACGAGTACGACGACTTCGATGCCACCGGCGAGCACCCGGTGGCGCCGCACTCGGGCCCGCCGCGCTCGTCGGGCCGGCGGAGCGGGTCGGGCTCGGCGCAGCGTGACCCCGAGCCCAGCGGATCGGTGCGCACCCTTGCACCCGGTCGCCACGTTGACGACCGCAACGGCAACGGCCACGGCCACGCGGCTGACGAGGACCTGACCGGGGATGCCTCGCGCGGGCGCGGGGCCGGCGCGACCCGTCGCGGGTCGGACGTCGACCGCACAGGACGCGGGCGCAGCGGGATCGTGCGGCCCCTCGCCGGCGCGACCACCAAGCCCTTCGTGGTCGGGCCGGCGTCGTTCAACGACGCTCAGGACGTGGCCGACAAGTTCAAGGTCAATGTGCCGGTGATCCTCAACCTGCAGGGTGTGGACCGCGACCTCTCCCGTCGCA
>JBOGHG010000467.1:0-2065 GCA_050744525.1 Acidimicrobiales bacterium | reverse complement strand
CTAGTGACCGGCCGGTGGGGCGCCGGGGATGCGGCGTCCCGCGCGAGTCGTGGGCAGCCACGGTCGTCAGGGCGCAAACTGTCGGCGATGGGGAACACGACCGATCGCGAGCAGGAGTACCGGACCAAGCTCCGGCGCCGGGTCGTCCGGGCGGCCGAGGCGGACCTCGCCGACCACCACCACGTCACGCCGGTCGAGGTCCTGATGGGCATAGGCTGGCTGCCACCGAGCTCCGTCGATCTGTGGCGTCAGGGCCGGCTGGACCACCTGGAGCGGGAGGTGGGCGCCGACTCGTCCAGGATCTCGACAGCCATGGCCTTCCTCCGAGATTGGGCACGGGGCCGCGACCTCGAGCCGGCTGAGACCGCCTATCTCGCCCGCTCGCGGGACCGCCGGCCGCTGCGGTTCAGCGAGAGCGGCGAGCCGGCCATCGAGCGTGCCTACCGGACCCACTGGTTGTCACGCGAGCTCCCGGACGCCAAGCGGCAGCGTCTGGTCGAGAAGCAGAGCCGGCCACCCGACCTCGTCGTGATCTGGGCGCTCAACGAGTGGACGTGCAGCGAGTGTGGCGACGACAGTGGCGGGGAGAGCGGCGGCCTGCTGGTCATGGAGGGGCCCGGCCCGCTCTGCATGCGCTGCGCCGACCTCGACCACCTGGTGTTCCTCCCGGCCGGAGACGCCGCCCTCACCCGCCGCGCCAAGAAGGCCAGCCGGCTCTCGGCGGTGGTGGTCCGCTTCAGCCGATCGCGCAAGCGCTACGAGCGTCAGGGGATCCTGGTCGAAGACGAGGCGCTCACGCGGGCCGAGCGGGAGTGCCTGGCCGACGAGGCGGCCCGGCGGGCGCGCCGGGAGCGTGAGGCGGCCCGGCGGGCCGAGCAGGACGTCGAGCTGCAGGCCGCGTTCGCACGGGAGATCACCCGCCTGTTCCCGGGCTGCCCGCCGGCACGGGCGAAGGCCATCGCCCACCATGCGGCCACACCCCGCAGCGGGCGCGTCGGGCGAAGCGCCGCGGGGCGTGCCCTCGACCCGGACGCGGTGGAGCCGGCCGTCGCGGCTGCGGTCCGTCACGGTGACACCCGCTACGACGAGCTGTTGATGTCGGCTGTGCCGCGCGCCGAGGCGCGCGACCAGGTGCGGTCCGACGTCCACCGCGTCCTCGACGCCTGGCGCTCGCGAGCCTGACGGGCGCCACTACCCTCGGCGCGCGGTGGTCTACCGGATCGCGGCCGACGGCGTCGTGGTGGTGCACTTCGGCTTCATCGTGTTCGTGGCCGTCGGGGGCGTCGTCGCCTGGCGGTGGCCGCGGCTGCTGTGGCTCCACGTGGCGGCGGTGGCGTGGGGGATCGGCATCGTGGTGGTCGGCTTCGTCTGTCCGCTCACGCCTCTCGAGAGATACCTACGTCGCCAGGGCGACGAGCAGGGGTACGAGGGCGGTTTCGTCGATCGCTACATCGAGGACGTGATCTACCCGGGCGAGTACACCTGGGTGGCACGGACGCTGATCGCTGCGGCGGTCATCGTGGGGTGGACCGGCGTGACCGTGCGCTGGGCCCGCCGTCGCAGCCTGGCGGTCTCGGCCAATGCCCATCATGCTCGGGGCGCCGCGCCAAGCTAGGCCGGTGCACCGCACCCCCGAGCACTGGCGCTGGCGCGACGGTCCGATCGACGGCGGCCCGGCGGTCGTGTTCGACATGGACGGGGTCTTGTCCGACGCCTCGCGCCGCCAGCACTTCCTCGACCGGCCGCGCCGCGACTGGGAGGCGTTCTTCGCCGCCTGCGGCGACGACGCCCTCATCGACGAGGTGGCCCGGCTGCTCGACGTGCTCGACGACGACCTGCGGATCGTGCTGCTGACCGCCCGGCCGTTGCGGGTCCGGCCTCAGACCCTGGCATGGCTGGACCGCTACGAGCTGCGCTGGGACCTGCTGGTGATGCGGGACCACGGCGACTACACGGCCTCCCGCGAGTTCAAGCTCGACGCCGTGGACGACCTCCGGGCCTGGGGTTTCGACCTGCGCCTGGCGTTCGAGGACGACCGACGCAACGTGGAGATGTTCCACGGCCA
>JBOGHG010000466.1:0-2068 GCA_050744525.1 Acidimicrobiales bacterium | reverse complement strand
CGATGCCACCCGACGCCGCCTCGATGAACGCCTCGAACACCGGCAAGGCGCCCTCACCGATCGCCGCTTTCAGGTCCTCGAACCGGGCCGCCAAACGCTGCTGCTTACCGGCCGCGGTGTCGGCCTCACGGGCGAACTGGCCCTGCGCATCCGCCGACTGCTCGGTGATGAGCGCCAGGGTCGCTTGAGCTTTGGCGTTGGCGTCAACCTTCGACGTCGACGCCGCCAACCCGAGCTCGACCGCCTTGGCGTTCACCGCCGTCTGGTTCAACAACAGACCGAACCGCTCCGCGGGGTCGGCTTCGCCCCGCAGCGCCGCCCCCAGGGCCTCGACAGCCTCGCGGGTCGTGCCACCGTAGGTGGCGGCCAGGTCGGCGCCGATCTCGGTGAGCCGGATCGACTCGGCGGCGGCGTCCTCGACCGACAGGCCGAGGTTCTTGAGCATCGCACCCGCGGTGGTGGTCAGCTCGCGGAACGCCGTCTCGGACAGGCCCAGCTTGTCGGCGGCGTTCGCCGCGTAGTCGTCGATCACCTGCGAGGCGTCACCGAACACGGCCTCGGTGCCACCCACCGCCTGCTCGAGATTCGCCGCCGACTTGGCGGCCACACCGAGCCCGACCAGTGCCGCCGTGCCGACGCCGATCATCGCCGTACCGACCCGTTTCATCGAGTCGCCGACCCGGGTCACGTTGACCCCGGCGCGCTGCACCCCGTACAGCGTGTTCTCGAGCCCCTTCGTCGAGCGCGTCGCGGTGCCCATCCCGGCGACGTACTGCTGAACCGCCGCCTTCAACTGGACCGACAGTGTGCGACTAGCCACCGGTCACCACCTCGATCCGGTCATCCGGCCACACCCGCACCCGCACATACGGCCCGAACCCCCAGCCACCGGGGCGAGCCGGCAACTGCCACACCGCGAGCTCGACCGGCTCGGCGGCCTCAACCGCCAGCAGCGTCCGCGCCGGATACGGGCACCGCGCCAGCGACGTCCCCGGCCGGCACCGCGGCAAATGCCCACACGGCCGACCGCCCCGCCCCGGCTTGAACCGCAACGACCCATACAAGCCCGCAGCCGACGGGGCCTCACGACGCATGACCATCCAACCCGAACCGGCGCCGCACCGCGAACACCTGCCGCCACAACCGATCCCGCTCGCCGTCGCCCGCCGCCTCGATCCCGTCGAGCAACACCCGTTCCGCGTCCCGGCAGGCACGGATCCGCTCCAACACAGTCGCCTCCGGCGGCGGCTCAGGCTCACGACGCATCCGGCACCACCCGCGGCGGCGGCGACCACCGCGCCCTCGCCGCCTTCTGACCCCGGCGACTAGCCGCCGTGCCACCCTCCCCGGCCTGCGGCACCCCACTGGGCAACCCCAACGCTGAGACCGTCCGAGCGAACTGCAACCGCAGCTGGCGTTCCTCGCTGGACAGACGCACCCACGACGGCTCCCGCGCGTCCACCGACCCGATCGCCTCACGGACAGCCGCTAGGCGATCCAACGTCCGTGCCAGCTCGGCCACCAGGATCGCCTCATGCGGATCCCACACCAGCCGCTCTTCCTGACGCCACATCTCCACCGCCCGCCACAGGCGGCGGCCCTCGGTGCCGAGGTCCCCGGGCGGTCTAACAGCCGGCACCGTGTCGGACCTCTACGCCACGCATCGCATCGATGCGCAGCGGGGTGGGTGCGGCTCAGGTGGGGTGGCTGTCGGCCCGTGTCGCACCCTGCCCCCTACCATCCGCGGTGGCGGCGACGCGCGTCGGCGACAAGTCGCTCGTAGTCGTCGCGTGTCTCGAGCCATCGCTGATGTGCGCGGTCGCGGGTCTCGCGGGCAGCGAGGAGGTCGGTGTCTTCGAGCTGGCGGGCCATGGCGGTGGCGTTGTTGGCGGCGGTGTGGATGGTGGAGTAGTCGACGGGCACCAGGTCGGGGCCGGCAGTGAACTGGAGCTGGGCGATGCGGCGGGCCACGTCCAGCCACCGGTCGGTCGCCCGGTCGTAGTCGGCTTGGGCTGCGTCCATCACCTGTTTGGCTGCGACGATCGGCTTGTCGGTGAGCCACGGCCGT
>JBOGHG010000465.1:0-2068 GCA_050744525.1 Acidimicrobiales bacterium | reverse complement strand
TGCATGGTCGGCAGGCACTGCGCGACGCTCGCGGCCGGCTCGCGCCCCTCGCGCACGGCGGCGAAGAACTCGCGGTCCTGGTTCTCGATGCCGTCCATCGAGACGTCGACGCCCGACACGTCGATGGCCTCGTCGTGGCCGTCGACCAGGTCGTCGTAGCGGGCGATGTACGTGCCGGAGTCGCCGACGTAGCGGAACGTCGTGCCGAGCGGCCCGTCGTTGTTGAACGACAGGGCCAGCGTGCACAGCGCGCCGGACGGCGCCCTCAGCGCGATGGTCATGTCCATGGCGATGCCCAGCTCGGGGTGGGGCGGCCCCTGCTGGGCCCAGGCGCCGGCCGGGACCTCGCCCGTCTGGTGGAGGAACAGGTCGACCGTGTGGCACGCGTGGTGCCACAGCAGGTGGTCGGTCCAGGAACGGGGCTGTCCGAGGGCGTTCTTGTTCTCGCGGCGGAAGAAGAACGTCGAGACGACCAGGTGCTGCAGCGTCAGCTCACCGGCGTCGATCCGGCGGCGGACCCACCGGTGGCTCGGGTTGAACCGCCGGGTGTGGCACACCATGGCCGTGACGCCGGTGCGCTGCTGGGCGGCGACGACGGCCTCGGAGTCGGCCAGGCTGTCCGCCATCGGGATCTCGATGAGGACGTGCTTGCCGGCCTCCATGACCTCGATGGCCTGAGCGGCGTGGAGCGGGGTGGGGCTGGCGAGGATGGCGGCGTCGACGCCGGGCTCGCCGAGCATGTCCCGCAGGTCGAGGCCGTGCCGCCGGATGCCGAACTCGGCTGCGAACCCGGCGGTGCCCGTGGCGTCACCCCCGGCGACGCCAACCACCTCGACGTCGTCCATGCGCCCCAGTGCGGCCATGTGCCGGCGGGCGATGGCACCCTCACCGGCCATGACGACCCCGATGCGCTGAGCCATGCCCCTCCTCTACGATGGCGTGTTGTGCACAATACTGTTGACGATCTGCCCTGGAGAAACTGACCATGGCGATCGCTGCGCCCGTAGCCGACCGGCTCCGAGACGACATCCTGAAAGGTGCGTTCCCACCCGGTGAGCGGCTGATCGAGCTGCAGCTCACCGAGCGCTACGGCGTCGGCCGGGCGGCGATCCGCGCTGCGCTCGTCGAGCTCGACGCCGAGGGTCTCGTGCGGCGCGAGGCCAACCGGGGTGCCACCGTGCGCCGCATCAGCGTGGCCGAGGCGGTCGAGATCACCGAGGCTCGGGCCGCGCTCGAGGGCCTCGTCGCCCGGCTCGCCGCCGAACGAGCGAGCGACGTCGACCGCGACCGGCTCCGGGCCCTCCTCGACGAGATGACCGATGCCGTCGAACAGGACGAGAAGCTGGCCTACTCGAAGCTCAACCGCGACCTGCACGGTTCGCTCTGCCAGATCGCCCGCCACCGGGTCGCCGACGATCTGGTGGGCAACCTGCGCAACCGCGCCGCCCACCACCAGTTCCGGCTGGCGCTGGTGCCCGGCCGGGCAGCCGAGTCGCTGGCCCAGCACCGTGCCATCGTCGAGGCCGTGGCATCGGGCGACGGGCCCGCCGCCGAGGCGGCGATGCGCACGCACCTGACGTCGGTCATCGACGTACTGCGCCACTGGGAGGCGTTCGAGGCGCGCGCCTGACCCCTGCGTGCGGGCATCGTCGCCATCAGGCCGGGAGGCTTGGGGCGACCGACCGGTCGGCGGCCACCCGGCGAAGCCGGGCGACGGTCGCGTCGGTCATGATGGGTTCGACGCCGAGCTCCTTCAGCAGTTCGGCGGCCGCCTCCATCTCGTGGACCCGGCGCCCGGCATGATGCGTGGTCCCGGTGACCAGCCGGCGGATCAGCCCCTCGTCTGCCGCGTCGAGCTGGCCCACGATGTTGTCCCAGGTCTCGTCGGCGAGCCCCGCCGCCTCGGCGGCCCCCATCGACTCGAGGACCAGCGCCGTGAGCCCCTTGATGACGACGCTGCGCAGCAGCTTGCGGGTGGCGGCCATTCCGGGTTCGTCGCCTGCGTGCTCCACCGGCATGCCGAGGGGCCCCATGGCCGCGATGAACGCCCGGGCCGACGGGCCCGACG
>JBOGHG010000464.1:0-2077 GCA_050744525.1 Acidimicrobiales bacterium | reverse complement strand
CGCTCGGGCGCCACCTGGAACGTCAACTGACCAATTTCCGACCTGTAGCGTCGGCGCGATGCCGCTGACCCTACGCGTCTTCACAGAGCCCCAGCAGGGAGCCAGCTACGACGACCTGCTGGCCGTCGCCCGTGAGGCGGAGCGCCTCGGGTTCGACGCCTTCTTCCGCTCCGACCACTTCCTGAGCATGGGGCCGGGGACCGGCGAGCCCGGACCGACGGATTCGTGGGTCACGCTGGGCGGGCTGGCCCGGGACACCGAGCGGATCCGCCTCGGCACGCTGGTCACCGCGGCCACGTTCCGGCTGCCGGGACCGCTGGCGATCGCGGTGGCCCAGGTCGACGCCATGTCCGGGGGCCGGGTCGAGCTGGGCATCGGTGCCGGCTGGTTCGAGGAGGAGCACCGCGCCTACGGGATCCCCTTCCCCGACACCCGCGAGCGGTTCGCGCGGCTCGAGGAGCAGCTCGCCATCGTGACCGGCCTGTGGACCACCCCCGAGGGCGAGCGTTTCGACTTCCAGGGCCGCCACTACCAGCTCGCGGACTCGCCGGCCCTGCCCAAGCCGGTCCAGCGGCCCCGGCCACCGGTCATCGTGGGCGGGCTCGGCAAGCGGCGGACCCCGGCGCTGGCCGCCCGCTACGCCGACGAGTTCAACGTCGCGTTCGCGCCGCTGGGCGACTTCCGCACGCTGGTGGCGGCGGTGACGGCCGCCTGCGAGCGGGCCGATCGCGATCCGTCCACCATGACGTGGTCGACCGCCCAGGTGCTCTGCTGTGGTGAGGACGAGGAGATGTACCGGCGGCGGGCCGCCGCCATCGGTCGCCAGCCCGACGAGCTGCGGGCCAACGGGCTGGCCGGCACCGTGGCCGAGGTGACCGACAAGCTGGGCACATTCGCCGACGCCGGCGCCCAGCGCGTCTACCTGCAGGTGCTCGACCTGTCGGACCTCGACCACCTGCGGCTCTTCGCCAAGGAGGTCGCCCCGGCGCTCGGCTGAGGCCCGGCGGCGTGTCAGCCGTGCACCGTCGGGCCGGCGCGCTCGACGGTCAGCCGCAGGAGGACCCGGCGATCGCGCTCCATCACCGCCCGGTACTCGGCCCAGTCGGGGTGCTCCCCGCTGATCCGCCGGTAGTACTCGACCAGCGGCTCCATGGCGTCGGGCAGCGACACGATCTCGACGGGCCCCTCCACCTGGACCCAGTCACCGAAGAACCGGTCGGTGAACACGCACAAGGCGGCATAGGGAAGGGCGCGCACGTGGCTCACCTTGTACGCCGTCTCCCTCGTCGAGATCTCGACGCGGTCCTGGTCGTCGACGCCGGGCGTCACCGGGGACATCTGTGTGGTCCCGTCGGCGCGTGTGGTGGCGAGCACCGCGCGGTGGTTCTGGCGGATGAAGTCGAGGGCGCTGGCAATGTCCATGGGCGGCGCCTCCCTAGCCGAGATCCCGGAACACCAGGCCCGTCTTGGGCTTGGGGTGGAAGAACGTGGTCTTCGGGGGCATGCGCTCGCCCCCGTGGGCCGTCGCCTCGATCTGGGCCACGCTGGCCGGACGCAGCAGCACCCCCGCCTGTGCCTCGCCGGTCGCGACCGCTCGGCGCACGTTGTCGGGGCCGTGCCGGAACGTGAGCTCGTGCGCGGGCAGCGCCGCCAGCGCCACGTCGAGGCGGGCGGAGTCGAGGTCGCGGGCCTCGGCCAGGGCATCGGGCCGGGGGCGCAGCATGACCTGGCCGGCGGGCAGGACGGCGCACATCGCACCGGCGTCGGTCATGGCGGTCGTGAGCGGTACCCCCGCGGGCGGGGGACCCGCGGGCTCGAACCAGGGCTGGAGCGCGGCGACCACGTCGAACCCGGCGGGCAGGCCGTTCAGCAGGCGGTGGATGGCGCGCACGGTCAGTTCGTCCTCGACCAGCTCCACGACGAACGCCAGTGTCGCCGCCGCCGCGCCTCGCTGTCCCTCGGACCGCTCGCGTTCGGACAGGTAGGTGAGCGAGGTTTCGTAGCGGTGGTGGCCGTCGGCGATCACGACCGGCCGGCCCGTCACGGCGTCGGCGATGGCGTCGCCCACCTCGGGCTG
>JBOGHG010000463.1:0-2110 GCA_050744525.1 Acidimicrobiales bacterium | reverse complement strand
TCCGCACGGCGGTCGCCGCCACGCTCGAGCAGTTCGGACGCATCGACATCCTGGTGAACATGGCCGGATTCGTCGGAGGAGTGGTCCCGGCTGGTGCCGCTCGGCCGGGAGGGTCTCGTCGAGGAGTGCGCCAGCACGGTGGTGTGGCTGTGCTCGAGGATGTCCGACAACGTCACGGGCGACACGATCCACGTCGACGGCGGCACGTGGGCCTCATCCGGGTGGCTGCGTCGCGACGACGGCGGCTGGACGCTCAACCCCTAGCGCATCGGCGTGATCTGACCCGGTCCGAACTCTCGGAGCATTAGCATCGACCGGCGTGCACCACCCACTGCTCGGTGGCGCGGCGCGATGAGCGACCTGCCCGACCTGCTGCAGCTGACCGGGATCGGCGAGCGCCGCTACCACGTCACCCAGCCGGCGGAGTCGGCCGAGGGACGAGACGTCGTCTTCAGCGGGCAGCTGCTCGCGCAGATGATCATGGCGTCCGATCACGCCGCGGGCGGAGCCCGGGACGTGCGTTCGGTGCACGCCGTGTTCGCGCGGGCCGGTACCTACACGAGGCCCATCGAGCTCGAGGTCGAGTCGCTGCTCGCCGGTCGCACGTGGGCCAGCGACAGCGTGACCGCCATGCAGTCGGGAAAGCTGCTGAGCCGCGCCACCATCCTGCTGCACGTCGTCGACGAGGATCTCATGCGCCACGGGCCGCAGATGCCCCAGGTCGCCGGCCCCGCCGAGGTCGAGCCGGCGCCCGGCCAGGCGTTCCCGGGTGCCGAGCTCCGACCCGTGCCCGGCCGGCACGAGGTCGGTGGCGTGCCGGTGGAGATGGCGTGGCACCGCTTCGAGCGACCGCTGGCCTCCCAGGCGGCCAACCAGGCCGTGCTGATCTGGGCGACCTGCGGCAACATCATCGGTCTCGCGATGCGCCCCCACGGCGACCGGGTCCGCATCGAGGACGCCCACGCCGCGCTGTCCACGGGCGTGATCGCCCACACCATGCACTTCGTCGACCGCTTCGACGTCTCGCAGTGGCTGCTGGTCCGTCACGAGGCCACCAAGGCCGCCACCGGCCGGGTCTACGGGGCCGGCCGGGTGTTCACCGAGGACGGCACCCTGGTGGCCGCGTTTCACCAGGACTCCATGGCGAGGCTGCCCGCCGGCCCGCTGGATCCGAAGAGGTCCATGTAGGAGCATCCGCGGACAGGCACGGTCTCTTGGCGTACGGTGGTCAGCGCTGCTGGGAGGCCACGCTGTTGAGCTGCGACCCAGCACCAAATTCCCACGCGGGGGTACCCTTCGGAGCGCCTATCCGCTGGGCCTCTAACGCCGGCGCCGGTGCACTTGCGCATTCATGCGGTGACCAAATGTCGGGAGCGAGTGGCGGCCTACACTCGGCGCATGAGCGACGCGATCCGCGCCGAGACGATCACCATCACCGGCCACGACGGTGACGAGATCGAGGCGTACCGGGCGGTGGCGCTCGACGAGCGCCGCTACGGCGGAGTGGTCGTGATCCACCACATGCCCGGCTACGACCGCGCCACCAAGGAGATCGTTCGAACCTTCGCGGTCTACGGCTACAACGCGATCTGTCCGAACCTGTTCCATCGCTACGCCCCGGGGGCCAAGGCGGCCGCTGCCGCCGCGGCGGCTCGTGAGGCCGGCGGGGTCCCCGACGCCCAGTGCGTCGGCGACGTGGCGGGCGCAGCGGAGCACCTGCGGTCGCTCCCGACGACCAACGGCAAGGTCGGCGTCATCGGGTATTGCTCCGGCGGTCGACAGGCGTACCTCGTGGCCTGCACGCTGCCACTGGACGCGGCCGTCGACTGCTATGGCGGGCGCGTTGTGGCCGGGCCCGACGACCTGTCGCCGGCCCGCCCGGTGGCCCCGATCGATCTGACGCCGAACCTGACGTGCCCTCTCCTGGGCTTGTTCGGCGCCGATGACCACAATCCGTCGCCCGAGGACGTTGCCCGGATCGAGCAGGAGCTCCGGGCCCACGGCAAGACGTACGAGTTCCACTCCTACGCGGGAGCGGGCCACGCCTTCTTCTCGGTCGACCGCCCGAGCTACGACGTCGAGGCGACGAAGGACGGTTGGAAGCAGATCT
>JBOGHG010000462.1:0-2111 GCA_050744525.1 Acidimicrobiales bacterium | reverse complement strand
GCGACTGCCACTGACCAGGGCGTCGCCGGCCGGACGGTGAACGGTGGCTCGCTCTGTCGCGCCGCCCCGGCGACCGTGCCCACCGTGGCGCAGCCCGCCGATCAACCCAAGCTCCCCCGCCTGCGACCCCGCCACTGGCGAGCACAAGCGAACACGTGCCAAGAAATCGGGCCGATGCTCACCCGTCCCCCGCGTCAGCCTGCTTCTGGGTCGCGGGCGGCGCGCCAGCCCGGGCTGTCGAGGAAGCGGATGTCGTAGAGGTCCTGGCTGTCCAGCAGCTCCCTCGAGGCCGCGAGCGACACGGGCGAGCGGCATCGCTGGCAGGTCGTCGGATGGCGGGCCAGCCGTGAACTGCTGGCCGACGCGGCCGACGCCCTCGCTCACGGCCATGTGCTTCCGGCTTGGGCGTTGTCGGTGGCGCAGCCAGCGCCGCGACCTTGACATCCTTCTGGGTGTGAAGGAACGACGACCCCTGCACGTCGCCGTACGCCTTCACGGGCGGCACCATCAAGGCAGCGATCGTCGACGTCTCGGTGAACCGTTCATCGAAGTCGAGAAGGAAGCCGTCGCGTCGATGGCCCGCGAATGACGACACCGACACGGGCTGGATCGCCTCGGGCCATCTGACAAGCGGAAGGTCACCGGATCGACGCCGGTCCCGACCACCGCGAGAGTCCAGGTCAAAGGCCTTGTCCCCGGCGAGGCCGTAAGACCGGCCGTCGACGATCCCGCGAAATCCCGCGGGAGGTTGCGGGAGAGGGTCCGCTTGCGCGGGCTCGTGTCAGCCATCGCCACGCCACGTAGGTTCCGCGTGGGCCTACGAGCTCCGAACCCTCGGCGGTATGGGCAGGCCCGGGGTCGTCGCAAGGCGGCCCGCGGCGAATGGGACCGGCGCGCACCTGTCGCTCGAGACCGTCAGGCCGACAGCTGGGCGGGTGTGACGTCCCGGAAGCCCAGGGGGTTCGCTGGCTCGTAGTCGCCGTGAAGCACCTCTGGGGCGAGATCGAGACCGTTCGGCCAGGCCACGGTACGAGCCTCGGAGTCCACGACCACCTTGGCGAAGTACTCCGGGTCGTCGAGGGGAGTGACCATGGGCCCCACGCCCTCACCGGGCAGGTACTCGATGTCTCTGACCACGCCATCGTCGAAAAGCAGCCGCATGACATGCGGTCGGATGACGGCGACACCGACGACGCCTGGGGTTCGTGTGTGAGTATTCATGGCAGCGGTTCAATCGTACCGGGAGGTTCACCGCGGTTCGCCCTGTTCCACGCTTGGAGAAGCTCCGCATGATGGAGCTCCCACCAGTCGCTGACGAGCTTGGCCTGTCGTCGCGGAAGTGCACCCCTCGAGCATCGTCCCCGTCGCGATGTCGACGACGGTCTCGTGATCGCCGTACCTCGCGTGGAAGTGCGCTTACGCCATGCTCCCGCCTGTAGATGTAGATGACGGTGCCGTGAAGGCAGCGATCCGAGGCATTGGACCGAACGTACTGCTGACCACCGACAGCCCGTCCTGACAGTCCGACCGGACGGCGGAGGCGCGAACGTCGCGGACCCGGCGATGGGGGATTTGCTCTGGCCGCGCCTCCCCGCGTCGTTATGTGGCAGCGGCGGCGGTGGCCAGGCGAGCGCCTACCATCAGGGCAATCGGTGTGTTCGTCTTGTCACGGACCCGGCATGTTCGTGTACCAGAGGTTGCCGAGAGTCTGGCGACCGGGTTCGGCCGTGGAGTCCAGCTCCTACAGCGCGGGGAGTGTGAGTAGAACCAAACCAGCGATCACGAGGCACACCCACGGAGCGACAGAACTGAGACGGTAGCTGCGGAGGGCAGCAAAGGCGGCCACTACAGCGAGCGGAACGAGCAAGAGCAGCAGCGCGAGGTAGTCCTCACGAAGCGCCTGGTCGCCCATTGTGACGCCTTGGTCGCTTCCACCGAGTCCGGTGGAGGCTACTTGCGCACCAATCCAGACGACGATTGCCACCAGCAATGCAGCCGGCACGACCCGCACTGGTCCTCGCCGTGTGTCCACGTCTTGAGCATAGGTGCCGGCGCTTCCGAGCGTTTGCCGTTCGGGGACGCTACGCCGCGCCAGATCTGCCGATCTCGCG
>JBOGHG010000461.1:0-2128 GCA_050744525.1 Acidimicrobiales bacterium | reverse complement strand
GGCCGTCGCCGCCGCCAACCGGGCCTGCTGACGGCGCAACCCCACCACCACATCCGCCAACCCGGCGTCATCGAGACCGTCGGGATCCACCTCCAACAGCCCGTCGACCGCGGCCGCCAGCGGGCCCGCCACCGCCGCTTCGGCTCCCTCGCCCCAGCCTGCCACTGACCCCAACATACGTTCGCATCATAGCCCATCGCATAGCACTTGGCCAGGACTTTTACCGAAAAGATTTCGGGAAACACAGCTCACACGAGGGCAGTCAAGGCCGGCCGAAGGCCGCCCGAAGGGGCAGCCTTGACGGCCCGGGCACGGCCGCGCCCACACTGGAGAAGGAAGCCCGCCAAGGGCTTCCTGGGTGCTACTGGGGCGAGCCCACCAACGACCCCAGCGGGACCGCGCCCTCAACGCTGGGAATCCCGGGACTGGTTGCCAGCCGCACCCCGTCCTCCCCCATCGCCACCCGCTCGACCACCACGGGCGCCCCGGATTCGACGACCCACGCCGCCGCGGCGTCGCCGGCCAGCGTCACCCGCCCGCGCGCGGGCACCTCGACGTCGCGTGCGGAGCCGAACGCGGCCTTGCGCCCGTCGGCCACGGCCAGCAGCGTCACCCGCGCCGACCGCTCGGGGTCGGGGTTGAAGACGACGAAGCCCGCCCCCTCGCCGTCGCCGGACGACGGGAACGCCCACCGGGGGGCGGCCACGACGGAGCCCGGACCGGTCGTGATGTCACCCGCTCGGTCGGCGGCCTCCGACGACTCCTCGTCGGCGTCAGCGCCGTCCTCGGCCTCAGCGCCGTCCTCGGACTCATCCGCGTCAGCGCCGTTCCCGGCGTCAGCGCCGTCCTCGGACTCATCGGCCGACTCGACCACATGTGTCATCGCCCGCTCCGCCACGACCGGCACGCCGTTGGTGGAGCGGACCAGGGTGGCATGCCCCACCCCGGCGGCGACCCGTTCCTCGGCGCCGTAGTCGACGACCGTGAACGTCCCGGCCCGGATGCTCAACCGGAACGGCTGTGGCGCCGGCGCCGGCGCCGAATCGTCGGTCGTGGGCAACACGCGCACCTCGACCTGGGCCCGATCATCGCTCGGGTTGTAGACGACGATCCGCTCCGTGCGGCCACCGCCGACCGCCCCGTCGGCGAACGCCCAGGTCGTCGACGCCTCAGGGATTCCCAGCGCCACCGCGAGCCCCTCGGGGCCCAGGCTGCCGTCGTACTCCTGGAGGCGCTCCACGACCAGCCGACCGGTACGCGTCCGCAGTGTGGCCGAGACCTGGGCTTCCCGGGCGACGTCGTCGCCTATGTCGAGGCCCACGACGGTGCCCGCGGCCACGGGGAACCCCTGGAAGCGCACCGGTTCGCGCGAGCCGGCATCGGTCTCGAAGCCGATGTCGACGATGGCGTCGGTGGGGAACGGGTTGAACAGCACAACGACGTCGCGGGCGTCACGGGTGGTCGCGCCGGACGCCAGGTGCCACACCGGGGCGGTCCGCGACGCGCAGGGGCCCGCGTCCACGCCGTGCGGTCCGGTGACGCGGTGCTCGACCGCCACCGCCCCACCCTCGGTCTCGACCAGTGCCGCCACCAGTGGCGCAGCCACGAGGTCCCCGAGCCGCAGCTCCACCCGGTCGCGTGCCGCCAGCCGGATCGCGCGCGCCGCCGGCGCCGGGGCGGCCGGCGGTGCAGCCGGGGATCCCGAGGTCTCGGCGGTCGTGGGCGATGACGACGCCAGCAGGCCGCCGTACACGGTGACGGTTGCTGCGAGGTTCCGTTCCCCGGGGTTGAGGATGGTCACGGTGTGATCGCCCATCCCGCCCTCGTCCCCCGTGCCCGCTGCGCAGTACCACGTCGAGGCCAGGGCATCCTCGCTGGCCACCGCGGGCATCCCGAGCACCGAGCGCGCCGCCGCAGCGCCGTCGGCGGTGTCGGCAAGAGCGGTTCGGCGGTCCTCGTCGATCCTCGCCTGCCACACGGCCGCACCGATGGCCACCACCAGCAGCGCGATGAACGCAAGCCGCGGCGACCGGCGCCGCAGGCGTGGGCGCTTCACGTCGGGGCCCCCGCCCCCGCCGGCACCGGCTCCGCCTCGCGGGACGGCGCGTCGTCGGACGCCGGCTCGTCG
>JBOGHG010000460.1:0-2136 GCA_050744525.1 Acidimicrobiales bacterium | reverse complement strand
CGCCGGCTCCTCCCGGGCGAGGTCACCGCGGGCCTAGCGTGGCCCGGTGGCATCGGTGCTGGTGATCGAGGACGACCAGCGGATCCGGGAGGCGCTCGCCAGCGGGCTCGCCGGGTCCGGCCACGCCGTGCGCACCGAGGCGACCGGGGCGGCGGCGCTCACCGCGGCCGTCGACTGGCGGCCCGACGTGCTCGTCCTCGACCTGGGCCTGCCCGACCTCGACGGTACCGACGTGCTGCGGATGCTGCGGGGCGTGTCCGACGTGCCCGTCATCGTGGCCACCGCCCGCGACGACGAGGCCGAGATCGTGCGGCTGCTCGACCAGGGCGCCGACGACTACGTGGTCAAGCCCTACTCGGCCGCCCAGCTCGAGGCCCGCATCCGGGCGGTGCTGCGCCGCGGCCTGGCGGGCGACGAGGACGACGACCGGCTGCGGGTCGGCGGCCTGGTCGTGGATCCCCGCGCCCGCCGGGCCACGCTCGACGGCCGGGACCTCGACCTCACCCGCCTCGAGTTCGACCTGCTGGCGCACCTCGCCGGGCGCAGCCCCGACGTCGTGACGCGTCGGGAGCTGTTGGCCGAGGTGTGGCGCCAGCCCTACGGCGGCGCCGACAAGACCGTCGACGTCCACCTGTCGTGGCTGCGCCGCAAGCTCGGGGAGACCGCGGCCGTACCTCGCTACCTGTACACGGTGCGGGGCGTCGGCGTGAAGCTCGAAGCCCCGGGCGGAGCCGGCGACCCCGCCGCGCCCGCCGGCTGAGGGGGCGGGATGCGGCGCCGGCTCCTGCTCGTCGTCGTGGCCACGACGAGCCTCGTGGTGGTGGCGTTCGCCGTGCCGCTGGGGGCGCTGGTCCGGTCGGTGGCCCGCGATCGCGCCCTCAGCGCCGCCGAGCGGGATCTCGGCGCGCTGGCGCCCGTCCTCGCCCTGTCCCCCGAGGCCGAGGCGGTGGACGCAGCCATGGCACGGACGGGCGCAGGCGCCGACGGCCGACTCACCGTGTGGCTGCCCGACGGCACCCGGCTCGGCGATCCCACGCCCGACGACGACCAGGCGCTGGCCCTGGCACGCGACCAGCGATTCTCGTTCAGCCAGGACCGCGACGGCGCCCGCGAGCTGTACACCGTGGTGGTCACCGGCACCGGCAACGCCGACGTGTCGGTGGCCCGGGCCCGGGTGCCGCAGAGCCTGCTCGACGATGGGGTGACCACCGCGTGGGCCGCCCTGGCGGGGGTGGCCGCCGCCCTGGTGGTGGCGGCCGCCCTCATCGCCGACCGCCTGGCCCGCTCGGTGACCCGCGACGCGACCGGCCTGTCGGCCACGGCCCGGGCGCTGGCGTCGGGCACGGCGGAGGCCCGGGCGCGACCCGGCCCGACGCCGGAGCTGGCGGACGCCGCCCGGGCGCTCAACCTGCTGGCCGATCGCATCGACGAGCTGCGGGCCGCCGAGCGGGAGCGGGTGGCCGACCTGTCGCACCGGCTGCGGACGCCGCTCACGGCGCTCCGCCTCGACGCCGAGGCGGCCGGCGACCCCGACCTGGTGACCGGCGTCGACCGGCTGGAGGCGGCGGTCTCGGACCTGATCCACAGCGCCCGGCGGCCGCTGCGCCCCGGCCTGGCGACCGAGCGCTCCGACCTGGCCGCGGTGGCCCGTGACCGGGCCACCCACTGGAGCGCGCTGGCCGACGACGACGGCCGCGCTTGGACCCTCGAGATCGAGCCGGACGGGCCCGCCCCCGTGCGCCTGTCGTCCCGGGACGCCGGGGCGGCCGTCGATGCCCTGATCGGCAACGTGTTCGCCCACACGCCCGAGGGCAGCGCCTACGCGGTCGCCGTGCGGCGCCACGACGGGACGGTCGAGCTCGCCGTCGACGACGCCGGCGCCGGGATCGCCGATCCCGGCGCGGCGTTGGCCCGGGGGGCGACGCTCGCCGGCTCGACGGGCCTCGGCCTCGACATCGCACGACGGTCCGCCGAGGCCGCCGGCGGCCGCCTCACCATCGAGCGGTCCTCGCTGGGCGGGGCCCGCGTGCGTCTGGTCCTCCCGATCGACGGGGGCGACGGCCCCGACCGCTGACCCCCCGGCTACAGCGAGCCCTTGGTGGACGGCACCGCGTCGCCCTCGACCCGGACGGCGTC
>JBOGHG010000459.1:0-2157 GCA_050744525.1 Acidimicrobiales bacterium | reverse complement strand
GCAGGGGCTCGGGATCGGTCACGTCCAGCCCGGCCGAACCCAGCGTTCCCTCCCGGAGGGCCTCGACCACGTCGGCGGTGACCACGTGCGGGCCGCGGGCGACGTTCACCAGGCAGGCGCCGGGCGCGAACAGCGCCAGCCGCCGGCGGTCGATGAGCCCGACCGTTCCGGGCAGCAGGGGCAGGGCCAGCACCACCAGCTCCGCACCGGTCAGCGCCTCGTCGAGCCGGTCGTCCCCCACCACCGAGCCCGCGCCGGCCATGGCCCGCGGCGTCCGGCGCACGACCGTCACGTCACACCGGAAGGGCCCCAGCAGCCGCAGCAGCGACCCGGCGATGCCACCGCCGCCCACGACGGTGACGCGGGCGCCGAGCAGGTTGTGGCCCCGCTGCCCGGTCCACGACGTGGCCCGGGCGTAGTGCCCGAGCCCCCGCAGCCCGGCCAGCGCCAGCGCCAGCGCGTGCTCGGCGACGGGCTCGGCGTAGACACCCCTGCCGCTGGTCCACGTGCGGTCGGCGTGGGCCCTGATCACGTCGGCGTAGGGCTCCACCCCCGCCCATGGCAGCTGCACCCAGCGCAAGCCGCGGTGGTCATCCAGCACGCGGCCGAGCGTGTCGGCGGCGGCAGTCTCGGTCCACACGAGGGCGACGGCGTCGTCGGGATCGGACAGCGCTCCCCCGCCGGCCTCGACCGCAGCAGCGAGGAACGTGCGGACGCCGGCGGGCAGCACGGCGATGCGGGAGCGGTCGGCGACGGTCGGCATCCGTTGAGGCTAGGCGGGCACCCGCGGCTAGGCGGGCACCGGCGGCGGCGCCGCCACCGCCATGCCGCGGCGTCCCGCCATCCGGCGCAGGGTCCGGGCGTTGCGGATGGCCGCACCGCCACGGTCGTTGTTGAAGAACACGAACACGTCGGCGGCGGATGCCCGTGGCCAGGCGGCGTCCACGCGGTCGAGCCAGGTGGCGAGCGCGGCTCGCCCGTAGGACGGCCTCGGCGACGCGGTGCCCTCGTGCATGCGGACGTAGCCCCAGTCGGCCGTGCGCCACAGCGGCGTCGCGGGGCGTCCGAGGCGGTCGGCCCAACACAGGGCCGCACCGCGCCGCGTCAACACGTCGCGCACCTCGTCTGCCCACCACGACTCGTGCCGGGGCTCGACCGCCACCCGGGTGCCGCGGGGGAAACGGGCCAGGCAGGCGTCGAGCGCGTCCGGGACGGCGCGGAGGGTGGGCGGGAGCTGGAGGAGGTAGGGCCCCAGCCGCTCACCCAGGCCCTCCGCCCGGGTGGTCAGCCGGGCCACGGGCTCGGCGGGATCGCGCAGCCGCTTGATGTGCGTGAGGTAGCGGCTCACCTTCACCGCGACGACGAACCCGGCGGGCGTCTCCTCGCGCCAGCGCTCGAACACGGTCCGCTCCGGCAGTCGATAGAAGGCGTTGTTGACCTCGACCGCGGGGAGCTCCGCCGCGAAGCGCCGCAGCCACGCCCGCTGGGGCAGGCCGTCGGGGTACAGCACGCCGCGCCAATCGCGGTACTGCCAGCCCGACGTGCCAACGATCAGCGGCATGGCCCGGGAGCGCCTCAGTCGGGCAGCTCGAACTGGATCGAGGCGCGCTCGCCCAGGATCGGCCGCACCAGGTCGCGAATGAGCGCCTGGTGGTCGGGATGGTCCCGGTAGGTCAGGTAGTCATCCAGCGTGGCGAAGTCACCCACGACCACGTAGTCGTACGTGGTCTCGTTGATGCCGGCGTCCCGCCCGTGGCGGTAGTCGACCATGGTGCCGACCACCGCCGGCATCCCGTCGAGCCCGTCGGCGAGCGCCCGCACCTGCTCGTCGGTGGTGCCGTCGGCGAACCTGAACATCACGACGTGGCGCAGCGCCATCGGGCCTCCTCCTTCGTCGACCGCACGGCGCGACCGTGTCGGGCGACGTTAACCGGCCGAGGCCGCTCGATTCCGCTTCCTTGGGGGGAGGGGCAGACCGGTAGCCTGGTGGCTTGTCTATGTGCGGCTTCCTCGACCTCGTCAAGGAGCGCGTCGTCGTCTACGACGGCGCGTTCGGGACCTACATACAAGAGCTGGGGCTGACGGCCGACGACTTCGGCGGCCCGCACCTCGAGGGCTGCAACGAGATCCTGGCGGTCACCCGGCCGGACGTCATCG
>JBOGHG010000458.1:0-2211 GCA_050744525.1 Acidimicrobiales bacterium | reverse complement strand
TTCGCTCGCTGATCGAGCGCTTCGACGGGGCGCGGGTCGACGACCTCCGGGTGCCGGCCGCCGACGTCAGCGCGGCGCTCGGCCGCGTTCCCGCCCCGCTGCGGGCCGCTCTGGAGGTTGCCCACGCCAACGTGAGCGCCTACCACGCCGCCCAGCGGCGACCCGAGCTGGTCCACCGCAACGGCGCCATCGAGATCCGGGAGCTGGTCCGACCGGTCGACCGCGCCGGCTGCCACGTGCCCAGCGCCGCCGCTCCTCTGGTCTCCACCGTGCTCATGACCGTGGCGCCCGCCAGGGTGGCGGGCGTGCCCGAGGTCGTCGTGGTCACCGCACCCGGGCCGGACGGCACGGTGGACGACGGGATCCTGGCCGCCGCCGCCCTGGCCGGAGCCGACGAGGTGTACCGGGTGGGGGGACCCGCGGCGATCGCGGCGCTCGCCTTCGGCACCGAGTCGATCCGCCCGGTCGACGTCGTCGTCGGGCCCGGCAGCGCGCGCGTCGCACAGGCCAAGCGGGAGGTCGCCGGCCTCGGGCTCGTGGGTGTCCCCTCGGCGTTCGCGGGACCCTCCGAGGTCGTGGTCGTCGCCGACGCCTCCACCCCGCCCGAGCACGCGGCCGTCGACGTGCTGGTCCAGGCCGAGCACGGGCCCGACGGGTTGGCGTGGCTCGTCTGCTGGGACGTCGCCGTCGCCGATGCCGTCTGTGCGGCGGTCGAGCGGTTGGTGCCCCGCTCCCCCCGGCGCCGCCACCTCGAGGCCACCCTCGCCGAGGGCGGTTATGCGGTGCTGACCGACGGGCCCGAGCAGGCGCTGGCGGTCGCCAACGCCATCGCCCCCGAGCACCTCGAGCTGCTGGTCGACGACTGGGAGCCGCTCCTGCGCCGGGTGCGGCACGCAGGCGCCGTGTTCTGTGGCCCCCTCGCCCCGGCGTCCATCGGTGACTACCTGGCCGGCGCCAACCACGTCCTGCCCACCTCCGGGTCGGCGCGGTTCTCGGGTGCCCTGCGGGTCGACGACTTCTGCAAGCGCGTGCACGCCGTTGTGGTGCCGCCCGAGGGGCTGACGCAGGTGGCACCCCACGTCGAGGCGCTGGCGGACTACGAGGGACTGCCCGCCCACGCTCAGTCTGTGCGCCTGAGGGCCCGCGACGCGGGCCAGCCGGCATGACGCTCGCACCGCGCGACGACCTGGCGTTGATGGCCGGCTACCACTCGCCCCAGGTCGATGTGGCGGTCCGCCTCAACACCAACGAGGCGCCCGAGGCGCCGCCGGCGGCGTTCACCCGCCGGCTACGCGAGGCGCTCGCCACGATCCAATGGCACCGCTACCCCGACCGCGGGTACCGAACGCTGCGGGAGGCGATCGCCGAGCACCACGGTGTGGTGCCGGACCAGGTGTTCGCCGCCAATGGGTCGAACGAGGTGCTCCAGACGCTGCTGCTCGCCTACGGCGGACCGGGCCGGCACGCGGCCGTGTTCGAGCCCACGTACGCAATGCACGGCCACATCGCCCGCGTCACCGGGACCGGTGTGGCAGTGGGCGAACGATCCGGCGACTTCACGCTGGACCCGGCCGAGGTGCGGCGCGTGCTGGCCGCGCACGAACCGGAGGTCACGTTCCTGTGCTCGCCCAACAACCCCACGGGGATGGCCGAGCCCGAGGAAACCGTGGACGCCGTCGCCGCCATGGCCCCCGGCATCGTCGTCGTCGACGAGGCGTACGGGCAGTTCGCCCCGTGGTCCGCCCTCGGCCTGGTGGACGAGCGGCGGGGCGTCGTCGTCACCCGCACGTTCTCGAAGACGTGGTCGATGGCCGGCGCCCGGCTCGGCTACCTGGTCGGTCCCGCCTGGCTGGTGGCGGAGCTCGACAAGGTGGTGTTGCCCTACCACCTCGACGTGGTGAAGCAGCTGGCGGGCACCCTGGCGCTGTCGTTCACGGACGAGATGCGGGCGCGGGTCGCGGCGCTGGTCGAGGAGCGGGGGCGCGTCTGCGCGGCCCTCGCCGAGCTCGCCGTGGACGTGTGGCGCTCGGACGCCAACTTCGTGCTGTTCCGGCCGCGGGAGCGGGAGGGCGCCGCGGTGTGGCAGGCGCTGCTGGACCGCTCGGTGCTGGTCCGCGACTGCGCGAGCTGGCCCCGCCTCGACGGCTGCCTGCGGGTCACGATCGGCACCCCCACCGAGAACGACGCCTTCCTGGCCGCCCTCGCCGAGGT
>JBOGHG010000457.1:0-2217 GCA_050744525.1 Acidimicrobiales bacterium | reverse complement strand
CCGATCAGCAGCCCGAACACGAGCAGGGTGCCGATGGCGTCGAACGACGCCACGATCGACACGGCCAGCAGCACCATGAGCGCCGCGTGCGTGACGACGGGTCGCATGCCCAGGGTGGCGGCCTTGTCGGCGTTGAAGGTCAGCGCCATGAAGGGCCGGTAGAGGGCAACGGAGACGGCCACCACCAGCGCGGCCCCCACGGCCTGGCCCCGCAGATCGCCGGTCGTCACGCCCAGCACGTCGCCGAACAGCAGGGACGTCACGTCGGTGGCGAAGCTCGGCGAGCGGGAGATGATCACCACGCCGAGGGCGAGCATCCCCACGAACAGCAGGCCGATGCCGGTGTCCTCGCGTACCCGGGTGCGGTGCGACACGAGCGTCACCGCCCCGCTCATCAGCAGCGCCGCCACCAGCGCCCCCAGCGTGGGACTGAACCCCCAGAGCACCGCGAGCGCCAGCCCGGGCACGACGCCGTGGGCCAGGGCGTCTCCGAGGAACGTGAGCCCCCGCAGCACCACCCACGTGCCGACCACGGCCGTCGCGCTGCTGGCCAGGAGACCGGCCAGCAGCGCCCGCTGCATGAAGGTCGGCTCGAAGGCGTCCGTGAACCAGGCGATCACTCAGGCCGCCAGGGCGTCCGCGATGCGCCCGGCGTTGGTGCGCATCATGCCGGCGTAGGTCTCGGCACCGGAGCCCTCGTCCCCCAGCGACTCGCTGAACAGCTCGACGACGCCGACGTCCCCGACCTCGTCGGCGAGGGCGTCGGCCAGCCGGGTGGGCGACGATGTCTCGACGAAGATGGCGGGCACGCCCTGCTCCTCGATCGTGCGGGCCAGCTCGTCGAGCTGGGCGGCGCTGGGCTCGGCCTGGGTGGTGCCGGCCGGGATGACGGCGCCCACGACCTCGAACCCGTAGCGGTCGGCGAAGTAGCCGAACACCTCGTGGTTCGTGACGAGTGTGCGCCGGCCGGGGGGCACAGCGGACAGGGTCCGCTCGACCTCGCCATCGAGGGCGTGCAGCTCGTCGATCGTGGCCTCCACCTGGTCCGCGAAGGCCGGTGTGTCGAGCGCGGGCAGCCGGTCGACCAGGAAGTCGGCGACACTCTGGGCGGCCCCGGCCATGCGGGCCGGGTCGGTGAAGAAGTGGGGATCGGTGCCCCCGTCGCCGTCGAGCTGCAGGGTGTCGACGGCGTCGATGGCGGCGAACGTCGGGACGCCGTCCTGCTCGGTGGCGTCGATCGCCTCGGTCAGCCCCTCCTCGAACCCGGCACCGCTCGTGACCAGCACATCGGCGTCCCGCATGGCCGCCACCTGCTGGGGTGACGCCTGGAACTCGTGGGGACCGGACCCCGCCGGCATGATCACCTCGACCGCGGCGTGGTCACCCACCAGGTCGGTGACCACGTCCCCCAGCACGTTGGTGGACACGACCACGTGGGTGCTGTCGCCGGACGCACCGGCGGCGGCGTCGTCGTCGCCGCATGAGGCAAGCGCGAGGGCGAGGAGTGGGAGCGTGGCGGCTGCGACTGTGGTGCGGCGCACGGTGAGACCTCGTTGGGAGCAAGCCGGTAGGATCACTCGAACTGAGAATGGGTCTTGATCTAGGGCTGGAATCTAACGAGACTCATTCCCGATTAGCAAGAGAAACCTCGCCATATGCCGCCTCCTCCCGCCGTCCTCGCCGAAGATCTGGTGCTCGCGTACGGGCACCGCCTCGCGCTGGCCCCGAGCAGCTTCGCCTTCCTGCCGGGCACGGTGGTCGCGCTCATCGGACCCAACGGATCGGGCAAGTCGACCCTCCTGCGGGCCATCGCCGGACTGCTCCCGCCCCGCTCCGGTCGGCTCGACGTGACCGCCCGGCAGACCCGCGCCGCGGTGGCCCTCGTGCTACAGACAACCGACGTCGACCGCTCGCTGCCGATCACCGCGCGGGAGGCCGTGACGATGGCGCGCTACGCCAGCCGGGGCCCGGTGCGCCGCCTCGACCGGACCGACCGCGCGGCCGTGGACCGGGCCATGGAGCGGCTGGCCATCGCCGACCTGGCCGGACGCCAGCTCCACGAACTGTCCGGCGGCCAGCGCCAACGGGTGCTCGTGGCCCAGGGCCTCGCCCAGGGTTCGGACCTGCTACTGCTCGACGAGCCGGTCACGGCGCTCGACGTTGTGTCGCGGCGGCTCATACTCGAGGCGGTGGCCGCCGAGCGGGAGGCCGGCCGCA
>JBOGHG010000456.1:0-2257 GCA_050744525.1 Acidimicrobiales bacterium | reverse complement strand
GCTCAACTCCAGCACGTACGGGCTCTTCCTTGGCATGGCTCCCCTCCTGGAGGGGAGCCCATACGTTAGCGGAGGCCCCTGATTACGTGATCGTAGTTACGTGACTGTATTTATGGGGGGATGTACTTAGCCCGACACCCTTTGCGCCGCCTTGGCCCAATGGCCACCGATCTGATCCGGGGCTGAGGCGGGCTCGGCGGACGTCAGATCGGCGCCTGTCGTCGGCCGACGACTGGGCGTCGATACAGCAAACGACCGCGTCGGGACCCCGGCGCTTCGCCGACGTCAAGGACTAGCGAATGATCTAGTAAACCCGCCGGTAAACCTCGCCTTCGACCACGCGACCGCGACACACCGCGAAAATGCTGGTCAGCGTGCCCCCGGCAGGACTCGAACCTGCGGCCTACCGCTTAGTGGTCGTCGTCACAAGTTCTCGCGTGAATCTGTGCGGTTGTCGCGCGCGTCCCACCACGCCGACGGGTCGTTGAGGTAAAGGCCGCATGCACAGTCGAGGGCCTCTTCGGGTGTGCCAGTGAAGCTGCCGCTGGGCAGCATTGAGTCTTCGTAGCCGTCTTTGCTGGCCAGGTAGCAGGCGAAACCCCAGTTGTCGGGTGAGCCGAGGTATCGGAGTCGGCATAGTGGCAGGGGGCCGTCTTGGTCGCGCCCGGTGACGTAAGCGAAGTCGGCGCGGTAGCGGATGCTGAGGTCTCGTAGATCCGGCCAGCGTTCGCGGCGACGCAGGTTGAGCCGTTGTCCGAGCCTCCAGCGCGTCCGCTCCGGGATCGTCATCGGGGCGAGCGTACGTGGCCCGGTGCGTCGTGCGTGCTAGGCGGCGGCGTGGCGCTCCAGGCGGGCGCAGAGCTTGTCGAGGTCGTCGCGGCCGAAGGTCCAGTGGAAGGGCTTGGCCACGGCGTTGTAGCGCTCCTCGAAGCCGGCGAGGGCGCTCGGCGATCTGATCCAGGTCGGTGAAGTCGTTGGGCTGAACGACTTTGCGTTGCACGATGGAGAAGTAGATCTCGCACTGGTCCAACCAGGACGCGTGCACCGGGAGGTGGATCAGCCGCAACGTCGGCCACTGGCCTTGGAGTCGGCGCACGGAGGCTTGGCCGCGATGCGACGACCCGTTGTCGACGATCCAGAACACCCGCTCCGCCGAGGTGTAGGGCTCGCTCGTCATCACCTGCTCGACGAGCCGGCCGAACGGGACGATGCCGGTGGTGTCCTCGCAGCGGCCGAACACCTTGGCCCGGTGCACGTCGTAGGCGGCCAGGTACGCCAGCGCCCCGCGCCGTTCATACTCGTGCTCGACACGCATCAGCCGTGCTCGCCCCGGAGGCAGGGTGGGGTGGCAGCGGCAGCGTGCCTGGATGGAGGTCTTCTCATCGGCGCAGATCACGAACTCGCGCTCGGACAGCGGCCTGTCCTCAAAGACGCGGGCATACAGGTCCAGCACCACGGCCGCCTTGGTGGCGAAGTCGGCGTCACGGGGGAAGATCCACGACCGGTGGAACCAGGGGCGGATGGCGTCTCGGTCCAAGATCCTCCACACCGTCGCCGCCGATATCGCCGCCACGACCGCCCTGGCCACAAGCTCACGGGCAAGCTCAGCGCAGCTCCAACGAGCCAGCGGCACACCGGTCGTTGCCGGCAGCTCACAGGCGAGGGCTTTGACCTCGACGTGGACCAGAGGGGGGAAAGGATCGGGGTCGGCCCGAGCGCTTCCGATCGGCGAGGCCGGCCATGCCTTCCTCGAAGAAACGCTTGCGCCACTTGATCACCGTGTTCAGCGCGATCTCCAAACGGTCGGCGATCGCCGCGTTCTCCTCACCGTCGGCCGCAGCCAACACAATCCTCGCCCGCAACACCATCCGGTGCTCCGCAGTCCCACGACGCACGATCGCCTCGAGCGCGTCGCGGTCCTCCCCGGTGAACTCGATCACGAACGGGCTCTGTCGCGACATCGCACCTCGCTGCGATGCGGCCCGCCCGGCGACCTGCGCCCCTACCGCTCAGCACATAGGTGAGGTAGGCCGCTGGCTGGTCGTCGTCGCTGCCGGTACCGGACGCTGGCCCGTGGGTTTCTCGCCCGTCTCGCGCAGTTGACGCCGCTTTGCCAGCGGCCCCCTGTCAAACCGTGCATGCGGTTCTCCCGCACACGGCTTCCCGGCATCGTTCACCGCTGTGCATGCGCAGGGTAGGGCTGCAGGTTCACTCGCTCGAGCCGGTGGACGCCGATGCTGTGGAGCCACTGGTGATT
>JBOGHG010000455.1:0-2258 GCA_050744525.1 Acidimicrobiales bacterium | reverse complement strand
AGATGGCATCAGCTCATGGTTCCTGCCCACCGACCTGGAGGAGCACGAGGGCGGCAAGATCGTCGTCTACATGGGCGAGACCAACTCGCCTGGGACGGTCACCGGGTGGGATCCGCCCCGCCGGCTCGCCTACGAGGAGCCTGAGTGGGCGCGGTTGGCCGAGCACGAGGACGCCCCCGTCACCCCGTTGGCGACCGAGTTCCTCGTCGAGGCGCAGTCCGGTGGAACATGTGTGGTCCGGGTGGTCACCAGCGCCTTCGGAACCGGCGCCGACTGGGAACAGGAGTTCTTCGAGGAGATGGAGAAGAGTTGGGCTCCGTTCTTCGACCGGCTCCGTCTCTACCTGCGGCACTTCGCTGGCCAACGGGCCACGGTCCTCGAGGCCAACCACACCGTGTCGGCGCCCGCCGGTCCGGTGTTCGCAGCCATGCGCCAGGCGCTGGGTGCCACGGAGGCCGGACAGACGGTTACCGAGCGGGGGCTCAGCGGCCAGGTCGAGCGCATCGGCAAGGAGGACCTGTTGCTGCAGGTCACCGACCCCGTGCCCGGCTATGTCGGCTTCGTGGCGTTCGGCATGCCGGACGGAACGACGTCCGCCATGATCCATGGCCACCTGTTCTCCGACGCCGCGCCCGCCTTCGTCGAGCGCGAGCAGCCGGCGTGGCAGGCGTGGCTGCAGGGCCTGGCGATCCCGGCCGCGCAGCGATGAATTTCGGTGGCATGTCACGTCTGAGCCATATGACCCTGTGGGCGACCGCACGAGCGCGAGCAAGGAGTCCCGAGTGATGCGAGGCATGGGAGTGGAGGCCAACGGCGCGTTGGCCGTCGAGACCGAGGGTCTCGCCAAGCACTTCGGCGACACGCGCGCCGTCGACGGCATCGACCTGGCCGTTCGCCCCGGCAGCGTCTTCGGCGTCCTGGGCCCCAACGGTGCCGGCAAGACCACCACCCTGCGCATGCTGGCCACCCTGCTGCGGCCCGACGCCGGCACCGCCCGGGTGCTCGGTCACGACGTCGTCGCCGACGCCGACGCCGTGCGCACCTCGGTCAGCCTCACGGGGCAGTTCGCGTCCGTCGACGAGGAGCTCACCGGACGCGAGAACCTCATCCTGATGGGTCGCCTGCTCGGCTTCCCGCACCGGGCCGCCGACGAGCGTGGCGGCGAGCTGCTCGACGCCTTCGGGCTCGCCGACGCCGCCGGCAAGCTGGTCAAGGACTACTCGGGCGGCATGCGTCGGCGTCTCGACATCGCCGCCAGCATCTTCACCACCCCGCCGCTGCTGTTCCTCGACGAACCGACCACGGGGCTCGATCCCCGCAGCCGCAACCAGGTGTGGGAGATCGTCCGCGTGCTCGTGGCCGAGGGTGCGACGGTGCTGCTCACCACGCAGTACCTCGACGAGGCCGACCAGCTCGCCGACCGCATCGCGATCATCGACCACGGCAGGGTGATCGCCGAGGGGACCAGCGGCGAGCTGAAGGCCCTGGTCGGCTCCGGCAGCCTGCACGTCCGGGTGCTCGACCCCGAGCAGCGGCCCGAGGCCGGGCGCATCCTCACGGCGGCGCTGGGCACACCGTTCCAGCTCGAGTCCGACCCGGCCACGATCTCGGCCCAGGTGTCCGACCCCGAACTGGCCGCCAACGCCCTCGCCGAGCTGGCCCGATGCTGCGTACCCCTCGCCGAGTTCTCGCTCGGCCAGCCCAGCCTCGACGAGGTCTTCCTCGCTCTGACCGGCCACCCGGCCGAGGACACCACGCCCACGGAGGACGCAGCAGCATGACCGCCACCGAGACCCAGTCCGATCTCTTCGAGGTCACGGCGCTCCGCTCCGCGCTCCACACGCAGGCCCGCCCGCACCGGCCCACCGCGCTGGCGGCCTCGCTCAGCTTCGCCTGGCGGGCCCTCCTGAAGATCAAGCACGTGCCGATGCAGCTGTTCGACGTGACCGTGTTCCCGATCATGTTCGTGCTGCTGTTCACGTACCTGTTCGGGGGCGCGCTGGCCGGCTCGCCCCGTGAGTACCTGCAGGACCTGCTGCCCGGCATCCTCGTCATGACCGTGGCCTGGATCACCATCTACACGGGCATGGGGCTGAACACCGACATCGGCAAGGGGGTGTTCGACCGCTTCCGGTCGTTGCCGATCTGGCGGCCGGCGCTGCTCGTGGGCATGCTGCTCGCCGACGTCGCTCGCTACACGATGGCGACGGTGATCATGCTCGCCCTGGGCATCGCCCTGGGCTTCCGGCCCGACGGCG
>JBOGHG010000454.1:0-2302 GCA_050744525.1 Acidimicrobiales bacterium | reverse complement strand
TCAGCCGCCCGCGAGCGCGTCGATGGCGGCGGCCAGCGCCAGGGTGCGGTGGGCCTGCTCGACGTGGAGGTTCTCGACCATGCGGCCGTCGACGGTGACGACCCCGCGACCCTCGGCCTCGGCCTGCTCGAACGCTTCGATGATGCGGCCCGCGCGCTCGACCTCGTCGGCCGGCGGCGCGAACACCCGGTTGCAGGGCTCGAGCTGGTTCGGGTGGACCAACGTCTTGCCGTCGAAGCCCAGCCGACGGCCCTGGCGGCACTCGGCCTCGAACCCGTCGGCGTCGGCGATGTCGTTGTAGACGCCGTCGAGGATGACCTTGCCGGCGGCGCGGGCGGCGAGCAGGCACAACCCGAGCGCGGCCAGGAGGGGCTGGCGTCCGGGAACGTGCTCGGCCTGCAGCTCCTTGGCCAGGTCGTTGGTGCCCATCACCAGCACCGTCAGGCGCTCGGAGGCGGCGCAGATGTCCTCGGCGCGCAGCGTCGCCGCCGGGGTCTCGAGCATGGCCCAGATGGCGGTGCCGTCGGGGGCCCCGCCGGCCTCGAGCGCCTTGTCGATGCCGTGCACCGCGCCGGCCGAGTCCACCTTGGGGACCACCACCGCGGCGGGACCGGCGGCCGCCGCCGCCCGCAGGTCGTCGTCGTGCCAGGCGGTGCCGGCGCCGTTGATGCGGATGGTCACCTCGCGGCGCCCGTAGCGGCCCGACGACGCCGCCTCGCACACCCGCTCCCGGGCCTCGCCCTTGGCGTCTGGTGCCACCGCGTCCTCGAGGTCGAGGATGAGGGCGTCGGCGGGCAGGGCCTCGGCCTTGACGAGCACCCGCTCGTTGGCGCCCGGCATGTAGAGGACCGACCGCCGGGGACGGGGCGCAGGCCCCTCGACGGCGCTCACCCGTCCGCGCGCTCCGCGCCGGCGAAGCCATAGGCGGCGGCCAGCTCGGGGTCCCGATCGGCCAGCCGGTGGGCCAGCTCGACGATCACCTTGCACTGCTTGACCGAGGCATCGTCTTCCATCTTGCCGTCGAGCATGAGCGCGCCGGTGCCGTCGCCCATGGCCTCGATGACCCGCTGGGCATGGGACACGTCGGCCGGATCGGGGCTGAACACCCGCTTGGCGATCTCGATCTGCGCGGGGTGCAGGCTCCAGGCGCCGACGCAGCCGAGCAGGAACGCGTTGCGGAACTGGTCCTCGCAGGCGACGACGTCCTTGATGTCGCCGAAGGGCCCGTAGAACGGCAGCACCCCGTTGGACACGCAGGCGTCCACCATGCGGGCCAGCGTGTAGTGCCACAGGTCCTGCTGGAAGGTGGCGCGGGGTGCGTTCGGGTGGTCGGGGTCGGGGTCCTGGCGCACCAGGTAGCCGGGGTGACCGCCCCCCACCCGGGTGGTCTTCATGCGGCGGTTGGCGGCCAGGTCGGCGGGCCCCAGCGAGAGCCCCTGCATGCGGGGGCTGGCCGCACAGATCTCCTCGACGTTGGCCACGCCCCGGGCGGTCTCGAGGATGGCGTGCACCAGCAGTGGCTCCGTGAGCCCGGCCCTGGCCTCGAGCTGGGCCAGCAGGCGGTCGACGTAGTGGATGTCCTCCGGCCCCTCGACCTTCGGGATCATGATGACGTCGAGGGCGTCGCCGACCTCGCCGACGGCGGTGGTGAGGTCGTCGAGCCCCCAGGGCGAGTCGAGCGAGTTGACCCGGGTCCACAGCTGGGTGTCCGGTGCGCTCCACTTCTTGCCCACCTCGACCATCCCCGACCGGGCGGCCTCCTTGTCGGCTGCCGGCACGCCGTCCTCGAGGTTGGCCAGCAGCACGTCGACCTGGCCGGCCATGTCCGGCACCTTGGCCACCATCTTCGGGTTCGACGCCGGGAAGAAGTGGATCATCCGGGATGGCCGGACGGGGATCTCCCGCAGCGGTGCGGGTGCCCCCACCGCCAGCGGACGGAAGAAGTCCTTGGGCGAACGGTGTCCAGGCATGTCCTGGGATGCTACCGGTGGGCCGCCTGCGCCCCGGCCGTCCCCAGGAGAGGGGACATCGCCGCGGGCGCTGGGCACCGAGGCCCGGCACCGATGAGTTTCGCTGGGTACCCCCGTCCTAGGACTACCGGACGGTCTGGGCTCGTACTACCGGAGGAGTAGCCGTAATTGGTACCGGGGGCCGATGTGGCCGGCAGTACCCTGGTCATAAGGTGACACCATGGCTGAGAACCGCTTGCACCCGAGGAGTGACAGCCCGACGTGGACGGACGTCCTGCGGGCAGTCGCGGCGCGCAAGCGGCGCGAAGAGACCGAGGATCAGCGTTCCGGCG
>JBOGHG010000453.1:0-2314 GCA_050744525.1 Acidimicrobiales bacterium | reverse complement strand
GCTGTACGACGACAGCAAGTCGCTCGCCGAGGGTGCGCTCACCATCCCCGGCTACACCGTGGACAGCTGGGTTGGGTGGATCTTCACCGCGTCGGGCGTCCTCGACCCCCACAAGCCGATCCGCAAGTACACCAAGGCCGAGCTCCACGACTTCCTCCACAAGGAGCCGACCAAGGTGAAGATCGAGGGCGCGAACCAGACCTACATGGGGCTGGTGCCGCGGATCCAGAAGGCGTTCCTCTCCAAGGACCCCGAGACCCTGCAGCCCCACATCCGGGCGTTCGTGGAGCGGGCGGTGACGTTCACCGCGTGTCCCGACTGCGGCGGCACCCGGCTCAACGAGGCCGCCCGATCCTCGAAGGTCGCGGGGATCAACATCGCCGAGGCATGTGCGATGCAGATCAGCGACCTCGCCGAGTGGGTGCGCGGCCTCGACGAGCCGTCGGTGGCGCCGCTGCTCGCCGCACTGCAGCAGACGCTCGACTCGTTCGTGGAGATCGGGCTGGGCTACCTCTCGCTCGACCGGCCGTCGGGCACCCTGTCGGGCGGCGAGGCTGAGCGCACCAAGATGATCCGCCACCTCGGCTCCTCGCTCACCGACGTCACCTACGTCTTCGACGAGCCCACCATCGGCCTGCACCCCCATGACATCCAGCGGATGAACGACCTGCTGCTGCGGCTGCGGGACAAGGGCAACACGGTGCTGGTCGTGGAGCACGAGCCCGAGGCGATCGCGATCGCCGACCACGTCGTCGACCTCGGCCCCGGCGCCGGTACGGCGGGCGGCACCGTCTGCTTCGAGGGCACCGTCGAGCGGCTGCGGACCAGCGGCACCGTCACCGGCCGCCATCTCGACGATAGGGCGAGTCTCAAGGAGACGGTGCGGACACCCACCGGCACGCTGGAGATCCGCGGCGCGACGGCGCACAACCTGCGCGACGTCGACGTCGACATCCCGCTCGGCGTGCTGGTGGTCGTCACCGGGGTGGCGGGCTCGGGGAAGAGCTCACTGATCCAGGGCTCGGTGTCCGGGCGGGACGGGGTGGTGTCGGTCGACCAGACCCCGATCCGCGGCTCGCGACGGAGCAACCCGGCGACGTACACCGGACTGCTCGACCCCATCCGCAAGGCCTTCGCGAAGGCCAACGGCGTGAAGCCGGCGCTGTTCAGCGCCAACTCCGAGGGCGCCTGCCCCAACTGCAACGGCGCAGGCGTCATCTACACCGACCTGGCGATGATGGCCGGCGTCGCCACCACCTGCGAGGAGTGCGAGGGAAGGCGGTTCCAGGCATCGGTGCTGGACCACCACCTCGGCGGCCGCGACATCAGCGAGGTGCTCTCGATGTCGGTGACCGAGGCCGAGGAGTTCTTCGGCGCCGGCGAGACGCGCACGCCGGCCGCGCACGCCATCCTCGACCGGCTCGCCGACGTGGGGCTCGGCTACCTCAGCCTCGGCCAGCCGCTCCCCACGCTGTCCGGCGGCGAGCGGCAGCGGCTCAAGCTGGCCACCCACATGGCCGACCAGGGCGGCGTCTACGTCCTCGACGAGCCGACCACCGGCCTCCACCTCGCCGATGTCGAGCAGCTGCTCGGCCTGCTCGATCGGCTCGTCGACTCCGGCAAGTCGGTCATCATCATCGAGCACCACCAGGCCGTCATGGCACACGCCGACTGGATCATCGACCTCGGCCCCGGCGCCGGCCACGACGGCGGCCGGATCGTCTTCGACGGCACACCCGCCGACCTCGTCGCCGCCCGCTCCACCCTCACCGGCGAGCACCTCGCGGCCCACATCGGCACCTGATCGCGTCAGCAGGCACCTCAGGGATGCCATGTGGCCGCTGGTGGCCCCATGGCGGACCAGCACCGGAACCGTTCAGGCGACGGCTTCGCGGCTCGTCGGGTGCGAGCTCCCGGTGAGCAGGTTGGTCTCGGGGACCATGGCGTCGCTGAGGTCCCTGATGAGCTGGGAGACCTCGTTGAGGGTCCAGCGGAGCGAGGCGATGCGTTCGGTGACGTCGAACGTTGCCGTGACACGAGATCGCGTGTCCATTCGTACTCGGCAAGCGCCTGGGTCGTTGCGCGCGTTGTGTGGCCGCCGTGTACGAGCGCTCGGGCGAGGAGCTCGGCGTCGCGGAGGGCGTCGGTTATGCCGTGTGCGGTGAGCGGGTCGCGGTGGTAGCCCGCGTCGCCGACGAGCGCCCATCCGTCGCCGAAAGGCTTGCGCACGTGACCCGGGATACACGGGAAGCGGCGGTAGCGCCCGACCGGAGAGCGGCCCTCGAGGCGCGGCGCGAAGTTCGGTGCGGCCGCC
>JBOGHG010000452.1:0-2316 GCA_050744525.1 Acidimicrobiales bacterium | reverse complement strand
GCGCTGCGCGCCGCGCCTCGGCCGCTCGGGGCCGAACCGCCGCGAACGGCGCCGACCGGGGCGCCGCCACCCGCGGGCCTCCCCTCGATGACGACCTCCGCAGGGCCGTCCCGGCGGGCCGCTTGCCCCTCTTCGAGGGGCGTCTCCGTGAGGCCGGCGAGGCATTCCGGCGGGATCGCTTCGACGAGGCCCGGCGCATCCTGCGGCCCCTCGCCGACCAGGCGCCGCGGGCGGCGCCGGTCCGTGAGCTCCACGGGCTGAGCCTCTACCGCCTCGGCCGCTGGGGCCAGGCCGCCCGCGAACTCGAGGCGTACCGCTCCCTGACGGCCAGCACGGAGCAGCACCCCGTCCTCGCCGACTGCTACCGGGCGCTCGGCCGCTACGCCGAGGTCGAGGAGCTGTGGGACGAGCTGCGCGCCGCCAGCCCGCGGGCCGACCTCGTGGCCGAGGGGAGGATCGTGGCAGCCGGCGCCTTGGCCGACCAGGGCAAGCTGGACGAGGCCATCCAACTGCTGGCGGCGTCGGTGAGCCGCCCCACCCGCAAGCCGCGGCTGCATCATCTCCGCATGGCCTACGCGTTGGCGGACCTCTACGAGCGGGCGGGCGACCTGCCCCGGGCCCGGGAGCTGTTCGCCCGCATCGCCGCCAGCGACGCGGACTTCGTCGACGTCGACGCCCGGCTCCGCGCCCTCAGATGATCGCCACCCGCAGCGCGGTGATCGACGAGCACGGCCCCCGGCTCGATCCCCTCTGGGCTTACCACGCTCCGCGGCGTATCCTCTGCCAGGTACCCGGGTAGCTGGGGATCTCTGGCCGTGCGCAGAGCGTGGCGAGATCGGCGCCCAGGGCACGGTTCGCCACGTTCAGCAGTCGCGGCGATAGGGTCATCAACTGACTAGGAACCACGTTGAAGGGGGGCGGGTTTGTCCGAGACGACACAACGCCCAAGAGCACCAGAAGTGATCGACCGGGTCGTCATCCGCTTCGCCGGCGACTCGGGCGACGGCATGCAGCTCACTGGGGACCGTTTCACCACCACCAGCGCCCTCTACGGCAACGACCTGGCCACGCTGCCCGATTTCCCGGCCGAGATCCGGGCGCCCGCCGGCACGCTCGCCGGCGTGTCGGCCTTCCAGGTCCACATCTCCGACCATGACATCACCACGCCCGGCGACGCCCCCAACGTGCTGGTGGCCATGAACCCGGCGGCGTTGAACAGCCAGCTCGACCGCGTGGCCCCCGGTGCCACGATCATCCTCAACGAGGACGCCTTCGACGAGCGCCACCTCACGAAGGCCGGCTACACGGCCGACCCGCGGCGCGACGGGACCCTCGACGCCTACACGGTCTACGAGGTGCCCATGACCTCGCTGACCAAGGGCGCCGTCACGCCCCTGGGCGTCAAGCCCCGCGACGCCGAGCGGTCCAAGAACTTCTTCGCGTTGGGCCTGATCTGCTGGATGTACACACGGCCCGTCGAGCCGACCCTGGAGTGGATCCAGCGCCGCTTCGTGGCCCGGCCCGAAATCGCCGAGGCCAACACAGCGGCCTTCAAGGCCGGTCACGCCTTCGGCGAGACCGCCGAGCTGTTCGACCATCCCTACGAGGTGCAGCCCGCCACGTTGCCGGCCGGCACCTACACCAACATCACCGGCAACACCGCGCTGGCGTGGGGCCTGATCGCCGCCAGCCGACTCTCGGGGATGCCGCTGTTCCTGGGGTCCTATCCCATCACCCCGGCATCCGACATCCTCCACGAACTCTCCAAGCACAAGAACTTCGGCGTGCGCACGCTGCAGGCCGAGGACGAGATCGCCGGCATCGGCGCCGCCGTCGGTGCCGCGTACGGCGGGCACCTCGGTGCCACCACCACCAGCGGGCCCGGCATGGCACTAAAGGCCGAGACCATGGGTCTGGCCGTCAACCTCGAGCTGCCGGTCATCGTGATCGACATCCAGCGCGGCGGGCCCTCGACCGGCCTGCCCACGAAGACCGAGCAGGCCGACCTCCTCATGGCGTACTACGGGCGTCACGGCGAGGCCCCGCTGCCGATCCTGGCCGCCCGCAACCCGGGCCACTGCTTCGAGGTGGCCATCGAGGCCGCCCGCATCGCGCTCACCTGGCGGACGCCGGTGATCCTGTTGTCCGACGGCTACCTGGCGAACGGTTCGGAGCCGTGGCGCCTGCCCGACGTCGACAGCCTGCCGGATCTCAGGCCCACGTTCGCCACCGAGCCCAACCACGCCGGCGACGACGGCGAGCCCGAGTTCTGGCCCTACCTGCGCGACCCCGAGACGCTGGCCCGCGCCTGGGCGC
>JBOGHG010000451.1:0-2325 GCA_050744525.1 Acidimicrobiales bacterium | reverse complement strand
CCAGGCGAGGCCACGGTGCTCGCGGACGCCCTGCCAGACCATCCAGGTGCCGCCGATCTCGGCGAGCGCTGCGAGGGCGAACAGCAGGATCGAGCGCAGCACGGACATGGCGCGGAGCCTACGAACGCACCGACTGCGGCCGGGATGCCCTTCAGCCCCTTGACCTTGAAGCCGACTTGAATGCTTACCCTCACGGGCGTGACGACGACCTATCGGATCGCGGAGGTTGCGCAGCGCAGTGGGTTCAGTCCGCCGACGCTGCGCTACTACGAGGGCATCGGTTTTCTCCCCCCGCCGGAGCGGACCGAAGCCGGCTACCCGGTCTACGACGACACGACGTTGGACCGGTTGGGGTTCATCGCCCGGGCCAAGCAACTGGGCTGCTCGCTGGAGGAGATCGCCGAGCTGACCAAGGTGTGGGAGACCGGCCGGTTCGCACCGGTCCAGAGCCGGCTCCAGGCGGTGGTGGACGCCAAGATCGCCGACGCCCGTGCCCGCAGCGCCGAAATGACCACGCTGGCCGCCGACCTGCAGCGGGTCGCCGCGATGCTGCGTGCGCACACCCCCGACGGTCTCTGTGACGACGACTGCGGCTGCAGCTCAATGTCACTGACGCGGGCGGCCGAGCCAGTGCTGCTGACCGCCAAGCCTGCCGGCGCCCACGGCGACACGACCGGCGACGAGCCACCGATCGCGTGCACGCTCGGCGCCGGCGAGATGGCGGGGCGCCTCGAGGCGTGGAACGCCCTGCTCGCTGACAAGCGGGACCTGCTGCAAGGCGTCACCGCCCGGGTGCCCCTCGATGACGGGCTACGCCTGGAGTTCGGCCCGAACACCGACGTGACCGAGATCGCCCGGCTCGCCGCTGCGGAACAGGCCTGCTGTCGCTTCTTCAGCTTCGCGCTGGTGCTCGACCGGCGCGGTATCGCCCTGGAGGTCCAAGCGCCACCCGACGGCCAAGCCGTGCTGGCTGCGCTCTTCGGCGCGGCGACCTGATGGCGACACCCCACACGGTGCCGCGGCGTGCGCCGCATGTTTGCGCCCGGCCGATCCTCGGGTTCCTTGCCGCCACAGCATCGCGTGGGTGCTCGGTGCCGTGATCTTCGGGGCCGTCGGCCTCATGGCCGTCGTGGTGGTGTCGGCGGTCTTGTGGCAGCGACGATGTCGCCGCCAACGGCAGTGCGCCCCGGCGACCGGCCCAGAGCCGGTCGAAGCCCCCCGGCTCAAGGCCCGCAGAACCATGTCAAGGGGGTACGCCCTCAGCGGCACCAGAGGTGCCGGTCTGTCTGATCAGAGATCGCGTTCGTAGTAGAGCATCCTCGGCCCGCCGGGACCTCTCTCGCGGTTGGTGAACCCCGAACTCTCGTAGAGGCCGAGCGCGGCCGTGTCGGACTCGCTGGTCGAGACCTCGATGTGATCGGCCCCTCGGGCGCGGGCGTGCTCCATCGCTGCGTCGAGGAGCGCCCGGCCTAACCCCGCACCCCGGCGTTCGGGGACGACATAGAGCTCCTCGAGGCACGCGTCTCGCCCGGCGCCGTAGAGAGATGACCGGAAACGAAGCTGGGCGAGTCCGTCGGGTGCCTCGCCGACGAACAGGACAAGCATCTCGCCGCTGTCGATCAGCGGTGTGGCGCGCTCCCCGATGACCTCCGGATCCGGGGTTGCCTCGCCGAACTCGACGTTGAAGGCGTAGAGCAGCCGGCCGAACGTGGCCGCATCCCCGGCTGCGCCGACGCGTACCTCGATCCTGTTCTGGCTCACCATCTGTCGTATCTACCCGCCGCGGCGACGTGGCGCCGGCCTTGGCTCGGTCGCGCAGCCCCGGAGGATGAGGTCGAGGCCCTTGGTGAACATGTCGGTGGTGTCGCAGCCGCAGACGGTCAGGGCGGTGTCGACGAGGCGGTCGGGGGTGTCGGGCGGTAGCGCGCGGGCGATGCGGCGCAGGCGTTGCCGTTCGGCCGTCACCGGGTCGTCGCTGGCGACGGGGCTGCAGTAGGAGGTCTCGGCGACGGCGCAGCCCAGGGCGAAGGCGGTGACGGTGCACATGGCGCCGGCGGCGTCGTCGCGGGACAGACTGGCCGAGGTCGCGTGGTCGAGTTGGGTGGCGACGACCTCCAGCATGGTCGGGGGGAACACGGTGGTGCCGACGAGCAGCGGCAGGGCGTTGGGGTGCTCGCGCACCGCGGACCGCACGGCGTCTCCCAGGCCGCGGAGCCAGGCGCGCCAGTCGTCGGTGGGCGGCGTGGCGGCGGCGACCTGGTCCCAGATCAGCTCGGCGATACCGGTCAGCAGGTCGTCCTTGTTCGCGACGCGGCTGTAGAGCGA
>JBOGHG010000450.1:0-2361 GCA_050744525.1 Acidimicrobiales bacterium | reverse complement strand
GACGTGTGGGACTCCAAGCTGGCGCAGGCCGGCGAGGCGCTGGCGGCGGCGCGGGCCGAGTTGGTCGAGCGCCTGTCGCCCCTGCTGTCGTCGACGTACGACGCGTTGGCGCGGGAACCAGCGGGAGCGACGATCACCTACGACGCCGCCTGGCGAGAGGAGGGCTTGGCCGACGCGTTGGCCGCGGCCCGGAAGGACGATCTGCGTCGGGGCGTGTCCACGGTGGGGCCCCACCGGGACGAGATGGTGCTGACCCTGGCCGGCGCTCCCGCCCGGACCCACGGCAGCCAGGGCGAGCAACGGACCCTGGCGCTCTCGCTGCGGTTGGCCGTGCACCACGTCGTGACCGCAGCGACCGACACGCGACCGGTTCTGCTGCTCGATGACGTGTTCAGCGAGCTCGATGCGGGGCGGAGCCGCGCGCTCGTGGCCAACCTGCCCCCCGGGCAGACGGTGATGACCACCGCCAGCGGTTACCCACCGGACGCCCATCCTGATGTCGTACTGCGGCTCCAAGGCGGCGCGGTGACGCCGGTGGGCGGCGCGCCCGGCTCGTCGCCGGATGGTTGACTGTGCGCATGGGTTGGCAGCCCCTCCCCGGCACCCCGGCACCGCCGACGCGGCTGGCCGACACCCTCGATCGGCTCCTCGGCCGCCTCGGGGCACCGAGCCGCGCGGGCATCGAGGTGGTGTTCGACCGCTGGCGCGACGTCGTCGGGGAGGCGATGGCCGCCCGCACGCGGCCGGTGGCGATCGATGGCGAGTCACTGGTGGTGGCCTGCGACGAACCGGCGCTGGCGACCCACGTGCGGTTCCTCGAGGCGCAGCTCGTCACCCGACTCGGTGAGCTCGCCGGGTCGCGCCAGATCACACGGATCGAAGTGCGGGTGGACCGCCGGCGCCGAGGACCACGACCCCCGCGTCGTGTCACCAGGCCGGGGTGACGACGGCCCCGTCGGCGATCGAGGTTGCCGCCGCGACGGGCCGGCGGAGGCCCCGGGATGACCGGGAATGTCACACCCCTCTGGTAGACTTCCCTTGTTGTGATTTGCGGCTCTGACCAGGCAAAAGGCCTTCGGGCGCCGGTCATCCGCTCCTAAGAGATCGACCTTTCTGAAAGGGCGCGCCTTGCCGCAGGGAAGCACCTCGTACGGAGCCAAGGACATGCAGGTCCTGGAGGGCCTCGATCCGGTCCGAAAGCGCCCGGGCATGTACATCGGCTCGACCGGTCCGTCCGGTCTTCACCACTTAGTGTGGGAAGTCGTCGACAACTCGGTGGACGAGGCGATGGCGGGCCAGGCCGACCGCATCGACATCACGCTGCTGGCCGACGGCGGCTGCCGCGTGGTCGACAACGGGCGCGGCATCCCCACCGACGTCCACCCGGTCCACAGGATCTCCGGCGTCGAGATCGCACTCACCAAGCTCCACGGCGGCGGGAAGTTCGGCGGCGACGGCTACAAGGTCTCGGGCGGGCTCCATGGGGTGGGTGTGTCCGTGGTCAACGCCCTGTCGCGCCGGCTCGTGGTCGAGGTCGACCGCGACGGCAAGCGCTACACCCAGACCTTCGTCGACGGCGGCCAGCCCCGGGGCAAGCTCAGGGTCTCGGGCGAGGCGCCCCGCAACGGCCGCTCCGGTCCTCGCCGGGGCACGACCGTCACCTTCTGGCCCGACACCAACGTCTTCGAGACCGTCGAGTTCTCGGCCCGCACGATCCTCGAGCGCCTGCAGATGATGGCGTTCCTCAACAAGGGCCTCGAGATCCGCTTCCGCGACGAGCGCGAGGGCCACGAGCACGAGCCGGTCGTCTACAGGTACTCGGGCGGCATCATCGACTTCGTCAAGCACGTCAACAAGACCAAGGAGAGCCTGTTCTCCAAGGTCGGTTACTACGCCGACGAAGACCAGACCTCCGAGGTCGAGGTCGCTTTCCAGTGGAACAGCGGGTTCAACACCGACGGCATCCACAGCTTCGCCAACGGCATCAACACGATCGAGGGGGGCACCCACGAAGAGGGCTTCAAGGCGGCGCTCACGACCGCCGTCAACAAGTACGCCCGTGGCAAGCAGCAGTTGAAGGAGAAGGATCCCAACCTCGCCGGCGAGGACATCCGCGAGGGCATCACGGCCATCATCTCGGTCCGGTTGCGCGATCCCCAGTTCGAGGGTCAGACCAAGGCAAAGCTCGGCAACACCGCGATGAAGACGCTGGTGCAGCGCGCCACCAACGAGAAGCTGGGCGACTGGCTCGAGGAAAATCCGACCGAGGCCAACAAGATCGTCCGCAAGGGCGTCGCCGCCGCGCAGGCCCGGGCGGCGGCCCGCAAGGCGCGCGACGTCGTGCGCAACAAGACGCTGCTC
>JBOGHG010000449.1:0-2361 GCA_050744525.1 Acidimicrobiales bacterium | reverse complement strand
GACGACATCCGGGCGGCTCCCGGCGCGCTCGGCCTGCCACGAGTTCAGCCACCCGATCCCGGTGCCGAGCGCCACCAGGTCGAGGATCCGTTCCACCTGGACGGCCGCATGGGCGACCCAGCGCGGGCGGGCGCGCATCGCCGTGCAGTAGGTCTGGATCTCGTCGTGGGCCGTCGGCGCGTCCGACCGCTCGACCACGAGCACCGGCTCGTCGTCCAGGTCGGACGCCTGGACCGCCGCAGACGACTTCGCCAGGCGATGGTCCGGCGGCACGGCCACGTGGTCGACCGGCACCCGGGCCAGCGGCACCGATGCCAACCGGCCCGGGTCGGCCACCGGTCCCCGCACGATGCCGACGGCTACCCGCCCGGCACGGAGGCCGTCGAGGATGAGCAGCGAGGTGAGGCCGTCGGGCCTGACGACGGTGTCGGGGTGTTCGGCCCGGAAGGCCCGAATGGTCCGCATCATCCCGTCCTCGCTGCCGTGGCAGTACCCGACGGTCCAGGTCGCCGGGACCGCCGCCAGCTCTCCAGCGGCGGTGTCGAAGCGATCCATGGCGCGCAGGACATCGCGGGCATCGCCCAGAAGCTGCTCGCCGGCTGCTGTCAGCGCGACCCTCCGGCTCGTGCGCTCGAACAGGGGCAGCCCGAGCTCGTGCTCGAGCTCCCGGATGCGCTGGGACAGTGGCGGCGCCGAGATGTGGAGCCGGGCAGCAGCCCGCCCGAAGTGCAGCTCCTCGGCCACCGCCACGAAGTAGCGCAGGCGTCGCAGGTCGACCCCCCGGGCCATTCGAAGAACGTTATCGGTTGGGACATGATCCGTGTCCGAGACGGACGTGGACTTCGGCGGTCCGGTCGGCGACCGTAGGACGTATGAAGCTGCTCTGGTTCCACCTGATGCCGTACCCGGAGCTGCCCGAGGACTTCAACCGCAAGCACCGCAGCGTCTGGGTGGACGTCGACCCGGGCCTGTTCGAACCCGAGGTCGTCGCCTCCAGCTACGAGCGCTACATCGACCAGCTCGTCCATGCGGAGCACTGCGGCTTCGACGGCATCTGCGTGAACGAGCACCACGGGAACGGCTACGGCCTGATGCCCTCGCCGAACGTGATCGCATCGATCCTGGCCACGCGCACCTCCCGAGCCGCCATCAGCGTCCTCGGCAACTCCGTCGCCCTCTACGACCCGCCGGTCCGGGTGGCCGAGGAGATGGCGATGGTCGACCTCCTGTCCCATGGCCGGCTCATCAGCGGCTTCCCGGTGGGCACGTCGATGGACACTGCCTACGCCTACAGCGTCAACCCCGGCATCCTCCGCCGGAAGTACCACGAGGGTGTCGACCTGGTGCTCAAAGCGTGGACCGCGCCCGAGCCGTTCGCCTTCAACGGGCGCTTCACGCAGATGCGCTACGTGAACGCGCTGCCCCGGCCGCTGCAGCGGCCCCATCCCCCCATCTGGATCCCGGGCGGCGGTTCCGTCGAGACGTGGGACTACTGCTCCACGCGCGACTACGTCTACGCCGCGCTGTCGTACTACGGCCACCTGATGGCGAAGGAGACCGTGGGGGGCTACTGGCGCCGCGTCGAGGAGAACGGCAAGGACCTCAACCCCTACCGGCTGGCGTTCCTCCAGTTCATCGGTGTCGCCGACACCGACCAGGAGGCGTACAAGCTCTACAAGGAGCCGGCCGAGTACTTCTTCAACCGCTCGCTGCACGTCTACCCGGGCTACGCCGACCCACCCGGCTATGTCACCGAGGCGTCGGCCCGGGCGCGCTACAGGTCACAGGTACGAGCCGTTGTCCGCGCCAAGCAGGCCAAGCACGACCTCACCTGGGGCGAGATGGTCGAGAAGGGCTACGTCGTCATCGGCAGCCCCGACACGGTGCGGGAGACGCTGGAGGACGTGGCCCGGACGTTCAACTGCGGCCACCTGCTCACGATGCTGCAGTTCGGCAACATGAGCGACGAGCTCACCCGCTACAACTCCAAGCTCTTCGGGGAGAAGGTCGCCCCGGGGCTCCGGGACCTGTTCGCCGACGCCGAGGACCACTGGTGGCCGACCAATGCGGTGCCGGCATGAGCAGTTCGGGCCACACCGCGACCCTCGTCTACCTGCCCGGGATCGCCGGCCACCCGGCCGACTCACCCGCGCTCAACGCCCTGGGTGATGCCGGCTGGGACGTCGTGGTCCCCCGGATCCCGGGCCTCGACGGCCGCTCGGGCTTCCAGCCGCCCGACGACTACCCGGGCTGGCTCACGGTGGTGTGGGACTCGCTGGACGCCACCGGCGCACTGCCCTGCCCGGTCGTCGGCGCATCGCTCGGGGGCATGCTCGCGGCAGACCTCGCCGTGTTCCGGCC
>JBOGHG010000448.1:0-2365 GCA_050744525.1 Acidimicrobiales bacterium | reverse complement strand
TCAGGAGTCACCCCCGGCGTGCCCTCGCCACGCCGACAGGCTTCACGTCGGCGCATGCTGACCGGGGGGTCAGGCCGTCCGGTACCGTGGGCCGCCGACATGGGCAAGCAGCTCACGCCCCGGGGTCGGCAACGGCGCGACCAGCTCATCGACTATGCCACCGCCCGCTTCGCCGAGCGCGGCTACCACGACACGTCGGTCGCCGACCTCGTCTCGGGGCTCGGCGTCGGCAAGGGCGTCTTCTACTGGTACTTCGAATCGAAGGAGCAGCTCTTCGTCGAGATCCTGCGTGAGGCGCAGCTCGACCTGCGCCGGGCCCAGCGGGCCGCCATCGGCGACGAACGTGATCCGGTGCGCCGCATCGAGCTCGGCATCCGCTCCTCGCTGGCATGGATCGACCGGCACCCCGGGCACAACGAGCTGATCCGGGTGGCCGCCGGTGACGACCGGTTCCGCCACCACGTGCGGCGCGGCGAGGAGATCGCGTTGGACGATCTGTCCAAGCACGTCAAGGACGCCATCGTCGATCGCGGCCTGCACGATGCCGACCCGGAGATGGTCGCGCAGGCTATCCTCGGCGTGGTCGGCCGGCTGGCCGGGACCTTCCTGCCCGGACGCGGGGCCCCCGTGGGCGACGTGGCCGACGCCGCCGTGGCCTTCTGCCTGGGCGGTCTGTTGGCGGAGCAGGAGCTCAACTGAGCGCGGCCAGCACCGCCTCGATCGGGCCCTGGTACGCGGCGTACGAGCGATGTGGCCGGTAGCCCATGTCCACGTTGATCGCGAGCATGTAGGGGTTGGACTCGGCGTTCGCGGTCTGGACCACCTCGAGGGCCGGCTGGTGGGCGAGTGCCCGGCGCAGGTTGACGGCCTTGAGCCAGCGGCCGAGCCGATGTCCCCGGTGCTTGGCCACCACGCCGGTGTCGGCCTGCCAGCCCAACGGTGGGCGCAACCGGGAGGCGAGGATCTGCGTGGCGCCGGCCGGTGAGCCGTCGGGCGCCAGCGCCAGTGTCGTCACCGTGTCACAGCCCATCCGGTCCCAGCTCTCTTCGCGCTGGCGCACCTGGGTGGCGGTAACCGGCTGCGGGTGCCACTCGAGGTCGTCGACGGGTTCGTCGACCATGGCATCGAGGCCGCGCGCCAGGGTCTCGCCCCACGCCTCGGGGACGATCCCCACCCAACCGACCAGCTCGTAGCCGGGTGCACGGCGAGGCCCGTCGTCGATCCAGAGCTGCTGCTGGACGGGATCGACCTCGGCCACCCGCAGGCGGCTGTAGCGCTCGTCGAGGCGGTGGGTGAGCCCCAGCGACCGGCACAGGACCGAGCCTGGCTCGGTGGGGGACGTCCCGAGCAGCGATGTCCCCCCGTCGCCGACGACAACGGGAAGCGCCGACCTGACAAGTGCCCGGGCCAGACCGCGGCGGCGGTGCTCCGGCGCCGTGCGGACCTCGAGGCGGATCACCGCGTCGTTGACACCGTCCAGCTCCTGCACGGACACGGCCACGCCCGCCGGCTCCCCCCCGACCGTCGCCAGCCACACGTGTTGGCGATGGTCGGGCGGCGGCGCGAACAATTCGCCGCCCAGCTCCTGGTGAGGAATCGGCGGGTCGTGAGGGTCCAGCTCGGCGTCGATCGCCCGCCAGACGGCGAGCACGCCGCCGAAGCGGGAATCGTCGGGTCCGTCGACCGGCTCAACGGTGATCGTCACCTGCCCCGTCTACCCGCCGCCAAAGGCAACGGGCGAGCGGTTATGCACGCCGGGTGCCCCCCGGCCGACCCGACTCCGATCCACGTGGCCGCCAAGCCCGCAGGTGCCGCCCGGGTGTCGACGGGCACCCCGGCCTCGACCGTCGTGTTGTCGCGTCGGCGGCCACGCCCGGGCCGCTCGTTCGTCAGGCGACGAGCTTGGCGGCGGTCTCGCCGAGCAGCTCGACGTTGTCGGGATCGTGGCCGTTGGCCGGCAGGTTGCAGGTGAACCCGTCGACGCCGAGCTCGAGCACGGCGGCCAGCTTCTCGCCGACCTCGTCGGGATCGCCCATCGTGAACCGTGCGTGGATCATCCGCCGGGTGGCGTCGTCGACGGTGGCAAGGTCGATGCCGCGCTCACCGAGGAAGCGCGCGACGTCGGCATCGGCCTGCTCGTGTGTCGGCGCGATGCAGACGGTCCGCTGCACGCTCACCGTGATCTCGCTGCGGTCCCGCCCCAGCCGCTCGCAGTGGGCGGCCAGCGCGTCGAGCTTGCGGGGGATCTCGGCCGGATCGCAGATGAGGTTGGACTCGTCGGCGTACTGGGCGACCATCCGCAGCGTCTTGCGCTCGCCGGCGCCGCCGATCATCAGCGGGATGCGGCCGACGGGCGGCGGCTGGT
>JBOGHG010000447.1:0-2378 GCA_050744525.1 Acidimicrobiales bacterium | reverse complement strand
ATCTTCATATCGACCGACAAGGGCAGGACGTTCGGTCCGCGCATCGATCCCTTCGCCAACTCGTTCTCCGCCGAGCAGGGAGGGATCGACTACCCGACCACCGTCATCGCCCCCGACCGCACGATCTACGTGTTCACCAAGGAGCGGCCCGGACCGTCCACCGCCCAGCCGCCGCCCGGGCACCGCATGCACCTGGCCACGTCCACCGACGACGGGGCCACGTGGCAGGGGCGGGTCATCGACGAGTCGCCGTGTGCCTTCTGCATCACGCCGCCCAACGCCACCATCGACCCCAAGACCGGGGCGCTCTACGTGGTGTTCGAACGCACCGAGGTGGCCGAGGGCACGGACCGGAACATCTGGATGATGAAGTCCACCGACCGGGGCGTCACGTGGACCGAGCGGGTCAAGATCAACGACGACCCGGCCGAGCCGCGGGAGTTCGGCGCCAACCAGTACCACCCGGGCGTCGCCGTGGCGCCGAACGGGCGGATCACCGTTGCCTGGCACGACTTCCGCAACGACATCCTCTTCAACTCCGAGACGAAGGGCGTGCGGTTCTCGAACCCGGACGAGACCTACTGGGACGTGTACGCCTCCTACTCGGTCGACGGTGGCGCGACCTGGGCGCCGAACGTGCGGGTCAGCGACCGTTCCATGCATCGCAAGGCCGGCTACACGACCAACGACCACGTGCTGTTCGGGCCCATGGGGATCGCCGCGACCGACGAGGTCGCGTACATCTCCTGGGCCGATTCCCGGGCCGGCACGCCTGAGACACCCGTTGAGGACGTCTACTTCACGTCGGTCGTCTTCGACCAGCCCGGCACCGGCACGAGTGTGTCTGCGTGGACGGGGGCCTTCGTGGGCGGGGCCGCCGCCCTCGCCGTGGCCGGCCTCGTGTTCATCGCCGTCCTGATGTGGTCCCGGCGCCGGTCGCCGGAGTCGGGCCCGGTGACGAGCCAGGCTCCTCCGCCGCGCATCTCGAGCTCCGCCTAGGGCCCGTCAGCTCCCGGGCCGGTCGTAGGCGACGAGCCCGTCGGCCAGCGAGACGATCGTGCGGTCGCCGACCGTGGCGCCGAGCGACCGGGCGATGTCGCGCGGGACGGCGTCGGTGGGCGATCCGTCGGCGCGGCAACGGCTGAGCAAGGTCCCGCCTCGCCAGGTGTTGAAGGTCCGGCCGTCGGACAAGCGCCTGGGCTCGCGGTACCGGAAGAAGCCGTTGCTGCCACACCAGAAGGCCTCGTCCTTCCCCGGTGACCGGGTGGAACCGTCGGCCAGGTCGATGATCAGGGGGTTGCTCGCGGCCTGGACCAGCACCTCGGTACCGCCGACCGCGGTCGCTTCGTAATCCTCCTCCATGAACGCCTCGGCCGCCCCCAAGGGAACCGACCAGGTCGTCGCTCCCGTGGAGACGTCGAATCCCTCGACCGTCACGTCGAGACCCTCGTACGTCCCTGCACCCGTCAGCCGGTTGTACTGAGCCACGCCGCGGTAGCGGCATCGGACCGGCCACAGCTCGGATCGGCCCGGGGCGGCCACTCGACGCAGTTCGACCCTGGCGGAGCAGGCGAAGCGCGTGCCCTGCGACCGCCAGGCCGGGGAACCGGTGGCGGCCTCGATGGCGGCCGTCTCGCCCTTGCTCAGGTCGACAACCACGACCGACGGTTCCTCGCGGTCGGCGGGGCGGCCGACGGAGCCCACGTGCATGCCCGCCGACCGGTAGAGCTCGAAGTACCAGCCCTCGTCTGTGCTGAAGCCCTCGGAGAAGTGGCGGGTGAGCGGAGATCGCCAGCGGACGGCGCCGTCGGAGAAACCGGCCAGCATCTCCGGCCCGCGCTGGCCGAGGTCGAGGAGATCGGTGCCGACGTACCGCGACTCGGGCGGTGGCGCGCCGGCATCGGGCGCCGGCCCTCGGCCCTCGACGGAGAATCGGCGGGGGACCGCGGACCCGTCCCGGTCGATCAGGGTGACGCAGACGTCCTTGTCGTCGGCGCAACTGCGGGGGTGGGACGTGAAGTGGGCGGGCTCGGACACCAGCAGGTCTTCACCGGTCTCCGACGAGGCCACCACCAGCCGGGCCGCCAGGTCGGCCGACGGATCGGGGCGGAAGTACGCCACCCGGCCGTCCTTCACGTGCGGGGTGACCGCGATCCCGGTGACGACGGTGCTCGGCGACGCCGCCTGCCGCCAGCGGACCGCCCCGTCGCCGACCGCCACGCCGTAGAGGTAGAGGTCTTCTCCCTCGGTGCCGTAGACCACGACCATGCCGCCCGCGGCCACGGGCTGGCCGATGGGCGTGATCGAGCCGAGCCTCCACGCTTCACGGACCCGGCTCTCCGCGGAGCCACCACCCGGCGAACAGCCTGCGGCCAGGA
>JBOGHG010000446.1:0-2386 GCA_050744525.1 Acidimicrobiales bacterium | reverse complement strand
CCGCCTGCCGGGCACCCAGCCGGGCGAAGCCCTCTCGCCTGATCTCGCGCCGCAGCTCGGTCATGCCGCCGAAGTGCGTGTAGATCGCCATCGTCGACGCGCCCACGTCGTGTGCCAGCCGGCGCAGCGTGAGCTTGCCCAGGCCCTCGGTGGCGATGATGCGGGCCGCGGTCTCCAGCAGCGCCATGCGCACGCCGGGATCGGCGGGTCTCGGGCTCATGGTTGACAGCATGCCATAGCGGTGCTATCGAATGTTGCATAGCAACGCTATGTAGAGAGGGGAATGGTGATGGCGGGAACCCGGAATCGCTACCTGGAAGGCAACTTCGCCCCGGTGCACGAGGAGATCACCGCGACTGACCTGGCGGTCACGGGGACCATCCCCGACCATCTCGACGGGCGCTACCTGCGCAACGGGCCGAACCCCGTCGTCGCTCCCGACCCGGCCGCCTACCACTGGTTCCTCGGGTCCGGCATGGTGCACGGCGTGCGGCTCCGCGAGGGAAGGGCCGAGTGGTACCGGAACCGCTGGGTCCGTTCCGCCGACGTGGCAAAGGCGCTGGGTGAGCCGCCGAGGCCCGGTCCGGTGTTCGCCGGCTTCGACTTCTCCGCCAACACCAACGTCATCGGGCATGCCGGTCGGTTCTTCGCCATCGTCGAGGCCGGGGCCCGCCCCTACGAGCTCACCGGCGAGCTCGACACGATCGGGCCGTGCGACTTCGACGGCACGTTGCCGGGTGGGTACACGGCGCATCCCCACCGCGATCCCGAGACCGGCGAGCTGCACGCGATCTCCTACTTCTTCGGCTGGGGAAACCAGGTGCAGTACTCGGTGACCGGTACCGACGGCCGGGTCCGGCGGACCGTCGACATCGAGGTCGGCGGCAGCCCGATGATGCACGACTTCTCGCTCACCGCCCGGCACGTCGTGATCTACGACCTCCCGGTGACTTTCGACCTCGACTTCGTGGCCAGGGCGGCTCCCGGGCCCTTCGCCCGCCCCAGCCGGTGGCTGGCGTCGCGTTTCATCGGCAAGCGCCACATCCCGACCGGGGTCGCGGCCGCCGCCATGCGAACGGGCGGTGACGCCTTGCCGTATGCCTGGAACCCGGACTATCCGGCTCGCGTCGGTGTGCTGTCCCGCGACAGCGATGGGAGCGACGCGCGCTGGTTCGACGTCGAGCCGTGCTACGTGTACCACCCGCTCAACGCCTACGACGACGGCAGCGACCGCATCGTCCTCGACGTCGTCCGCCACCCGAAGATGTTCGACAGCGATCGCCATGGCCCCAACGAGGGCACCCCAACGCTCGACCGCTGGACGGTCGACCTCGTGGCGGGCAAGGTGCTCGAGGAGCGGGTCGACGATCGCGGCCAGGAGTTCCCCCGGGTCGACGAGCGCCTGACCGGTCGCCCTCATCGCTTCGGCTACGCTCCCGGTGTCGGCACCGATGTCGGCGACATCGACCTCACCGGCTCGCTGTTCAAGCACGATCTGGTGGCCGGTCGCACCGAGGTGCGTTCGTTCGGCCCGGCCCGACACGCCGGCGAGTTCGTGTTCGTGCCGTCGAGTCCCGATGCCGGCGAGGACGAGGGCGTGCTGATGGGGTTCGTGCACGACGACGAGTCCGACCGCACCGATCTCACGCTGCTCGACGCCGGCACGCTCGAGGACGTTGCCCGGGTCCCCCTGCCGGCGAGGGTTCCCTACGGGTTCCACGGCAACTGGGTCCCTGCCTCGGTCTGACGGGTTGCGGTCAGGCCCCGGCCGGGGGCCGGGGCCTGTGGCGATTGTGGGGTCTCGGACGGGTTTGGCTGCGCCGGCGTCGAGGGTTCGCTGCGCCGGCCTGCGGCCGCCCTTGACCCCGGCTCGGCGGCGGCCGGTGGCTGCTTGGTGGGGCGAAAATGTCGCTCTAGCTGGGATTATGGCTTGATCCGGGGAGGCGAACAGGTGTACGATAGGGGACATGTTCGAGGAGCTCGGGAACGCCATCGACGAGCTCGACATCCCCGCCGACAGCGCCGCCCTGGCCGCCATCCTGGCCCTGCGCGACCGGCTCGACGCCCGCATCAGCGACACCGTCGCCGCGCATGACCGCGCCGGGCTGTGGGAGCTCGACGGCGCCACCTCCATGACCGCCTGGCTCACCGACCGGGCGGCCATGCCCCGCCCCCGCGCCGCGGCGATGTCGTCGCGGGCCCGCAAGGTCGCCCAACTGCCCGAGACCGCCGATGCGTGGCGTCACGGTGTGCTGTCCGGCGGTCAGGTGGAGGCCATCGCCGCCAACCTCGACGCCGACACGCTCGGTCTGTTCGCCGACCACGAGGCCGCGGTCCTACCCACCCTCGTGGACCTGCCGGTACGCGACACGGCCACGGCCATGCG
>JBOGHG010000445.1:0-2395 GCA_050744525.1 Acidimicrobiales bacterium | reverse complement strand
GAGCTCGATGACGTGCCACTCAACCAACCCCTCCGGGTAGCAAGGCGTGATCGACTGCGCCGTCACCTGCTCGCCGGGGGCGGCCACCTCGGGCGACAGCTGCATCGTGGCCGGGATCGGGTCGCCGGGGCCTTCCTCCGCTTGGGCCTCGGTGGTGCCCGCAAAGGCCAGCGAGGCCGCGGCGGCCAAGCCGAGGGTGAGCGCAACCATCAGAAGTCGTTTCATGTGTGTCTCCTGGTCCTCGTCGTTTCTGCGACCGATGTCCGCCGTCATCGATGAGTCGCCCGCTGGGTCGCAGGCCACGAGGACACCGGTGACGACAGAGACGCGGAGACCGCCGGTTTGGTTCCCTGCGCCGGGCGAGGGAACCATCCGCGGGAGTTGGCCATCTACGATGGCGATGACCGCCACGTTCACGCGAGCGGCAACCGTGGAGGCGGGGGCTATGGACGCTCGCCGACTGCGCCGAGCCGTGGGGCGAGGCACACCCCGGCGCCAGGCGGACCAGGGCGCCTTCGCTCGAGCCGTCGAGGTGCATCATGGGGCCCTGGCCCGGTTCGCGTACGCCCTGTGCGGGAATGTCACCCAGGCCGAGGATGCGGTCGCCGAGGCGTACGCTCGGGTCTGGCCGCGGTGGCGGCGTGGCCAGGTCCAGGACAACCTCTTCGGATATCTGCGGCGCACGGTCGCCAACGAGATCTATGGGAGGCACCGGCGGCGCCTCTTGGAGCGGCGCGAGGCGGAGCGGGCCCCCCACCGCGAGGCCGATACCACGCAACGGCCCGAGGGGGCCACCGGGACCACGGAACCCCCCGTGACGACCGAGACCACCGGCCCTCGCGAGACCACCGGCACCACAGCCACCACCGAGCCGCAGGGGGGACCCCTGAAGCCGCCGGACAGCGAGCAGCCCACGGCCGGCGTCTGCACCCCGGCGGATGAGATCGTGCTCGGTCCCGACAGCCCCTCCCCTCCCTGCTCCCTGGTGACACCCGACCAACGTCTCCAGGTACGCAACGACACCGACCAACAGGTCATGGTGTCGCTCGGCGAGTTCGTCTCGGCCACCCTGGAGCCCGGGGCAAGCGGCGTGATCGGCGGACGCTTCGGCGGCTACCTCGAACCCGGGGTCCACCGGGTCACCGTGTCGCCCTATGACCCCGGCGGGCCCGAGGTCTGGCTCTCGCCATGACGGCGGCCCGGCGGTCGATCCCCCATACGATCATTCGGATGAGCGGTAGCAGGACGAAGGCAATCGCCCGTGCCACAACCCTGGCGGCGGTGGTGGCGCTCATGGCGGCCTGTGGCGGCCATGACACCGGCTCCGAGGGCGCGACAGCACCGCCCGAATCGACGGCCACGACGCCGACCAGCGAGGCGGCCCTGCCTCCGGACTCGACTGGGTCGCCCAGGCCCGCGACGGCGTCGCCGAGGTACCCGTCTACGCCGAGCCGGGCGCGGCGGAAGCGATCCACCGGCTGGCGAACCCCAAGCGCGTCGACGACGCCGGCAACACCGCACCGCTGGTGTTCCTGGTCGACGGCCTGGACGTGTCGGGGGAGTGGCTACCCGTGCTTCTTCCGGTGCCCCCCAACGGGAGCACGGGTTTCGTGCGCAAGGCCGACGTCGACCTGTACACGCACGACTACCGCATCACCGTCCGGCTTGCCGAGCACCGCCTGGTGCTCACGAAGGGCGGTGAGCCGCTCCTCGAGGCGACCGTGGGGCTCGGCCGGGCGGGCCGAGCGACGCCGGCGGGCCTGTACTTCGTCACCGAGCTGCTCGAGTCGCCGGACCCCGGTGGTGCCTACGGGCCGTACGCCTATGGCATCTCGGGTTTCCAGGACGACGCCGAGGTACGTGCCGAGTTCGGCGGCGAGGCCGTGATCGGGATCCACGGCACCAACCAGCCGGAGCTGCTGGGCCAGGACGTCAGCAGCGGTTGCATCCGGCTGTCCAACGACGACATCGCCGAGATGGCGGGCATGCTGCCCCTGGGGGTGCCGGTCGAGCTGATCGGGTGACGCCGGAGGTGCTGGTCCCGAGGACACTCGAATGGGCCCGTGGAGACGACCAGGGTCGCGGGCAGTCGAACACGGTGTCCGAGGACCGTCGTTGCGGCCACCGCCGAACCCTCTGACTCGATGATGGGCGAGAGCTCCGCAGGACGCCGGGGCAACCCATCCTCGTGCGGCGCGCCTCGGAACGCCCGGGACGAGGCCACCCGGGGGTCAGCGACGAGCGCGGCTGAGCGCGACGTGCAAGAAGTGCTCGACCGTGCCCCACGTGGGGGCGGGCTTCTGGTCGACGCGCTCCTGACCGCCCGGGTTCACGTTCCGCACCGTGAAGCCCTCGGCGCCGATGATGTCGTTGACCGAGTGCCCGGCACCGTCGA
>JBOGHG010000444.1:0-2395 GCA_050744525.1 Acidimicrobiales bacterium | reverse complement strand
AGCGAGGACGGGTCCCCGGTCGCCGAGGTCGCCCGCCGGCTGTTCCTGTCGGAGGGCACCGTGCGCAACTACCTCTCCTCCGCCATCGGCAAGACCGGCGCCCGGAACCGCACAGAGGCCCTACGACTCGCCCGCGACAAGGGTTGGATCTGACCGGGCACGACCACCCGCATGCTCCTACGGGCATCCGTCGAGTTGCCGCTACTGTCGTTTGCAGCGCACCGGGAGCACGCAGTCCGCGCGAAGGGCCAAGCCCACCGGTCGGTAGCTCGTAGATTCACGGAACCTCCTTTCGAGCCTGGTGATGCGGACAGCAGGCGTGACCGGAAGGAGGCCACCGTGCCTGTCCGTTCGTTGCCCCGCGACCCCAACATCGAGCAGCTCCGCAACCTGGCCAAGACCCTCCAGCGTCTGGTCCGCGACGGCGAGCCCGGCGCCGTCGACCTGGTGCGCGAGTTCCACCCCCGCTTCGCCGACCTCGCAGCCGGCGCCCCGGAAGCGACCCGGTTCACCCGGGCCGACATGCAGCTCACCCTGGCCCGCTCCTACGGGTTCCCGTCTTGGCCCAAGCTGCGCGCCCACATCGAGACCGTCAACCGGCTGACCCGCAACCCGCATCTCCAACCCGTCGGCAACCCCATCAGCAACCAGGCGGAGCTGGTCGACGAGTTCCTCCGGCTCGCCTGCCTCACCTACGGCGCCGACGATCCCGCCCGGCCCCAGCAAGCCCGGGCACTGCTGGCCGAGCACCCCGAGCTGGCGTCGGCCACCATCCACACCGCCGCCGCCGTCGGCGACCTGGCCGCCACCCAGCGCCTGCTGACCGACGATCGCGGACAGGCTCGCTCGGAGGGCGGCCCCTACCGGTGGGAACCCCTCCTCTACCTGGCCTACTCGCGCATCGACAGCCCCCAGCCCGGCCACGCCCCACTCGAGGTCGCCCGCCTGTTGCTCGACGCCGGTGCCGACCCCAACGCCGGCTACCTGTGGGAATCCGAATATCCCTTCACCGCCCTCACCGGCGCCTTCGGCGACGGCGAGAGCGGCCGCAACACCCCACCGCACCCCGACGCACTCGAGCTCGCCCAGCTCCTGCTCGACGCCGGCGCCGACCCCAACGACAGCCAGACCCTCTACAACCGGCACTGGCGAGACGACGACACCCACCTCCAGCTCCTGCTCGACCACGGCCTCGGCCGGGGCACGGCCACCGTCTGGTGCGCCCGCCTCGGCCTCGCCCACCCCACACCCCAAGAGCTCGTCGAAGAAGAGCTGCGGGGCGCCGCCAAGGCCGGCCGCCTCCAACGAGCCCGGCTGCTCCTCGACCGGGTCGACGACGTCGACGGCATCGGCTGCGACCACCCCATCCTCGAAGGGCGCACCGCCCACCAGCTCGCGGTCCTCCACGGCAACACCGAGATCGCCACCCTCCTCGAACGCGCCGGCGCCAAGCCCGAACCGCTCAGCAGCGTCGACCGGCTCCGGGCCGCGTGCATGCGCCCCGACCCCACCGAGGCCAAACGGCTCCTCGCCGACGACCCTGGCCTCGCCAGCGAGTTCATCGACGCCTGCCCCGACCTGGTGGCCAGCGCCGTCGAACTCCACCGCATCGACGCCGTCCGCGTCCTGGTCGAGATCGGCTTCGACCTCAACCCCACCGACCGCCGCACACCCCTGCACGAAGCCGCCTTCCACGGCCACCTGGACCTCGTCCGAGCCCTCATCGACCTCGGCGCCGACCCCGCCATCGCCGACCCGGACCACCACAGCACCCCGCTCGGCTGGGCCAGGTACAACCAGCAACACGACGTCGCCGCCTACCTCGCGAACCTCACCTGACAACGGTCACAGCGCCAAGCGTCGGCGGACGTAGCCGCCGGCGCCAGCGTTGCAGCTCACGGTCCTCGGGCCCTCCGTCGTACGCTGATGGTTGATGTTCGGGCGATGGCACACCCAGGGCTGCGACGACCCCTCACTCCGTGCTCGTTCTGCGGGAAGCCCCGGAAGAAGGTCAAGTTCGTGGTCGCCGGACCCGGGGTCTACATCTGCAACGCCTGCGTCGACCTCTGCTACAGGGTGATCGCGAATGAGCGCGCGCCCGGCGGATAGGCGCGCTGAGGCGCGTTAGGTGGTCTTCACGGGGTGTTGGATGACGCCGAGCAGTTCCCCTTGGGGAGTGGTCACGATGACCTCGTCGACGCCGCGGTGCCCCATGCGTTCGAGCAGCGGGGCGAGGGGTTCGTGGGCGCGCACCGTTGCCGGTCCGGGCTCCATCACGTCCTCGACGGGAGTCGAGTCGGCGGCCTCGACCCGACCCGGGTTCACCCGGCCGAGCACGATGCCCCGGTCGTTGACGACCACGACGCTGCGCGCGTGCATGTCGGCGACATCGGCC
>JBOGHG010000443.1:0-2436 GCA_050744525.1 Acidimicrobiales bacterium | reverse complement strand
GTCCCGCCCATGTGTTCTCGAACATCAGCAGGGCCGCCGACGAATCCGGCTCCAGCTCCTCCCCGGCGGCCTGGACGTCCTCGTCAGTGAGCAGCTCGTTGATCTCGCCGTCCACATCGTCGAAGGCCGCGCCGGCCTCGCCGAGGTCGGAGAGCTCGACTCCGGCGACGTTGCCGTCGGCGTCCTTGCTGATGAACACCAGATCGAGGATGCGAACGGTGCGGGAGGACACGAGGTCTCCGAGCGCCGGCGCGATCTCGCCGGTGAACTGGTTCCCGGGGAAGCCCAGGAGCACGAGGTCGACGGGTCCGGTGATCTCGTCAGCGATCGCCATGGTGGTCCTCCGGTGTCGTGTCGGGCCGGGTGCCGGTGGCACCAGGCGGCCTGCGGGTCGTCGAGGTCATCGGCGCCGTCAGAAGACGATCCTCTTGGCCCGCACGAACCAGTTGACCACGAACAACACGACGATGGCGCCGAGGATCGAGCCGAGGATGCCGCCCCAGTCGAACACGTCCGTGTCCCCGATGCCGAGCAGCGCCGTGAAGAAGAGCCAACCGACGATCGCACCCGCAAGCCCGATGGCGATCGACACGAGCCATGACTTTGGACCGTGCATGCGGTGGAAGACGTCCAACGGCAGGACGATCCGGGCGATCAGCCCCGCGACCGGGCCCACCAGGAGTGCACCGAACACGCCTACCTCCTCATGTCGGTTGGCCGGTAGCGTACGTCGGGCCGGGGTCGTTGTCGCTGTTGCTCGACCGGTGTGCCCGACGCGCCAGGGGCGAACGGCGCGCGAGGCTTCCTCGGCGGCGGCTGCCACACTCGTTCCGTGCCCGCCCACATCGTCGGCATGGGGATGACACCCTTCGGGTTCGCGCCCGAGAGCACGGTCCGCTCGCTGGCGACCGCGGCCGTGGACGAGGCGCTGGCGGACGCCGGGGTCGGGGTGAGCGACGTCGACATGGTGGTGTTCGCCAACGCCGGGGAGGGGGTGCTGACGGGCCAGGAGATGATCCGCGGCCAGGTCGTGTTCCACCGCTACGGGTTCGGCGGCATCCCCATCCTGAACGTCGAGAACGCGTGTGCGTCGGCATCGACGGCGCTCCAGGTGGCATGCATGGCCGTCGAGACCGGCACCGCAGGCGCGGCGGTGGCCGTCGGGGCCGAGAAGCTGACCAACCCCGACAAGCGCCGAACCATGGCCGTGTTCAGCGCCGCCGTCGACTTCGACGACATGCCGGCGCTCCGGGAGCAGGTCCGGCGCGATCTCCTGGGCATCGGCGACGACGCCGGGGCGGGGACGGAGGCGACGGTCCAGTCGGCGCTGATGGACGTGTACGCGGCGACGGCCCGCCGGTTCTTCGCCCGTGGTGGCGGTTCGGCGGCAGACGCCGCGGCCGTGGCGGTGAAGAACCGAGGGCACGCGGCCTGCAACCCGCGGGCACAGTTCCGCCAACACGTCACCGTCGAGCAGGTCCTGGCCAGCCGGATGATCGCCGACCCACTGCGGCTGTTGATGTGCTCGCCGGTCGCCGACGGTGCCGCCGCGGCCGTCGTGTGCTCGGGGCAGCGGGCGCGCTCGGGGGGCGCGACCCGCCCGGTTCGGGTCGAGGCGTGCACGTTGCGGTCCGGTGGCTCCGGCGACATCGAGCGCAACGGCGCGGTCCGGCGGGCGGCGGCCGCCGCGTATGAGGCCGCCGGCGTCGGGCCCACCGATCTGGATGTCGTCGAGGTGCACGACGCCGCTGCGCCGGCCGAGCTGTGGACGTACGAGCAGCTCGGCCTGTGCGAGGCCGGCGGTGCCCCCGAGCTCCTGGCCGACGGCGTGACCGGACTGGGCGGCCGCTGCCCGGTGAACCCCAGCGGGGGACTGTTGTCGCGGGGCCATCCGGTCGGCGCCACCGGGCTGGCACAGGTCGTCGAGCTGGCGGATCAGCTCCGTGGCCGATGCGGTGCTCGCCAGGTCGAGGGCGCCCGCCTGGCCCTGGCGCAGAACAGCGGTGGTCACCTGTCGGGCGAGGAGGCCGTGGCGGTCGTCACGATCCTGTCGGGATCGTGAGCCTTGTTCACGCGCCCGGATCGAGGGCTTCCATGACCGACCGTCGGACGTTGCTGTGGCTGGTGGCCGCGCGTGCGATCGCGGTGGCCAGCGCGGCGGTGTTCCGGGCGCCTCCCGGCAGGGCCCCATCGAGTAGCTCGTTCCAGTACACCGCCCACCCGCCGGCGAGCGCACCCCCGACGACAGGGGCCGTGAGGAGCCGGCCGGTCGCGGCGACGACCCTGGGGCGCCGCACGAGGGCGGCCTGCACGGCCGCGTTCGAGGCCTGGAAGCCGGCGTAGCGCTGCGCCAGGAACGAGCGGTAGTGGCCGGCCGGCGCCGCCGGGCACGCCAGCACGGCCGCGGCGGCCGCCCGCCCGCTGGCCAGGGCCTCG
>JBOGHG010000442.1:0-2476 GCA_050744525.1 Acidimicrobiales bacterium | reverse complement strand
CTCGTCGCCGAGCTCGGTCACCACTGCGATCATCCCCTCGAGCGCCTCGTCCACGAAGTACAGGTAGTCCTCGACCGTGAGCATGGCCCGATCATGACGCGTGGGGTTTAGGGTCACCGTGATGTACCCGCGTGTCGCACCCTTCGAGGGCGTCGGCGTGGCCCTCGTCACCCTGTTCGACCGGGGTGGCGGCGTGGACGCGCCGGCCACGGCCGCCCACGCCGCCCGGCTGACGGACGCAGGTGTCCGCGGTGTGATCGTCGCCGGCTCGACCGGTGAAGCCGCAACGCTGGAACCCGACGAGCGCACTGCCCTGCTCGCCGCCGTGCGCGACGCCGTGGACGGCCGGGTCCCGGTGCTGGCGGGGACCGGCGCGCCCTCGGCCCGGCAGGCGGTGGCCTTGTCGCAGCGCGCCGCCGGCGACGGTGCCGACGCCCTGTTGGTGCTGTCGCCGCCCGGCGTGGACGACCCCCGTGGCTACTACGACGCGGTGGCCGGAGCCGTCGAGGTTCCCGTCCTCGGCTACCACTTCCCCACGGCGTCTCGGCCGGGCATCCCGATCGACCTGCTGCCCGAGCTGCCGATCGCGGGCCTGAAGGACTCGACCGGGGACCCCGAGCGCCTGGCCCTCGAAGCCGACACGCTGCCCGTCGGCCTCTACACCGGCAGTGCGTCGGTGTTGCTCCAAGCCCGGGCGATGGGCTGCAGCGGAGCGATCCTGGCGCTCGCAAACGTCGACCCCGCCGGCTGCGCCCAGGCGTGGGATGGCGACGGCGCCTGCCAGCGCGAGTTGATCAACGGCCACCGGGTCGGTGCGCTCGCCGGCGTCGCGGGACTCAAACGCACGCTCGCCGCCCTCCGCGGCACGTCGCCCGTCACCCGGATCGGCTGAGGGCGTCGAGGCAATACGGTCCGGTCCGAGGTTCTCGAGGCAATACGGCCCGGGGGCCGGTCCTCATTGCCTCGGGATGCCCGGCGCGGTCCCTATTGCCTCGGGATGCCCGGCGCTGTCCCTATTGCCTCGGGTCCTGGAATCGCGCCTGCAGCTCGAACTTGAGGATCTTGCCCGAGGGGTTGCGGGGTAGGGCGTCCACCATCTCGAGTTGCTCGGGCAGCTTGCGCGTGGTGAGCCCGGCGTCGAGCAGGTGCGTCGTCATCTCCTCGAATCCCAGCGGCTCGTGCCCGGCGGCCGCTACCACCACGGCGCAGGCGCGTTCCCCGCGCTCCGCGTCGCGCAGGCCGATCACCGCCACGTCCGCGACCTTGGGGTGGGTGAACAGCAGGTCCTCGACCTCCCTGGCGGGGATGTTCTCGCCCTTGCGGATGATCACGTCCTTGAGCCGCCCCGTGATCGTGAGGTTGCCCCCCTCGTCGAGCCGGCCCAGGTCGCCGGTGCGGAACCAGCCGTCCTCGTCGAAGGCAGCGGCGTCCAGCGCCGCGTCGAGGTAACCGAGGGTGACCTGCGGGCCCTGCGCCCGCACCTCGCCCTCCTCCCCGGCATCCGACTCCGACCCGTCGGCCCCCACGATGCGCAGCCGGGTGCCCACCACCGCCCGCCCCTCGGTGGTGGCCAGGACCTCGTCGTCGTCGCCCGCGTCGTTCATGGTGAGGACCGGCGCCTCGGTCAGCCCGTAGCCCGACACCACCCCGACGCCGAACGCCGCCTTGAGGTCATGGTGCAGGCTCGGCGGCTTGGGGGCACCCCCGCCGGGGAACGTGCGGACATGCGGGAACAGCCTCTCCCCCGCCGGCAGCGCCCGCTGGGCCTGGAGGTACACCTGGTGGAAGAAGGTGCCGGCCCCGGCCTGCGTGACCCGCTCGCGGCGCAACAGGTCGGGTGTTGTCTCCGGATCGAAGGCCTCGTCGAGCAGGAGCATGAACCCGTAGGCCATGGCCGCGTACATGTACAAGCCGCCGGCCACGTGGGTGAAGGGGAACACCAGGGCGAAGCGGTCGTCGTCGGCCAAGTGCAGGCGCTGCGCCATGCCCAGCGAGGCCGCCCGCAGGGAGCGATCGCCGTGGCGGGCGCCCTTGGGCTCGGCGGTGGTGCCGGACGTGTAGTAGATGAACCGCAGCGGCACGTCTTCGCCGTCGACGTCGTCGGCGGGGGCCGCGGCAAGGCCGGCGGGGTCGCCCTCGGGCAACGAGCGGTCGGCGGCGCGATCGGCGACGAGCACCCGGGTCTTGGTCCCCTCGGTCACCGCTTCCGCCATCGCCGCATAGTCGAAGCCCCGCCACTCCGAAGGCACGACCAAGAGCGTCGGCTCCGCCTGCCGGACGATGAAGCCCACCTCCCGCTCGCGGTAGATGGGGATGATGGGGTTCTGCACGGCGCCGAGCCGGCGCAGCGCCCCGAACAGCACCATGGCCTCGATCCACGAGGGCTGGACCCAGGACACGACGTCGCCCTCGCCCACCGCCTGGTCGCTCGCCAGGCCGGCGGCAACTCGCTCGGCCCGGTCCCGGTACGCGCCGA
>JBOGHG010000441.1:0-2501 GCA_050744525.1 Acidimicrobiales bacterium | reverse complement strand
CCTTGGCGAAGAGCCCCGATCGAGAGGGCGTGATCGCGTTCAAGGAGCTACTCGATGGGGCGGTCGACGAGCTCCGCCTTCACGACGACTACGCGGCCCGGTGGGGCGTCGACCTTCTGCAGGCGGCAGACCCCGCCACCTCGGCGTACACGGCGTTCTTGTTGGCGGTCGCCGCGCTCGAGCCGGTTGGCCACATCGCGGCGGCGATGACGCCGTGCATGCGGCTCTACGCCTACCTCGGCCAGCAGCTGTCGGACCGCACCAAGCCCGAGAGTCCGTATCGCCAGTGGGTGGAGACGTACTCGAGCGCGGAGTTCGAGGCTCTGGCGCGACGACTGGAGGTCCTGCTCGACCGCTACGGAGGTGATCACGGCCGCCTGGCTGTCCTGTATCACCAGGCGATGGAACTCGAACTGCGGTTCTTCGACGCCGCCGGCCGACGGGAGAAGCCCTGACTGCGGATGCGTTGCTGACCCGCCACGCCGCCGCTTGGCAGGCGGCCACCGTTCACCCGTTCCTTGCCGGTGTGCGGGTCGGGTCGGTGCCCGAGGACGCCTTCGACCGTTGGCTGGCCCAGGACTACCTGTTCGCGCAGGCTCTGGTGCGTGCCCAGTCCCGCATCGCTGCCGCCGCTCCCTTCGTGGACGTCGGCCTGCTCGCCGGGGGCGTGGTCGCCGCCGTAGGGGAACTCGGCTGGTTTGAGGAGATGGCGGCTCGTCGCGGCTTGGCCCTCGACGCCCCCATGCATCCCACGACTCGGGCGTACTGCGACTTCCTGCTGGCACTGCCCTATTCCGCCTACCCGGCCCAGATCACCGCGATCTGGGCGCTCGAACGCACGTACCTGGAGAGCTGGGACGGCGCCCGCCCAGGTGCTCAGCCTTACCGGGAGTTCGTCGAGAGGTGGACCACCGACGACTTCCGGTCCTACGTCAGCGACCTCCAGGCTGCCGTTGATCGCCAACATGAGGCCTCCGTCGGCGAGCAGGCGCGAGACGCCGAGGACGCCTTCGTCTGGGTGACTCACTACGAGCGAGGCTTCTGGGACATGGCGATGTCGGGCTAGCTCAGGGTTAGATCGGACCGGCGTCCAGCTCAGGTAGCGTTCCGCTCGCACATGCGAGAGCTCGGACAACGGGCTGAGGGCGTTCGACGGCACGCTGGCTGCAGGCACGTGCTCCGGGGTAGGCCGGCGGAAGGGAGCGTGATGCCGATGGCGATCGGCGCCGAGCGATCGAGCTTGGTGGGTAGCCGTAGTCACCGCTCGTGGGTTCCCGCTCGTTCTCGTGGCGTGACCATCGGTGATCGAAATGAGAGACGCGGGCCGGGAAGAGGGCGGGCACACCCCCGGCCCCTTCTCGCAGGGAGGGCTCGACGACGCGGCGGGAATGGCGTCGGCCTCGACCCGCGAGAGGGTCACGCCGCCACCCACCAGGACCAGCTCCGCCGGCGACCCGGTACGCCGAGGGCGGGCCTGACGTGTCCCCGGGTGGTGGCTCGACCCCCAGCGAGATCGCCGCTCCTGTGGTCGATTCGTTCGCGACGAGTCTGTCGGCGGCCATGAGATTCTCCCCGTAGACGGACACGAAGTTCCCCGCTGGCGGCCACGAAGCTTCCCCGGCCACGGCCACGAGATCTCCCCAGCACCTGTCCGTTGACCTGCCGGGATCCACCGGTGGGCGGTCCCTCCCCGTTCGACTCGGCGTGCTCAACCGTCGAGGCCCCCGAGGAGGGACCACGTGAAGCATGCCGAGGAGATCATGCAGATACTCGAAGCGTTCGACCTCACCCAGAGCTATCGAGACGCCGGCGAGCTGGCTGGCTGCGACCACAAAACCGTTGCCCACTGGGTGGCCCGCCGGGATGCCGGGGAGTTAACGGCGACGCCGGTGCGCCGCCCGCAGCTGATCGACGAGTTCCTGGCGAAGCTGGAGGAGTGGATGGAGGCCAGCCACGGCAAGATCCGCGCCGATGTCGCCCACGACAAGCTGAGCGGCTTGGGTTATACGGGCTCGGAGCGCACCACGCGCCGTGCCGTGGCCCGGGTGCGCAGGGCGTGGCTGGCGGGGCATCGGCGGGTGCACCGCCCGTGGGTGCCCGAACCGGGTCTGTGGTTCCAGTGGGATTTCGGCATCGGGCCTGTCGTGGGTGGTGTGGCGGCGTGGCTGTTCTGCGCGTGGCTGGCGTGGTCTCGGTTCCGGGTGGTGCTGCCGATCCGGGACAAGACCCTGCCCACGGTGGTGGCCTGCGTCGACACCACGCTGCGCCGGTTTGGGGGCTGCCCCACCTACGCGCTGACCGACAACGAAAAGACCGTCACGGTCGAGCACGTGGCCCGCATCGCCATCCGCAACCCCGAGATGGTGGCGGCCGCCGGGCATTACGGGTTGACGGTGGCCACCTGCCTGCCGGCGGACGCGCCGTCCAAGGGCGACTCGGAGGCGACGGTGCGGGTGGCCAAGGCCGACCTGGTGCCCACCGACGCCAACCTGCTGCCCGCG
>JBOGHG010000440.1:0-2525 GCA_050744525.1 Acidimicrobiales bacterium | reverse complement strand
GGTGCTGCTGTCGGCGCCAGTGTCCGATTCGTCCACGGTGGCCTCCTGTTTCGGCCCGCCGTTGCCGGCACGGCCGCGCTTGGGCTTGGTGGCCCCCTCCTCGGTGCCCGACGCCTCGGAGGACGCCACGCCGGTCAGCTCCAGGATGAGCTGCACGATCTCGGCCTTGCGGGCGCGCGACGGCGGTTTGGCTCCGAGTGCCTGGGCGATGGTCGTGAGCTCTTCGCGATCCTTGCGCTCCAGAGCGGACCGTTCGAGGGTGGTCGAGTCCACGCTCATCGGGGGCTGACACCTCACTTCTGGGGAAGACCGGGGTGGCGACCGTGGGGCCGGCGGGTCGGCCGGACGTGCAGAAGTCGATCTGGCCCGGAGGAAGGAACCGCTCCGCTGAATCGGGGCCGCTAGGTCATCCGCTCTTGATTCGGCGGTGCCCCCCGGCAGAACGACAGCACTCTAGCGCGGTGCCCCGGTCGATCGAAACCTGGGCACGCGGCCGCGGGCATGCCGTAGGTTGGCGAGCAAACCACGACCGGGAGGGGACGCGCATGCGCCGGTTCGTCGTCATGTTGGGGGCCATCGTCACCGCGACCGCCCTGCTGGTGGGCCCGTCCACACCCTCGGGCGCGGTCGGCGCGGTCGGCGCGGGCCCGACGGGCCTCCACGGTCCGTCCCGCGGCGCCCATCCCGCACCTCCGGACGGGCCCGGGCGCTACGCCGTCGGGCTCAGCACAGTCCAGATGGTCGACCCGGCCCGCGCCGACCGCACGCTGACGGTGGACATCTGGTACCCCGCGCACAGGCGCAGCGAGGCCCCGCCCGCCTCGCTCGACCTCGTCTTCAGCCGGCTGGCGCTCCCCGGCGTGCTGGCCGACCCCCAGGCGGCCCGGGGCTCGTTCCCCCTCGTCGTCTTCTCCCACGGCAACGGCGGCGTCCGGTTCCAGTCGTGGTTCCTGATGGAGGCCCTGGCCAGCCACGGGTTCGTGGTCGCGGCCCCCGATCACGCCGGCAACACGGCGCTCGATGCCATCGCCGGCACGTCCGACCCGATCGGCGTCGCCGCGGCCAACCGCCCGCGGGACGTCTCGTTCGTGATCGACGAGATCACGAACAAGTTGGACCGCGACGCGGCGGGCCCGCTCCACCGGCGCATCGACGAGCGGCACATCGGCGTCGTGGGCCACTCCTTCGGGGGGTTCACCGCGCTGGCGACCGCCGCCGGGTTCGTCGACTACCAGCCCGACCCGCGGGTGGACGCCATCGTGCCGATCGCACCGGCGACGTTCGGGTTCACCGACGAACAGCTGGCCTCGATCGACGTACCCACGCTGCTGATGGGCGGGACGTCGGACACCGTGGTCCCGATCGTGCCCGGCATCGTCCGCGCCTGGGACCTCATCTCAGGCCGGCCGGAGTACCGGGTCGACCTGCTGGCGGCCGGGCACAACTCCTTCACCAACGTCTGCGACATCCGCGACGCCTACGTGGCTGCGGGAGTGGGCCAGCCGATCCTCGGCTTCGTCCAAGCGGAGGCCGAGCACGGCTGTGCGCCCGAGCTGCTCCCGATCGACGAGGCGCACCGGGTCACCGACCTGTACGTGGTGTCGTTCCTCACCAGGGAGCTGCGGGGAACGTCCCGGTACAGCCGTTACCTCACGACCCGCTACGCCGACCGCCATGACCTGCCGGTGGAGCTGCTGGTGAAGCCGGAGGGCCGGCAGCGGGGCCGGGGCGCGGCGTAGTGCCGAATCACCGGCTCGCCCGGCGCGCCAGCAGACGGCCGAGCATCTCGTGGCCCGGGACCGGCGTGCTGCCCGCGGTCGCGGGCTCGGTGTAGACCCCGCCGGGACCGTCGATCTCGCTGTCGACCAGCAGGTAGGGCACGGGATCGGTGGTGTGCGTACGCAGCTCGACGGGGGTGGCGTGGTCCGGCAGGAGCAACAGGCGCCAGGGACCCAGGGCATCGAGGCCGTCGACCAGGCCGTCGAGGATGCGGGCGTCCCAGGCCTCGAGCGCCTTGACCTTCTGGTCGAGGTCGCCGGCATGGCCGGCCTCGTCAGTGGCCTCGACGTGCACCAGGAACACGTGGGCGCCGGCGGCCAGGGTGCGCAGGGCGGCGTCGCGCTTGGCTTCGTAGTCGGTGTCGAACCAGCCGGTGGCGCCGGGGACCTCGACGATGTCCATGCGGGTGAGGACCCCGAGCCCCCGCACGAGGTCGACCGCGGTCACCAACGCCCCGTGCCTGCCGGTGGCCTCGGCGAACGACGGCAGCCGGGGTTGGAAGCCCTGGCCCCAGAGCCAGACCTGGGTGGCCTCCAGCGGCGAGGCTCCGACGATGGCGCGGCTGGCGTCCATCAGCCCGATGAGCCGGGGCGCCGCCGGCCCGTGTGGCAGCAGAGCGGGATGGCCGGTCAGGTCGTGGGGCGGGACGCAGTGCGCCTCGGCCCACGAGGCGGGCGCGACGACGATGTGCCGGTACTGGACGCCAGCGTGGAACTCGACGCCGCTGCCGGCAGCCGCCCCCAGCT
>JBOGHG010000439.1:0-2534 GCA_050744525.1 Acidimicrobiales bacterium | reverse complement strand
TACGTCGAGATCGGCAGCCCCGAGGTGGCACGCCGGATCGGGTTCGGCGGATAGTGAGCGTCCACCAGTGCCCACCAGTGCCGTGACCCCAGTGGGTTAGGTGGCGCCGCCCGAGCCGCCCGCCGACCTGCTCGACCGGCGGCTGCTGTTCGTGACCGGCAAGGGCGGTGTCGGCAAGACGTCGATCGCCGCCGCCCTCGGGTCGCTGGCCGCGTCGCGGGGGCGGCGCACGCTGCTGTGCGAGGTCGACGCCAAGGGCAACCTGGCGGGCGCGTTCGAGACCGCCCCGATCGAGTTCCGCGAGCGCGAGATCGCGCCCGGCCTGTGGGCCATGGCCATGGACACCGAGGCCTCGCTCAAGGAGTACCTCGGGCTCCAGCTCAAGCTGCCCCTGCTCGCCCGGCTGGGGCCGCTGGCCCGCACGTTCGACTTCGTGGCCAACGCCGCCCCGGGGGTCAAGGAGATCCTGACCGTCGGCAAGCTCTGCTACGAGGTGCGGGAGCGCCACTACGACCTGCTGGTGGTGGACGCGCCGGCCTCGGGCCACATCGTGGGCCAGCTCGCCGCCCCCGAGGCCATCAACGACCTGGTGAAGGTGGGCCTTGTGCGCGACCAGACGGGGTGGATGCTCGACATCCTCGGCGACGCCGCCACGACGGGCGTGGTCGTCGTGGCCACGCCCGAGGAGATGCCGGTGAACGAGACGCTCGAGCTGGCGGGCCGGCTGCGGCAAGAGACCGTGGTCGACCTGGCGGGCGTGGTGGTGAACCGGGTTCTGCCCGAGCTGTTCACGCGGGGCGAGGAGAAGGTCTTCAGGGAGCTGCGCCGCCCTGATCGCGCGGAAGCGCTGGCGGCGACCGTCGGCGTGCCTGGCACGCGGGGCAGCCGGCGGCGGGGATCGGTGGAGCCGCTGCTCGGCGGCGCCGACCTGGCGGTGAAGCTCCGCAGGACGAGGGCCGAGCACCTCGGCACGCTGCGCCAGGGCCTGCCGCCGGGCACGCAGCTCCTGTACGTGCCCGAGCTGTTCCAGCGCAGCCACGGCGTGCGCGCCACGCGCCAGATCGCCGAGGCCCTCGGCGCGGAGCTCGGGTACTGATGGCGGCGGCCCGTTCGTCGGCGGCGGCCCGCGCGCCCAAGGCGTCTTCGTTGGAGCCGCTGCTCGCCGCCAAGGAGATCGTCATCTGCTGCGGCTCGGGCGGCGTCGGCAAGACCACGACGGCCGCCGCCGCCGCCGCCATGGCGGCCGCGCACCTCGGCGGGAAGGTGCTGGTGATCACCGTGGACCCGGCCCGGCGGCTGGCCAACGCCCTCGGGCTGGAGCGGTTCGGCAACGTGGAGACGCAGATCCCGCCCGAGGAGTTCGCCGCCGCCGGCGTCGCCGAACCGCGGGGCGAGCTATGGGCGGCGATGCTCGACACCAAGCGGTCGTGGGACGAGCTGGTGCGGGCCCACGCCCCCGACGCCGCCACCCGCGACGCCATCCTCGCCAACTCGCTCTACGACAACATCACCAGCCGGTTCGTGCAGAGCCACGACTACATCGCCATGGAGCGGCTCTACGAGATCCATGCGTCGGGTCGCTACGACCTCATCCTCGTCGACACGCCGCCGACCCGGAACGCCATCGACTTCCTGGAAGCACCGGAGCGCATGGCCGACTTCTTCTCCAGCCGGCTGCTGCGCTGGCTCACGGTGCCCGCCCGGAGCCGGGTGTTCACGATGGCGTCCAAGCCCTTCTACACGGTGGCCGACCGCATCCTCGGTTCGCAGTTCCTGCAGGACATCGCCGAGTTCTTCCTGCTGTTCCAGACCATGTACGACGGCTTCGTCGAGCGGGCCAGGGCGGTGACCCGCACCCTGTCCGACAAGCGCACCACGTTCGTGGTGGTGTCGACGCTGGAGCCGTCGCCGGTCAGGGAGACCGAGTTCTTCGTCGAGGCGTTGGCGGACCGCAAGCTGCATCTCGGCGCCGTGGTGCTCAACAAGGTGTTGCCCGACTGGTTCCGCGACCGGGACGCCTCCGCCGTGGCCCAGCGCATGTCCGCCGATCCCGCGGGACTGGCCAAGGCCGTGACCGAGGCGCCCGGGGGCGCCGGCATCGGCCCCCCCGACCAGGTGGCGCGGGTCCTGGCCGAGGTGGGCGAGAGCTTCCTCAACTTCCAGGTCGTCGCCACCCGCGAGGCCGAGCAGCGCGCCGAGCTGGCGGCCGTGTCCGACGTGGTGGCCACCGTCCCCTACGCCGACCACGACATCACCGACCTCGCCGGGTTGCTCGAGCTCGGCGGCTGGCTCTGGCGGTAGCGCCCGAACCACTTTGGGTGGTCTAGTGCCGGGAACCCCGCCCTTGTGAGGTCGAGTGCCGATGTTGCGCAAGGTCGCCGGCGACTATCGCGTTGCCTTGGACACGGCGGTCATCGTCGGAGCGATCGTCGGCATCCGCGCGTTGCTGTTCGCCCTGGGCGTGGAGGGGATGTCGCTCAGCCCGCTCACCTCGAGCATCGTCGCGGGTGGCGTGTTCGTGATGGGCCTCGTGG
>JBOGHG010000438.1:0-2548 GCA_050744525.1 Acidimicrobiales bacterium | reverse complement strand
CCCGGACCAGCTTCCCGACATCCGCGAGCTCCTGCCGCACGACGCCGAGCCCCCGTTCCCGTTCTGGAACAACCTCGAGGCCAAGCCCATCGGATTCGAGGCCGAATGGCCGCCGCCCGGTCCCCTGCCCGCCCGTTGGCAGGAGTGGCTGCGCTTCACGCCGACCGCGACGTTCGAGGACCCCTGGGCCGACGCCGCCCGGTGTGTGATCCTCGTCGACCTGCCGAGCTGGCCGTCGGCCCACCGGCCGCACGCCTGGAAGCAGCCGCCGTTCACGGCGCCGACCCTCGACCTGAACGTGGCCTTCCACCGTCCCACCTCCGGTCGGGACTGGCTGCTGTGCGACGGCGCAGCGCCGCTCTCGACGGCCGGGCTCTTCGGCTGGACCGCGCGGGTCTGGTCACCAGGGGGCCAGCTCCACGCGTCGGGCGGCGGGCAATGCCTCTACCGCCGCCTCCCTGCGTCACCCACCTGACTGCGGTGGCGACCCCAAATCTCGGGTCGATGAGCACGACCCGCCTGGCGTGCCACATCCGAGCCCTGACCTCGCCGAGTTCCGGTGGCACGCTGTCGGCATGCTCGATCACCTAGGAATCCAATGCTCCGACATGACGGCGAGCGCCGCGTTCTACGATGCCGTGCTCGAGCCGCTCGGCGCACGTCGACTCATGGACTTCGGCGAGGCCATCGGCTACGGCGTCGCACTGAAGCCCGATTTCTGGATCGGCGAGCTCAACTCCGGCGACGGCTTCCGTGAATCACACATCGCGTTCACCGCAGCAGACCGAGCGACCGTCCGCGCCTTCTTCGACGCTGCGGTGAACGCCGGCGCCGAGGTGCTGCACGAACCGCGCCTCTGGCCCGAGCTTGCCCGGTATCACCAGGTCGTCGGCTTGCTCGGCGTCCGCAACCACACGTCGAAGAACGAGTCGAGGTCCTGGCCGGAGACCTCCTCGTAGACCGCCTGGAAGTCCTCCGTGGTGCCGGTCGAGTCGTCATGGCGCACCAGCCACTCCTGGGCGGCGGCGTAGAAGGCCTCGTCGCCGACCTTGCCGCGCAGGGCATGCAGCGTCGCCCCACCACGGTCATAGATGGGGTCGAGGAATAGACCGAACGGGCTCGGGTCGGCGATGGTCAGCTCCCAGAACTCGTCGCCGGCAGGGATGGCCATGACCGCGTCGAAGCTCATCTGGGCCGAGTCACCGCCCGAGTCCTCGCTCCACAGCCATTCGGCGTACGTGGCCCATCCCTCGTTGAGCCAGATGTCCTGCCACCGCTCCGGGCTCACGGCGTTCCCGAACCACTGGTGGGCGAGCTCGTGGAGGACGGTGGACTCGCGGGCCACGCGGGAGTACACGGGTCGGGTCTGCGTCTCGAGCGCATATCCGACGCTGTCGTCGTCCACGATCGAGCCGTAGGAGTTGAACGGGTACGGCACGAACGCCTCCTCGAGGAAGGCGATCATGTCCGCCTGCAGGTCGAGGCTGGCATCCGTGGCGGCGGCGTTGGCCGGCGTGAGGTCGTCGTCGACCGCGTCGATGATCCGCAGCCCGCCGTCGGTCTCGGAGTGGCGCAGCTCGTAGTCGCCGACCGAGGCGGTGGTCAGGTAGCTGGCCTGCGGGTCGGGGGCGTCCCAGAACCAGGTGGTCGAGCCGTTCTCCGTGATCGGGTCCCGCGCGGGTAGCCCGTTGGCGACCGCCACCTTGCCCTCGGGCACCGTGATCTCGAAGCCGTAGGTCGCCTTGTCGGTCTGATGGTCGCTGACCGGGTACCACGTCATCGAGCCCTCGGGCTCACCCACCACCATGGCGCCGTCTCGCATGGTCACCCAGCCGTAGAGGACGCCTTCTATGTCGGTCGGCCGGGTGGTCTCGCCGCCGTAGCTGACGACGACCTGCGCCGTCTGGCCCTGCTTGATCTTGGGGCGGGGCTGGATCGTCAGCTCCCACACGCGGGCCGCGTCGTCCTGGACCTGCCAGTACGCCGGGCCTCCGACGTTGGCTCCGGGAGCGGGTGGCGTCACCTCCCGGAGACGCTTCCCGTTGACGGCGATCGCTTGCACGTCCATGCCCCGAAGGTCGAGGTTGAAGCGATCCAGGTCCTGCGTGGCCACGAGGTCGATCGTCGCCACACCGCTCAGTTGGCCGACGAGCGGCGCCGGGGCGGGTGCCGGTGGTGCGTAGGTGAGTTCGAGATCGTAGTGCTGGACGTCGTAACCACCGTTGCCGGCGAACGGGAAGTACGCGTCACCCGCACCGGCGGCACCGGCGGTGTACCTCGGCGCGCCTGGAGCACCCTGGGCGGCCGCCGCGCCCCCCGTCAGAACGGGCGCACCCATCCCCACCAGCACGGCCAACGCACAGAACACCCGCATGCGAACACGCACGACCATCTCCTCTGCGCTCAGTGGCCGCACTGTAGATGCCCGGGGTGGCGGGCGATACGGTCATCCGTCGTCGCGCTCCCCGATGCGCCCGGCTCGCAGGACGGTAGAGCCGCAGGTAGCTCCTACTCGATCCGCAGGCCGCTGATCGCCCGGGCGATCACG
>JBOGHG010000437.1:0-2558 GCA_050744525.1 Acidimicrobiales bacterium | reverse complement strand
GAACGTCGGCGGCTCCACCCAGCGCGCCACGGGTAGGTGGTGGGTGGTCGGCCGGAGGTACTGGCCGATGGTCACGATGTCGACGCCCACGGCCCGCAGGTCGGCCAGCGTCGCCTCCACCTCGTCGTCGGACTCGCCGATCCCCACGATGAGGCCCGACTTGGTCACCAGCCCTGCCTCCCTGGCCCGGGCGAGCACCGCCAGGCTGCGCGCATAGCCGGCCGACGGGCGCACCGCGCGCTGCAGGCGGGGGACGGTCTCGACGTTGTGGTTGAACACGTCGGGCCGGGCCTCCACGATCGTCGCCAGGGAGGCCTCGTCGCCCTTGCAGTCGGGGACCAGCACCTCGACCTGCACGCCGGGTGTGCGCCGCCGGATGGCGCGGATCGTCTGGGCGAAGGCCCCTGCGCCCCCGTCCCCCAGGTCGTCACGGGCCACCGCAGTCACCACGGCGAAGCCCAGTCCCATCCGCTCGACGGCCTCGGCCACCCGCTCGGGCTCGGTGGCGTCGAGCGGCTCGGGGTGCCGGGTGTCGACCAGGCAGAAGCCGCACGCCCGCGTGCAGCGCTCGCCGTTGATCATGAACGTCGCGGTGCCGTCGGCCCAGCACTCGAAGATGTTGGGGCAGCCGGCCTCCTCGCACACGGTGACCAGCCCCAGGTCGCGCATCGTGTGCTTGAGCCGCAGGTAGCCGGGAGCGGTGCGGAACGTCGACCGCAACCACTGGGGCTTGCGGGTGGCGATCTGGAGGCCCTCGGTCACGCCCGCCTGAGCCAGTCGTCCCCGGAGCCGGACGGGCGCGGTCTCGCCCGGCCCCTCGCCCCGGCTGAAGGCCGACAGGTCGGCGGGCGAGTGGCGCCAGACGACGTCCTGGCGATCGGCGCCGCCGCCCTTCCCCCAGAGCGCCGCCGCCCGGCCGGCGACGACGTCGACGACCTCCCGCATCTCGACGTGGACGCCCTCGTCGGCCAGCGACGTCACCTGCTTGTCGGGGATCCCGCAGGGCACGATGTAGCCCCAGTAGCGCATGTCGGGCGCGACGTTGAGCGCGAAGCCGTGCATCGAGCGCCCCCGGGTGAGCCGCACGCCGATGGCGGCGATCTTGCGGGCGTTGGCGCCGTCGGGATCGACCCAGACCCCGGGGTACTCCCGGAGGCGGCCGACGTTCGGTAGCCCGAGGTCGGCGAGCGCGTCGATCAGCAGCTGCTCGACCGAGCGCACGTACGCCACCGTGTCCGTCATCCCGTATTTCTCGCCCCCGCGCTTCGCGGGCAGCGACACGATCGGGTAGCCGACGAGCTGGCCGGGACCGTGGTAGGTGACGTCACCGCCCCGGTCGGTGCGGACCAGCTCGGCGCCGACGTCGGCCGGTCGGACCAGCACGTGGCGCATGTCGGCCCGCTTGCCGAGTGTGTAGACGTGCGGATGCTCCAGCAGGAGGAGGTGATCGTCGAGCGATTGCGCGTGCAGCCCTCGCTGCAGCGCCCACGCCTCCCGGTAGGGCACCCGGCCGAGCCAACGGATCCGCAGCGTCATGGCGCGGCAAGTCCTCAGGCGAGCTCGGGCGCCCAGTCGCGGGTCTCGATGATCTCCTTGATCTCCCGCAGGAACGCGGCCGCGTAGGCGCCGTCGAACGCGCGGTGATCCCACGTGAGCGTGATGTTGCCCACCGAGTGGATGGCGATGCCCTCGCTGCCGTCGGGCAGGTCGACGACGACCGGCCGCCGCTTGACACCGTCGGTCGAGACGATCGCCACCTGTGGCTGGTTGATGATCGGCAGGGTCACGGTGGTGCCGAACGGGCCGGGGTTGGTGATGGTGAACGTGCCCCCGGCGATGTCATCGGGGCCGAGTTGCTTGCCTCGCGCCCGGCGCGCCAGGTCGCTGATCTCGCGGGCCAGCGCCCGCATGCGCTTGCCGTCGGCGTCGTGGATGACCGGCACCATCAACCCCTTGAAATCGAGGTCGACGGCGATGCCCAGGTTGACGTAGTTGTGCACGATCAGCTCGTTCTCGCCGAAGCTGGCGTTCACCTCCGGGTACTCCCGGATGGCGTCGACGACCGCCCGGCTGATGAACGGGAGGTACGTGAGGCTGAGGCCCTCGGCAGCCTTGAACGCCTCGCGCTCGGCGGATCGCACCCGCTCGACGCCCTCGAAGTCCACCTCGATCGACGCGTACACGTGCGCCGAGGTCTGCTTCGACCGGATCATGTGCTCGGCCGTCCGCCGCCGGATGTTGGTGTGGGCGATGGTGGTGTCGCGCTCCCCGGCCCGTGCCACCGGTTGGGCGGCCGGTGCGGCCGGCGGTGCCGCGGCGGGGGCCGTCGGCTGTGCCGGCGCGGGTTGGGCCGCGGCCTCCCGCCGAGGCGGAGCCTCCGGCGGGGCCTGAGCCGCAGGAGCGGGAGCGGGCGCGGCCGCGCCGCCCTGGTCCAGCACCGAGAGCACGTCGTTGCGGGTGATGCGCCCGCCCGGGCCCGTTCCGGTGATGGCGGCAGGGTCGAGGTTGTTCTCCGAGATCAGGCGACGCACGACGGGCGACAGCAACCGCCCGTTGCT
>JBOGHG010000436.1:0-2586 GCA_050744525.1 Acidimicrobiales bacterium | reverse complement strand
GAGCGGGTGACGGGGATCGAACCCGCATTATCAGCTTGGGAAGCTGACGTTCTGCCATTGAACTACACCCGCGGGACGAGACGGAGAGGCTAGCCGACCGTGTTTCGGCGACGCCGATCGAGCCGGTGTCGCTCGTCGGGACGACCGCCGGTGACCACTAGGGTCGGCGGCCGATGATCCTGTCGGACCGCACCATTCGCGAGCAGCTCGACGCCGGCCGCATCGTCATCGATCCCCTGGACGAGTCGTGCATCCAGCCGTCGTCGGTCGACCTGCGCCTCGACCGGTTGTTCCGGGTGTTCCTCAACCACACGATGCCGGTCATCGACGTCAAGGAGGACCTCGAGGATCTGACCCGCCTCGTGGAGATCGGCGAGGGCGAGGCCTTCATCTTGCACCCCGGCGAATTTGTGCTCGGTTCGACCTACGAGAAAGTGTCCTTGCCCGACGACCTCGTGGGGCGCATAGAGGGCAAGTCGAGTCTTGGGCGGCTGGGGCTGCTCATCCACAGCACCGCCGGCTTCGTCGACGCAGGGTTCTCCGGGCACATCACGCTGGAGCTGTCCAACGTGGCCAACCTGCCGATCACGCTGTATCCGGGCATGAAGGTCGGGCAGGTGAGCTTCCTGCGCATGACCACCCCGGCGGACGTGCCGTACGGCTCGGCGCGGGTGGGGTCGAAGTACCAGGGCCAGCGCGGGCCCACGCCGAGCCGTTATTGGGAGAACTTTCGCGATCAGGGACGCTGACTAGCCCTCGGGAAGGTCGAGGTCGACCGTCGCCGTGGCGATCTCGTGGATCTCGGGCGGGGCGTTGGGGTTGACCGCCGGGTCCCGGAGCTTCAGCGTCACCGTCGCCAACGGCTCCTCGTCCACGCCGTCGCCGTCCCGGTACCACGGGCGCACCAACGCGACCAGGTCGCGCAACGCTGGCGCGTCGCCGGGGACCAACGCGCCCAGGTCGCACACGGCGGTGATCGGCAGGCCGCCGACCAGCGCCGGCGAACGGGATGGAGCCGACGGCAGCGGTACCTCGCCGCTGCCGCCGGGCGGCGGCCAGTTCGGCGCGGAGCACCCGTCCGGCAGCAGGCTGTCACCCGGCACGGCGGGCACGAAGCCGGCGTCGCCCGCCAGCGTCACCTCCAGGGACACGCCCGGAAACGGGCGCGTGCCCAGGTGCTCGGCGCCGATCGTGAGCCTGCCGATCGGCAGCTCGTGGCCCTCCAGGCCAAACGGCGCCCATGCGCTCGCGACCAGCCCCAAACCTTCCTCGTAGCGGTCGAGGGGAACGACGGCGCTGTCCTCGACGACGCTGGCTCGGTGCAGTGTCACGGTCGCCGACTGGTCCGGTGCCCCGGTGTTGAGCGCAAGGCGGACCTCGGTGCTGCCACCCGGTGGTGGCGGTTGGATCACGCACTCGACCGTCCGGCCGCCGCCCGAAGCGACCACCGTGCACCGGGGATCGAGGCCGTCCTCCGCCGCCTCGGCCTCCGACGTGAGCTGGATCTGGAGCTGCCGGTCGCCCGCCGTCGCCGACGCCGCGGCCGTCGTCGCCGTCGGTTCGACAGCGGCCGACGCCACCTGAGCGTTGGCCTCCCCGATCCGTACGGTCAGTTCCCCCCGGCCGACACCTGACGGTGCCCACACGGGCGCACCGGCGAATGCCAGGGGCGGCGCCACCAGTGGGGGCGGTGGCGGTGGGGTGGGCGCCGGACCAGCGGGAGGCGGAGGCGTCGGACGTGTTGGGGGCGGGGGCGTAGCGGCCGGAGGCGGGCTTGCCCTGGGTGCGGTCGGCGAGGGGCCCGGCGGCGGGCCGGGCGGCGGGCTCGTCGGGCCTCCGAGCGGCGGGCCGTCATCGAAGGGCGGGCGAGCGTCGAAGCGACTCGGCGAGCGACCGTCGAAGCCGCCGCTCGACGGCGCGTCCGGGTCGGGTCCCGTAGGAGAGTCGAACGGGTCGAGTGTGAGGGCGTCGCCCCCGGGAGGCTCGGTGTCGGTCGGGTCCGGTCCGAACGAGCCATCGCCGCCGCCGTCGAAGCCGCTGCCACCGTAGAACCCGCTGCTGCCGAGCCCGGCGGCGTCCGCAGCCACGTCGTTCGGACCGTCACCCCGCGACACGGTCAGGCTGGCGGCCGTCAAGCCGGCGACCAACGCCGCGGCCACCCCCGCGCTCCCGGCCGAGGGCGCCAGGTCACGCACGCGCCGCCACGGGCCCTTGCCGCCGGAAGCAGACCCCGGGGGCGCCCCCGCTGCGGCGTCCTTCCCCGCAGTTCCGGCGGTCACTCCTCCCGCCGCCGCGCCGGCGGTCGCCAGTGCCGTCACCTGGCTGCCGCCCACCAGGAAGAGCGGCAGCAGGGAACGCACCAGCATCCGGTTCACGTCGGTCAGCTCCGCGACCAGTGCCTGGCACGATGGGCAGCGGTCGACGTGACGCTTCGTCGCCGCCTGGTCGCGGCGGCTCAGGCCCCCGCGCACATGGGCGCCGAGCCGCGATCGGTGCGGCTCGCACTCCGGATGTGGTGACGCGACCAGGTGCGCCTGGAGGTACGCCTGCCGCAGCTTCTCCCTCGCCCGGTACGCCAGGGCGGCG
>JBOGHG010000435.1:0-2589 GCA_050744525.1 Acidimicrobiales bacterium | reverse complement strand
GGCCGGTGCCCGCACCGCGTGCACGACGTCGTCGAGCCGGGCACCGGAGTTCATCAGGTCGAGCGTCTGGTCCACCAGGCTGTCGAGCAGGTCGGCCGTGTCGCTGAGCGCCCGGCGCACCCGCTCGGCACCGGCGATGGGCCAGCCGTGGCCCGGCAGGAGCAGCTCGGGCTCGAGCGCCACCATCTCCCGCAGCGCGACAGCCCAGTCCCGCGGGTAGCGCTGCACCTTCTGGGGATTCCCGCAGTTCGGCGACGCCCAGATGAACAGGTCGCCGGTGCAGACCGCGCGGCGCTCGGGCATCCAGATCCAGGTGTGGTCGTCGGTCTCGCCGCGGCCATGGTGCAACTCGAAGCGCTCGCCGCCCACCTCGACGTCATGCCGTTGCACGTAGGTCTCATCGGGGTAGCGGTACTCGGTGGGCCACTGCAGGCCCGGGACCATGAACTGCCGGGCGTTGATCACCGCGTTGTAGCCGGCGGTGAGCCGGTACCGGTCGAATCGGGCGGAGACGAGCTCGTGGGCCACCACACGGGGCCGGGGACGACCGGCGGCACCGGCCTCGTCCTCGTAGGGCCCGAGCCCGAAGACGTGATCGATGTGCCCGTGCGTGTACAGCGCCGCGGCCAGCGGAAGGCCGGTCCAGGCGCGCATCTTGTCGAAGTTGGCCCGGGCCAGGAACTGGCTCCCGGTGTCCACCAGCACCAGTGCCCCGTCGGCGACGACGCCCGTCACGTTGCCGAACGCGGTGATGAAGGCGACGCCGGGGGCGACCTCGTCGAGATCGCTGTTGACGGCCACGGGATGCACCCGTTCCACCGAGATCTCGCCGGTCCAGAGCTTGTCCGTCAGCTCGAGTGCGCCGTGACCCATGCCGCCGACACTACGACCCCGCCCAGCTCGGTTTCCCGCCTCCGCAATCTGGCCGACATCGTACTGCCATCACCACGATGCGTAGTGAGCCCGGCGGGTACATGGGAACGCGTGCGCGAATGCCCAGCTAGGGGCCAGCCAGGGCCCCGGGAGGGACGCGAAACGTGCTTACGGATGGAGAGCGCCGCCCACCTCTTGTGTTAAGAATGGGGACCCTATGAAGGATCGAGTCTGGGGCGATCCGGCTGGTCCCGTACGGCACAGCGGTCACACCAATGGTTCGCGTGCTTCCGGTACCACCCATCCCGGCGCTCGCGATGACGGCCGCGACGCCAGGGGTACGCCCATGCATCTCAGGCCGTCGTTGACCGAGAACGGCCGCCGGCGGGGCCCGCTCCGCCGGGCCTTTCGCATAGCGCTCGACTACCTGCCCCGGGGCAACACGCTGGACGACGAGACGTTCCAGCGGCGCCACCTGCTGCTGTGCTGGGTGCTGGCCCTGCACGTACCGCCACTGTTCGCGTTCGGCCTGTGGCAGGGCTACGACGTCGGCCACATGGTGCTGGAGGTGGCGACGCCGGCCGCCTGCCTCGTGTTCGGCCGGCTGGCGCGCAACCGGCGGCTGGCCGCCTGCTTCACCACCTTCGGGCTGGTGTTCTGCTCGTACCTGCTGGTCCACCTCTCCGAGGGATCGATCGAGGCCCACTTCCACTTCTTCATCCTCATCGGCCTCATCGTGCTCTACCAGGACTGGGTGCCACTCCTGTGGAATGCGCTGTTCACGCTGCTCTCCCACGGGGTGGGCGGCGTGGTCGACCCCACCAGCGTCTACAACCATTACGCGGCCCAGAACAAGCCGTGGCTCTGGGCGGGCATCCACGGCGTGTCCGTCCTGGCCGCGTGCATAGGCGTGATGATCTTCTGGAAGAACACGGAGATCGAACAGCACCGCAGCAACCGGCTGGCGTCCGAGCTGGCGGAAACGGAGCTGGCGGCGGTCCAGGCCGAGGCGGCCCAGCGGCAGTCGATCTCGGACCTGTTCGTCAACCTCGCCCGGCGCAACCAGTCGCTGCTCGACCGGCAGCTGGCGCTGATCTCCGAGCTCGAGCAGCAGGAGAACAAGCCGGAGGCCCTGTCCGACCTGTTCCAGCTCGACCACCTCGCCACCCGCATCCGGCGCAACGCCGAGTCACTGCTGGTGCTGTCGGGCGACGAGCCGCCGCGCCTGTGGGGACGGGCGGTGCCGCTGTCCGAGGTGGTCCGCGCCGCCGCCGCGGAGGTCGAGGACTATCCGCGCGTCGAGGTGCTGGTCAGCGACTACCTCGAGGTGTCGGGACGAGTCGTGGCCGACCTCTCCCACCTGCTGGCAGAGCTGATCGAGAACGCCACGATGTTCTCGCCACCGACGTCGGGCGTCCGGGTGCGGACCCACCTGGTGCCGGGCGAAGGGCGGACGTTCCTGCTCAGCATCGAGGACGTCGGCATCGGACTGGCCGACGAGCACATGCAGGCCGCCAACGAGCTGCTCGCCGACCCTCCGGACGTCGATCCCCGCAGCTCCACCTTGGGCTTTCACGTCGTGGGTCGGCTGGCACAACGGCTGGGCCTCCGCGTGAGCCTGGCGCACACGCCGGGCGGCGGCGTCACGGCGCTGGTGACGCTGCCACAGCACGTCGTCAACGAACGTCGGCTGCCGGCACCCGAGGTGCCGGAGCC
>JBOGHG010000434.1:0-2600 GCA_050744525.1 Acidimicrobiales bacterium | reverse complement strand
GGATGGCGGGGGGCGCCGGCCCGCCGGTGCTCGCGGACGATGTCGACCACACGGGAGAGCTGGTCGACCGGGGCCAGCTCGCCGTGGACCATCGCCGCCAGCTCCCGATCCGCCTTACCCACCCCCACCTCGAGTTGCGGCTCGGTGATGGGGACGCCGGCCGTGGTGGTCCCGTGGACGACGCGGGCGACCTCCAGCCCGTTGATCTCGCCCCGCACCAACCCCCCCTCGGCGACGATCTCGAGGCCGGCGTCGATCAGCAGGTCCACCAGCTCGGGTGGCGCCGGCACGTCGGGCTGGCTCGGCGCCGGGGCAGAGACGGCCGGGACCAGCGTCGTTTCGCCGATGCCCCACACGCCCGGGGTCGGGGACGCGAACAGGCCGGCCTGGCGGCCAACCGTCGCCACCGCATCGGCGGGCCCGTCCACCACCACGTGGAGCTCGTCCACGCCCTGGCGGTCCGCCCACACCAGCGCGGGGCCCAGAGCCCGTTCCGGGCTCTCGTTCGCCAGCACCCAGGCGACGGAGCCCGGCCCCGCGAGCGCAATGGCGGCACCCACGGCGTGCCGCTGCCGGTCGGCGGGTCCCCAGCGTCCGGCCACGAGTGCGGCCAGCTTGGCGGCGCGCAACGCGGCACGCCGCTCGGGGTCGAGGGGTCCCGTCGGCTCCGGGGCGCTACTTGCCGCGCTTGCCGTAGCGGCGCTCGAACCGGTCGATGCGCCCGCCGGTGTCCACCAGCTTCTGCTTACCGGTGTAGAAGGGGTGGCACTCGCTGCACAGCTCGACGTGCAGATCGGACTTGGTGGCGCGGGTGGTGAACTCGTTGCCGCAGGAGCAACGCACCTTGGCGACGACGTAGTCGGGGTGGATGCCAGCCTTCATTGCGGTCTCCAGGGTCTGAACAGGGCGAAAGGTGGAAAGTCTACCCGGCGGCCAGCCGGTTCTTCGCCACCTCGGCGAGGAACTCCGCGTTGGTGCGGAAGGTCTTCATCCGGTCTATGAGCAGCTCGAGGGCGGCGGCGTTGCCCCCGTCGGTGGACGACAGGCCGGACAGGACTCGGCGCAGCGCCCAGACCAGGTTCAGCTGACCCCGAGGGAACAGCAGCTCCTCGTGACGGGTGGAGCTGGCATCGACGTCGATGGCGGGGTAGATGCGGCGCTCCGACAGGCGCCGGTCGAGCCTCAGCTCCATGTTGCCGGTGCCCTTGAACTCCTCGAAGATCACCTCGTCCATCTTCGACCCGGTCTCGATGAGAGCGGTGGCGAGGATCGTGAGCGAGCCGCCCTCCTCGATGTTGCGGGCGGCCCCGAAGAACTTCTTGGGCGGGTACAGGGCCCCGGAGTCGACGCCACCGGACATGATCCGGCCGGTGGCGGGAGCGGCGAGGTTGTACGCCCGGGCCAGGCGGGTGATCCCGTCGAGGATGATGCAGACGTCCTTGCCGTCCTCGACCAGGCGCTTGGCCCGCTCGATGGTGAGCTCGGCCACCTGGGCGTGTTCCTCGGCTGGCCGGTCGAACGTGGAGGCGACCACCTCGCTGCTTGGGCTCCGCAGCCAACGGCGCATGTCGGTCACCTCTTCGGGCCGCTCGTCGACGAGCAGCACGATGAGCTTGACCTCGGGGTTGTTCGCCTCGATCGACCGTGCGATCTGCTTCATGATCGTGGTCTTGCCGGCCTTGGGGGGCGACACGATGAGGCCCCGCTGGCCCTTGCCGATGGGCGAGAGCAGGTCGACGATCCGTGCCGTCATGTCGGAACCGTCATCGGTCGTCTCGAGGGCGAGCTTCTCGTCGGGGAACAGCGGCGTCAGGTCCTCGAAGCGCCGCCGCCTGCGAGCGTCCTCGGGGTCCTTGCCGTTGACCAGGTCGATGCGCAGCAGCGCCGGGTTCTTCTCGTTGCGGAGGGCGGGACGGCTGGCGCCCTTGATGTGATCGCCCTTGCGCAGCCCGAACTGGCGGGCCTGCTTGACCGACACGTAGACGTCGTCCTTGGAGGGCAGCGAACCCTTGACTCGGAGAAAGCCGTAGCCCTCGTCGCGCAGGTCGAGCAGGCCCTCGACCTCCAGCGGCTCGCCCGTGTACTCCTCGACGTGGGTATCGGTGCCACCTCGCCGGCCGCGCCGGCGCCGCCGGCGGTTACCCGGCTCGTTGACCTCGACCTGTTGGGCCTCGCCCCGGGACTGCTCGCCCGACCGCTCCCGCTCGCGACCCTCGGCCGGGCGGCCGTCGCCCCGCCCTCCCCGTTCCTCGCCCTCGGTGGCCGTCCCGGCCGAACCGCCACGCTCGGTGCGCTCGGTCCTGACGGCTCGAGCCTGTCCGTTCGACCCATCGGATCGGTCGGTTCGGTCGTCCTCGGCGGCGGTGCCGGAACCGGAGCCGCGCTCCGGCTCGTCGGCGACCCCGGCCTCCCATTCGGCGGGCGGCTCCTCCGCCGCCGGCTCGTCGGCCTCGGGCGGCGCGCCGGTGGTGGCGGTGCTGCTGTCGGCGCCAGTGTCCGATTCGTCCACGGTGGCCTCCTGTTTCGGCCCGCCGTTGCCGGCACGGCCGCGCTTGGGCTTGGTGGCCCCCTCCTCGGTGCCCGACGCCTCGGAGGACGCC
>JBOGHG010000433.1:0-2645 GCA_050744525.1 Acidimicrobiales bacterium | reverse complement strand
TCTCGATGTGATCCGCCTCGACGCCGCCACCGTGCTGCTGCAGTGGGCCGCCGGCGGGCTGTTGTTCCTGTGGGTCACGACCCGTCGGCGGCAGGTCGGCATCGGCTACGGCTGGCTGCTCCGCAGCCTCTACGGCCTGCTGGCGCTGGGGGCCTTCGTCGTGGGCGTGTGGCTCGACCCGGTGCCGCTGCGCGAGGCGTCGTCGCTGGCCGTCGCCCTGGCCGCCGGCGTGGCGCTGACGGTCTCGATCGTGCGGCGCAAGGCCGGCGTGGCGGGGGAGCGGGAGCGGGCCCAGCGGCGCTCGGCGCGGGTGGCGGCCATGACCGGGGTCCAGCGGCGCACCGACGGCCCGGACCCCGGCGCCGCCGAGTTCCCGCCCCGGCTCGACCTGATCGCCCCGCTGGTCGGGATCCCCGGGCTGGTGGCCGCCGGGATCGCCGCCGGCGATCCGGCCCTGCTGTCGGTGGTGCGGGTGCTGGTCGGGGCGGCGTTCCTGGGATCCATCTCCGACGGCATGCTCCTCGGCCACTGGTACCTGGTGCAGCCGGGCCTGTCCCGGGGGCCGCTGCTGGAGATGGTCCGCTGGACGGGCATCATCTGGCCGTTCGAGGTGGTCGCCCTGCTGTGGCCGACGGGGATGGGCTCGGTGCTGAGCGGCAGCATCGACGATGGCTACGGCGGCACGCTCGGCTGGTTCTGGGTGGCCTGCGTCGTGATGACGATCGGGCTCGTGATCGTGACCCGGGCCGCGCTGCGTGAGCGCTACTACTCGGCGGTGATGGCGGCGACGGGCCTGCTGTACCTGGCGATCCTCACGGCCTTCGGCACCGACCTGGTTGCCAGGGCCGTGCTCGCGAGCTGAGGTTCCCGCTCAGTCCGGCTCGGGCCGCGGGTAGCGCTCGGTCGGGTCGACGACCTCGGTGGCGTCGGTGGCGTCGACCTCGGTGATGGCGACGTCGGTGGCGTCGGTGGGGGCGACCTCGGTGATATCGACATCGGTGGCGTCGGTGGGGCCGACGGCGATCTCGGTGGTGGCGCCGGCGGGTGCCGGCGGGCGGGCCCGCCGGCCCACATGCACCAGCAGCGCGACACCGAGGGCGATCAGCCCGGCCGGGACCAGCGCCCGGCCCTCCTCGATGAGCTCGCCGCCCGCCAGCACGATCGCGCCCGCGGCGACGAACACCGCCCCCAAGACGAATGCCACCGGGTCGAAGCGGTGCCTAGGCACGGTCGACCTCCAGCTCACCGATCCCGACCTTCAGTTCGAGGCGGAGGTCGGTGCTGCCCTCGCGGTCGCCGGCGTCGAACGTCTCGTGCAGATCGACACCTCCATCGTGGGGGGTGGGTGCCAGGTCGCCGCCGATGTGGCCGGCCTTGACCCGGGCGTCGACGTCGACGTTCGCGTTGCGGGGCACGATCACCCGCAACTGGCCCATGCCGACCGCCGCGTCCACGGTGGTCATGCCGTCGGTCAGAGGGGCGCGGCGCAGGTCGAGCGTCAGCGTTCCGGCGAACAGTTCGTGGGTGTCGGCCAGCTCGCCCCGGGTGTCGACGGCCACGCGGCGATCTCCGGCGCCGGCGTCGAACGGCACGTCGATCACCTCCGCGACGGCGATGACCGAGGCGAACAGGACCCCGAGGAACACCAGCGACCAGGCGCGGCCCCGCCATGCCGCCACCACGAGACCGAGTCCCACGACGACCAGCCCCGCCGCGAGGCCGTGGCGCAGCGACAAGGTGGCGACGTCGAGCACGTGCAGCAGCCACGCGAGGCCGCTGCCGATCAGCAGGAGGCCGATGACGGCCAGTGCGACGTGGGACCGGCCCGACAGCTCGCTCGGCAGAGTTGCCGCCGTGGGTCCCGCCCGGGTTCCCGAAGCGTCGGTCTCGGCGCCGGACCACCAAGGCGAAGCCGGGGGAGGAATCTCGCCCGATGGCCCGGCGCCCTCGTCCACAGCGAGGGGTTCAGCGAGATCAGCATCCAGTGTAGTGCCATGAACGCCGAGCGTGTTGGGATTCGTGGATTCGGGATCCGGGCTCGGGCGGCCCCCGTCGTCCTTCCCCCGGACGAGGAGCCAGACGCCGAGGCCGACAAGGGCCAGCGCCAGCACGGGGCCATTGGGCCACCACGACCACCAGGAGCCGTCGCCCAGTGCCCAGGCGAGGGCGACGCCGCCGAGGACCAGTAGCCAAAGCGGGATCCGGCCCAGGTGGGGCAGGTCCGCCGGCGGCTCCACGACCCGGGGCTCCTCCGCCCGGCGCTCGGGGACGATGGCCCACGCCACCAGGTAGGCGATGAGCCCCACGGGCGTGAAGATCGCGAGGACGACGGCGCCCAGGCGGACCAGCGAAACGTCGACGCCGAGGCGGTCGGCCAGCCCTGAGCACACTCCGGCGATCCTCCGGTCGTCGGGCTCGCGGACCAGCCGTCTCGGCCGGGACCGGGCGGACGGGTCCTCGGGCCGCGGCGGCGCGGGGGGAGGGACTTCCATGGCCCGATCATCGGGAACGGGCGTTCCCACCACAATCGGGGATGTCCCCGAGCGCTCCCCGGAGGCGATCCCGCCTCGCAGTTGCCATCATGGACGGTGCCCCGTCGCGTGACGGAGCACTCGAACCCCGATGGGCGCGCCTCCCCGATCACC
>JBOGHG010000432.1:0-2649 GCA_050744525.1 Acidimicrobiales bacterium | reverse complement strand
GCGTCCGGGGCCTGCTCATCGCCGGGCTGGTCACCTCCACCTGCGTGCTGTTCACCGCGTCGACGGCGACCCAGCTCGGCTACCTGGTGTCGGTCGTGTCGGACTGTTGCTCCGACCGCGAGGAGCTACACCACGCGACGCTGGCGGCGTACCCGTTCCTGTTCGATGCGGTGCGCTCGGACCAGATCGCTGAACGGCGAGACGGGTGGGACGCCGACCTGGATCGGATCGACACCGTGCCGACGCCATGAGATCCAGCCGATCCGCCTGCGCGTGTCAAGCCCGACAGTCATACCCCGTTCTCGTGCGAGCTCGGCCTGGCTCGAGTTCGCAGGTCCGGGAACACGCAGGCGGCCGACGCCGCTCCCGTCACCCACGACCCGGCACGGTCGTGATGATGGCGAAGCAGCGGAGGCCGAGGGCCGCGGATCAGACCCCGGCGGTCCGGGTGGCGCTGTCGGGTATCGCCGACCAAGGCGTGCACGGGTCCCGCACGCGGGATCGGTCACCCGCCTGACACCTGGCGGCGTCGCCTTCGACCGGATGTCGGAGTGCACCCCGGCGTTCGGTCGCCGACGCCGGCGTTAGCCTGCGCCTCCGTGAGGGTGGGCCGGTGACGGTGCGGGTCGGCTTCTACGGGGCAGGGTTCGTCAGCGGCCTCCATGCCCGGGCGTTGAGGGCCAGCCGGGTCGGCAACGAGATCGTCGCGGTCCATGACCCCGACGGGGCTCGGGCGGCGGCGTTCGCCGCCGAGCACGGGTCTGCGGTCGTGGGCGAGGACGAGCTCCCCGGGCTGGTCGATGCCGTCTACGTGACGGCGTGGACGGCGGAGCACCGGCGCCTGGTCGATATGGCCGCCGGGGCCGGTGCGGCGGTGTTCTGTGAGAAGCCGCTGGCGTTCGACGCCACGACGGCGGAGCGCATGGCGGCCAGCGTCGCCCGCGCCGGCGTCGTCAACCAGGTGGGACTCGTCCTGCGCTTCTTGCCGTCGTTCCGTTGGGTGCGACAACTCGTGCGCGACGAACGGGCGGGCCGAGTGCTGGCCGTGGTGTTCCGCGACGACCAGTACATCCCGGACCAGGGCATCTACGGCTCGACCTGGCGCACCGACGTGAGGGTTGCGGGTCGGGGCACGCTGCTCGAGCACTCGATCCACGACGTCGACATCCTGGGGTGGCTGCTCGGTCCGGTGACGGCGGTGAGCGCCACGACCCGGACCGTCCACGGCCACGACGGGATCGACGACGTGGGGGTTGCGCGTCTCGACTTCGCCGGCGGGCCGGCGGCGACCCTGACATCGGTGTGGCACGACGTGCTCGAGCGCCCGAGCCTGCGTCGGGTCGAGGTGCTGTGCGAGCGCCTGTTCGTCGCGCTCGAGGGCGACTTCACGGGTCCGGTGCGCTGGCGGTTCACCGGCGAGGAGGAGAAGGTGCTCGCCGGTGACGACCTGGCGTTGGCGATCGCCGAGGCCGGCGACACGACGACGGTCAACCCGGCCACCGCGTTCCTCACGGCGGTGCGTGACGGCACCCCGGCGCAGCCGTCGTTGGCCGAGGCCGTCCAGGCGCATCGGGTCGTGGATGCCCTGTACGCCTCTGCGGACGCCGGCGGCGCGGTGGTGCCCGTCGATCCGGATCGAACGGGCTGATCGCCGGAGCGGACGGGTTTCGTAGTCTGCATGTAGGGGTTGGCGGCTTGCTGGGGGCCGCCCGGGAGTCGCTCGCCGCGTTCGGCATCGTTCGACAACCCCGTTAGGCTCCCCCACGGTGGCCGCAGCCTCCTTACGCCATGTCGTTCTGGGAGCGTCGGGTGGGACGGGCTCGGCGGTGGTGCGCGAGCTGGTCGCCCGTGAGCGGCCGGTGCGAGCTGTGACTCGGTCGGGTGCGGCGGACGTGCCCGAGGGGGTCGAGCAGACTTCGGCCGACGTCGCCACGCAGGACGGAGCCCGGCGGGCCTGCGCCGGTGCGGCGGTGGTCTACCACTGCGCCCAGCCCGACTACACGAGGTGGGTCGAGTTGTTCCCGGCGCTGACCCAGGCCGTCCTCGATGGCACCGCGGAAGCCGGCGCGAAGCTCGTCTTCGCGGACAACCTCTACGTGTACGGGTCACCGGACGGCCCGATGACCGAGGAGACGCCCCAGCGCGCACAGGGTCGAAAGGGCCGCATCCGCGTCGAGATGGCTGCGGCCATCCTGCGGGCGCACGCCGACGGGAGGCTGCGAAGCACGATCGGCCGGTCCTCCGACTACTTCGGCCCACGTGGGACCGGCACGACCGCCGGCGACAACATCATGAAGCCGGCACTCCGAGGTAAGCGGGCGCGCTGGCTCGGCTCGCTCGACCAGCCCCACACGCTCAACTACCTCGAGGACATGGCGCGCGCGCTCGTGACGCTGGGCGAGCGGGACGAGGCCGACGGCCAGGTCTGGCACCTACCGGCGGCCGCGCCTCTCACCGGCCGCCAGTTCCTGACGCTGGTGTACGAGGCGGCCGGGCTCCCCCCGAACGTCGGAGTCGCCTCCCGCCCGATGATCAAACTGGTCGGCCTGTTCAACCCGCTCGTCCGGGAGCTGAACGAAACGCTCTACCAGTTCGAGCGACCCTTCGTGTCCGACGCGTCCAAGTTCCGGGGCGCGTTCGGACCCTTCG
>JBOGHG010000431.1:0-2698 GCA_050744525.1 Acidimicrobiales bacterium | reverse complement strand
CGCCCCGGTAGGTCGACGCCGTCTTGTCGTCGTCCCCGAAGTACTCGAACCGGCCGACCTCGGGCGCCTTCAGGTACACGAGGCCGGTGGTCCCGGCCGGCAACGGCGCACCGGTCTCGTCGCCGACCGTCACCTGGCCTTCGGCCGGCTTGCCCACCGTGCCGGGCCGCGCCAGCCAGGTCTCGGAGTCGACGAAGCTGCCGGTGCCCTCGGTGGCGGCGTAGTACTCCCACACGATCGGGCCCAGCCACTCGATGAGCCGGCGCTTGACCGGGACCGGGCAGGGCGCCGCCCCGTGGAGCACCGACCGCAGCGACGACACGTCGTAGGCGTCCCGCACATCGTCGGGCAGCGACAGCAGCCGGTGGAACATCGTCGGCACCATGTGCGTGTGCGTGATGCGGTGCTCATGGACGAGCGCCAGCGCCGCCTCGGCGTTCCAGCGCTCCATCAGCACCACGCCGACGCCGTAGGTCAGCGGGAGGGTGAGCGAGAAGGCCAGCGGCGCGGCGTGGTAGAGGGGGCCGGTGCACAGGTGGCGGTCGCCCGGCCGGTAACCCAAGAGGTTGACCGACACGGTGAGGCCGGGCGGCGGCGTCTCCCGCCGGTGCACGCCCTTGGGGCGGCCGGTCGTGCCCGAGGTGTAGAGCATCGAGGTGCCGAGGCTGGGGTCGTCGATGTCGCCGCCGGGCTGCGGGGCCACCGCCGCCTCGTAGGACCCGAACCCCTCGATCGGCCCGCCGATCGCGAGCGGCACGGTGCACCCGGGGGCGCGGCGTAGGGCACCGGCGGCGACCGGCGCACGCTCCCGGTCGGCGACGAGGGCCACCGCCTCGCAGTCGCCGACGATGTAGCCCGCCTCGTCGGCGGTGAGGTGCCAGTTCACGGGCGTGAGCCGCCAGCCGGCCCGCTGGCACGCCGCCACGACCTCTGCGAACTCGGGCCGGTTGCCGCACAGCAGCGCCACGGCGTCGCCCGGCCGCAGGCCCAGCCGGCGCAGCGCCCGCACCACCCGGTTGGCGCGGGCGTTGAGCTCGCCGAACGTGCGCTCGCCGGAGGGCGCCGTCACGGCCGGGAGGTCCGGCTGGCGGGCCGCCCACCAGGCGAGGACCATGCCCCGGCTGGCCCGCTCCCGCCGCTCGGCCTTCTCGGCGTCGCTCCAGCGGTGCTCGCGGGTCGCGTCGGTGGTCGTCATCGGCGGCCTCCTTCGCGGCTGGGCGGGTCACTCGCCGGCCCCGGCTCGCTCGACACCCGGTTGTCCACCAGCTTCGGCTCGCCGGCCGCCGACGGCTCCTTGGGGAGGCCCAGCACCCGCTCGCCCACGATGTTGCGCTGCACCTCGGCGGTGCCACCCCAGATCGTCACGCTGCGGGTGGCCAGGAACTGGCGCTGCCAGCGGTCCGGCCGGTAGGCATCCGGCGCCTGGTCGGGCATGACCAGGGCATCGGCGCCGCGGGCGTCCACGACGATCTCTGCGAACCGCCGGGCGTACTCCGACCAGAACATCTTGTTGAGCGCGCTCGCCGGCCCCGGCTCCCTGCGGGCCATCACCTCCGAGAGCGTACGCAGCCCCTGGAAGCGCATGATCTCGCAGTGCGTGTAGGCCCAGGCCAGCTGCTGGCGCACCAGCGGGTCGCCCGCCCGGCCGCGGCTGCGCACCTCGTCGACGGCGGCGTCGAACTGGCGGCGGTGCTGGACGTGCTGGGTGGTGGCGTTGCCGCCGCGCTCGTTGCCGAGCGTGGTCATCGTGACCCGCCAGCCCCCGTTCAGCCCGCCGATCACGTTGAACAGCGGCGCCCGGGCATCCGTGATGAACGTCTCGGTGAACCCGCTCTGGCCGGTCATCTGACGGATCGGGCGCATCTCGAACCCGTTCGACGACCCGTCCTCCCGGCGCATCGGCACGAGCACGTAGGAGATCCCCTGGTGCTTGGGCGCGTCGGGGTCGGTGCGGCACAGGCAGAACATCGTGTTGGCCAGCTGCGCCCCCGAGGTCCACACCTTCTGGCCGGTGATCACCACCTCGTCGCCGTCCACCACGCCGCGGGTCTTGAGGCTCGCCAGGTCCGACCCGGCGTCGGGCTCGGAGAAGCCCTGGCAGTAGCGGTCGGCGCCGTCGATGATGCGGGGCAGGAAGTGGGCCTTCTGCTCGTCGGTGCCCCACACGATGATGGACGGCCCCACCAGCCACTCGCCCATGCCCCGGGTCAGGCGCGGCACCCCGGCCCGGGCGAACTCCTCGTTGAGGACCGCCACCTCGACGCCCGTGAGCCCGCGGCCCCCGAACTCGCGCGGCCACGACACGCACATGTACCCGGCCTCGTGCAGCTTGTCCGCCCAGGCGCGGAGCGCGGGATCGGCGTCCTGCGCGGGTGGCGGGGCCTCGACGCCGACCAGCTCGTCGGGCCGGTGGGCCTCCAGCCAGCCGCGCACCTCGTCCCGGAACGCCCGGGCCTGCGGCCCCAGGTCCAACTCGATCGGCACGGCTCCCCCTCCTTGCCCCGGCCTCGCGGCCCTAGGTTGCAGGTTCGAACAGCGGCAGTCGGCGCCCGTCGGGCAGCGGCTCCCAGCACACCCGCACCCGGTCGCCCACCGCCACCCGGTCGGGCGGGCAGCCCACGACGTTGGTCATGAGCCGGACCCCCTCGTCCAGCTCGACCAGCGCCACGACGTACGGCGGGTCCAGCACCGGCTGCCG
>JBOGHG010000430.1:0-2758 GCA_050744525.1 Acidimicrobiales bacterium | reverse complement strand
GGGTTCGTCCGGTCGCCGAGCCTTGACCAGGACGCCGGCGCCCCAGCTCGGGTTCGAGAACCTGCCCAGGTACGACAGCCCGAGCAGCGCCGGGAAGGCGACGGCGTAGAGCGCCTTGTTCCGTTGGTCGGCGCCGCTGATGAGGTAGGAGAGGTTGTTGGTGAACGTCTCGATGGGGCCGTAGGTGTACCGCTGATCGATCACGTCGAACCCGGCCCGCCGCAGCTTCTCGGCGAGCTCCGGGGCTCGGTAGCCGGGGCGGACGTGGCCAGGCACATCGAAGTTGACCCGCCGGCCGAACAGCAGCCAGCGCCGCTCGTACCCCGGCACGTGGACCGCCAGGGTGCCGCCGGGACGCAGGGCTCGCCGCAGGGTCTCCATGGCTGTGACATCGTCCTCGACGTGCTCGAGGTTGTCGACGCTCACCACCAGGTCGAACCTGGCCTCGAAGTCCAGGTGGGTGACGTCACCCTTCTCGAACCGGCAGTTGGTCAGCCCGGCCCGCTCTGCGATCGCGTTGGCGCGCTCGACGAGATCCGGCTCCAGCTCGACGCCGAGCACCTGCGCCTGCGGATGGCGTTTGGCCAACTCGAACGAGAACACACCGGGCCCGCAGCCGGCATCCAGGATCGTGTGGTGGTCGCCGTCGGTCGCGGGGAGGACGCGGCGCAGGCGTATCCGCAGGCCGTTGGCGGGGGCGCCGAGCAGGCGAGCGTAGATGCGCTCGAACCGGCCGCGGCCGGGATCGAGCGACAGCTCGCAACCGGGAAAGCCCCTCACGCTGCCTCCCCGCAGTTCTCCAGGTAGGAGGCCAGCGCCAGCGACATCCATCCCTGGCACCACCGCAGCTCGCGGATCCTCGTTCGAAAGGCCCGGCGCTTCTGGTAGTAGAACCAGCCGCTCTTCGGGTCCCACATGTTGACCAGCGTCCAGTCCAGCACCCGCCCGGCGACCCCGGCGCCCTCACCCCGATGCTTCTGCCGGAGCGAGAACGTGATGATCCCCTGGGCGCACCCGTGGATGTCGAACGGGTGGCGGCGATCGCTCATGAAGCGGGGGGCCCCGTCGGGTTCGAAGAGCCGGCGCTCGTAGAACTCGATGCCCCGGTCGTACGCGTCGTCGAATTCGGCGCTGCCGGTCGCCTGCGCATACCCCAGGATCGCGTCGAGGATGAATCCCGTGTGATAGTTGTCGTGCGTGATGCGGCTGGCCGACGGCGGCTCGGCATAGAACCACGCGCCCTCGTCGGTCTGCTTGGAGACGACGTAGCGGACCAGCCGGCCGCTCTCCTCGACGAGCTTCTCGTCCCCCTGGAGCGCCCCGAGCCGCGCCGTGAGCGCCCCGACGAGCGCCGACACGTCCATGACGATCCAGTCGATCGACTCGTCGGGCACGTAGCTCACGCAGCGGCGCTCGTCGTCTTCGAACAGCGTCTTGGGGGCGTCGAGCAAGAAGCGGACTGCGCCGGACGCCGCGTCCCGGTAGCGGTCATCGTCGAGCGTGTCGTACCCGTCGAGCAGCGCCTGTCCCACGAACGAGGTGACGACCCGGTTGGGCAGGTCTCGTGGCGCGAAGAACCCGGCGTCCTGCCACGGGTAGGGATAGCCCCAGGCCAGCCCGTCGAACCCGACAGAGGGGTTGGCGATCAGCCAGTCGAGCAGGTCCCTCGCCGCTCGCGCGTCGTCCTGCGATCCGGTCATCCGGTGGCGAGCGAGGTGGGCCCGGGCGAACAACGACAGTCCCTTTGGGTTGCGGGCCTTGCGGACCCGAAGCAGGGGCCGGATGTGGATCGGCGACCGCATCACGAGCTGGATGGCGGCGAGCCGCCGCAGCCGTGAGCCACCGGCCAACGCCTCCAGCCACCGGGCGTTCAGGGCGTCGTGCTTCGAATAGCCCTCGAAGTCGTCGTGGCGCGCGGTCTCCAGCACGCGCTCGAGGACGTCGCCATGCTGGTCGCGCGCCCTCGGCACGGTCATCGTCGGACTGTCCTTCACCAAGGCCGCGCCAAACCTCGCCACTCGTTCCTGATCTTCATCGTCGCATCCCAGCGCCGCCCGGTCCGCCACGCCACTACACCGCCGGATTGCGAGACGGAGTTCCGGCGCGGATGGCGACAGCTCGGCAACAGCGGCCCAACATAGCAGTGCCACCTGGGCGGACCCGCTTCGCGCCCGACCGTCGTGGTCGCCCGTCGGACAGGCACGGAAGTGGCGATGGAAAGTCCCCGTGACATTGCAAGCTTCGCGTCGCCGGCCTACTGGGACTTCACCTCCTCGACCCGTTGTGCAGGCGCGTCCGGCAGCGATCGGGCTCTGGCCGCAACCTTGCTGCCCGATGCTGCGATCAGCTCGGCACCGATCGCCAACAGCCGGTGGGCGAGCGAAGCCGCCAGCAACGGCGCCGTGCCCACTGCCGGGAGGCAGGCCACGAGCACCGCCTCCCGAACTCCGATGCCGGCGGGCAGCGGCACTGCCATGAACCCGATGGTCCAGCTCATCGCGTAGGCGACGACCACCGTGGCGGAGCCCGCCTCCTCACTGAGCGACCGGAGCAGCACGGTATACGCGCCGGCCGTGCACCCGATGCTGACGACCGCCCAGGCATAGAAGCTCAAGATGGCCCGTTGGCTGGGCAGCCGGTCCGCTGCCGGGATCCGGCGTACGAAACGACGGGCGACGTCGAGAACGCCGGCAAGGAACCGACGGTGCAGCAGGGCCGGCGTGGCCAGGCCGAGGAGGGACAGCGCCCGGGCCCACCC
>JBOGHG010000429.1:0-2784 GCA_050744525.1 Acidimicrobiales bacterium | reverse complement strand
CCCAGCCACCCGGCGGCTCGCACGCCGAGGCGGCCGCCCTGGCCGCGGCCGCCGCCGCCGGCGTCGACACCTGGGGCGCGACCGCCTACGTGACCCTGGAGCCGTGCAACCACCACGGCCGCACCCCGCCCTGCGCCGACGCCCTCATCGAGGCCGGCGTCGCCAGGGTCGTGGTGGGCGTCGCCGACCCCGATCCGCTGGTGCGGGGGCGGGGAATCGAGCGATTGCGCGCCGCGGGCGTCGAGGTCACGACCGGGGTCGCCGCCGACGTCGTCACGGAGCTGCTCGCCCCGTACGTCCGACACCGCGAGACCGGCCGCCCCTACGTCGTGCTCAAGCTGGCCGCCAGCCTCGACGGTCGCACCGCGGCGCCGGACGGCACCAGCCGGTGGATCACCGGCGAGGCCGCCCGGGCCGACGCCCACCGCCTCCGGGCCGAGAGCGACGCCGTGCTGGTCGGGGCCGGCACCGTGCGCGCCGACGATCCTGCGCTCACCGTCCGCCACGTCGGCGGTCGCGACCCCCTGCGTGTCGTGCTGGGCACGGCGCCGCCGGGCGCCAAGGTCCAGCCCGCGCTCGAGCTGGCGGGTGATCTCGGCGACGTCCTCGACGAGCTGGGTCGCCGCGACGTGATCCAGCTGCTGGTCGAGGGTGGCGCCACCGTGGCGGGGGCCTTCCACCGGGCCGGTCTCGTCGACCGCTACGTCGTCTACCTGGCGCCGGTTCTGTTCGGTGGAGACGACGCCGCCGGGCTGTTCACTGGACCCGGAGCCAACACCATGGCCGACGTCTGGCGTGGCCGCATCGCCGGCGTCACGCACCTGGGCGACGACCTTCGCGTCGACCTCCATCCCCTTAGGAGCGACTGATGTTCACCGGGATCATCGAGGAGCTGGGCTCGATCGCGTCGGTCGAGGGCCAGCGGGTCCGCATCGCCGCCTCGCTGGTGACCGAGGACGCCGCGACCGGCGATTCCATCGCCGTGGACGGGTGCTGCATCACCGTCGTCGACCAGGGTCCCGGTTGGTGGGAAGCCGACATCACCGACGAGACGCTGAAGCGCACCACGTTCGGCGACCGGGCGCCGGGCGACCCGGTGAACCTCGAACGCCCCGTCCGCATGAGCGACCGCCTCGGGGGCCACATCGTGCAGGGCCACGTCGACGCTGTGGGCGAGATCGTCGAGCCCGTCCCCGACCTGCGGGTACGGATGCCCCGTGAGCTCCTCCGCTATGTCGTCGAGAAGGGGTCCATCGCCGTCGATGGCGTGAGCCTCACGGTGGTCGACGTGCTCGCCGACGGCTTCACGATCGCCGTCATCCCCCACACCGCCGCGGTCACGACGCTCGGCAGCAAGCAGGCGGGCGACCGCGTGAACCTCGAGGTGGACGTGACCGTGAAGTACGTCGAACGCCTCCTCGCCTGGAAGGATGTCCAACCATGAGCTTCGCCAGGGTCGAGGAGGCGATCAGTGCCGTGGGGCGGGGCGAGATCGTGATCGTGGTCGACGACGAGGACCGCGAGAACGAGGGCGACCTCATCATGGCGGCCGAGTTCGCCACCCCCGAGACGATCGCCTTCTTCCTGCACCACACGTCCGGTGTCATCTGCGCGCCGGTGACCCGGGAGCGGGCCCGCGAGCTCGACATCCCGTTGATGGTCGCCAACAACACCGAGACGATGCGCACGGCCTTCACCGTCAGCGTCGACTTCCGCCACGACACGACCACCGGCATCTCGGCCCACGACCGGGCGGCCACCGTTCGGGCGCTGGTCGACCCGGCCACGCGACCCCTGGACCTGTTGCGCCCCGGCCACATCTTCCCGCTCGAGGCGCGCGATGGCGGCGTCCTGAAACGGGCGGGGCACACCGAGGCGGCCATCGACCTGGCCCGGATGGCCGGTCTCTATCCGGCCGGCGTGCTGTGCGAGCTGGTCAACGAGAGCAAGAACGACATGGCCCGCCTGCCCGAGCTCGAGCGCTTCGCCGAGGAACACGGGCTGGTGCTGATATCGATCGCCGATCTCATCCGCTACCGCCGTCAGACCGAGAAGCTGGTTCGGCGGGTGGCCGAGGCGCGCATCCCCACCGAATGGGGCGAGTTCACCTGCTACGCGTACGAATCCGTGCTCGACGGCGAGCACCACATCGCCTTCGTCAAGGGTGCGGTCCAGGGTCAGGACGACGTGCTGGTCCGGGTCCACTCCGAGTGCCTGACCGGCGACGTGTTCGGGTCGATGCGCTGCGACTGCGGCCTGCAGCTCCAGGCGGCGATGAAGCAGGTGGCCGAGGAGGGCATGGGCGCGGTCGTGTACCTCCGCGGCCACGAGGGCCGGGGCATCGGGATCGGCCACAAGCTGTTGGCGTACCAGTTGCAGGACCAGGGCCACGACACAGTCGACGCAAACATCGCGCTGGGCATGCCGGTCGACAGCCGCGAGTACGGCATCGGTGCGCAGATCCTGGTCGATCTGGGCATCACCACGATGCGGCTGTTGACCAACAACCCCTCGAAGAAGGGCGGGCTCGCGGGATTCGGGCTGGAGATCACGGAGCGCGTGCCCCTGCTGACCGCACCCAATGCCGAGAACATCCACTACCTCCGCACCAAGCGCGAGCGCATGGGCCACCTCCTGGACGGCCTCGACGATGTGCTCTAGGTGGCTGGTGTCAAACGGATGGGCGCACGTCTCGTCGGCCAGATTCGCCGCTGGTCGTCGTCCTCGGCCCTCGAATTCGCTGGTGGAGTCCTTCGGGCCTGCGTCCTCGCCAGCGACGGATCT
>JBOGHG010000428.1:0-2788 GCA_050744525.1 Acidimicrobiales bacterium | reverse complement strand
CGCCCGATGATCAAACTGGTCGGCCTGTTCAACCCGCTCGTCCGGGAGCTGAACGAAACGCTCTACCAGTTCGAGCGACCCTTCGTGTCCGACGCGTCCAAGTTCCGGGGCGCGTTCGGACCCTTCGAGCCGACCCCGCATGCTGAGGCGGTGAGGTGCACGGTGGACTGGTTCGCGCGCCGGTACGCCACTTGAGCGCGATCAGCAGACGCACGCGTCCGCGCCGCTCATCGAACGCGTGGTGATCCCCGAACCGGGCAGGAAGCTCCCAGGTCGGCGCGCGACGATGAGCGGTGATTGCGCCCGTCGGGGAGGTAGACGTGGACGGGATACACGACATGGGTGGCACCCAGGGTTGGGGCGCGGTGACGATCCCGCCTGATGAACCGGTCTTCGCCGAGCCCTCGGAGGCGAAGGCGTTCGCCTTCGGTGCCCTGTCGGCGCGGCTGTCGGGTCAGAACCTCGATGCCATGCGCCACGCCATCGATCGTCAGCATCCGTACGACTACCTGGCCGACGGGTACTACGGCCGGTGGCTTGCGTGCGTGGAGACGATGCTGGTGGACAGTGGCGTGCTCGCCCCCGGAGCGGTGGTCGCGCGGGCGCGCAAGCTGCGCGGCGAGGACGTGACCGAGCCTGCCGACCCGACGCCGAGCAAGCCCGACTACCAGCCGGCCGCCGGCGGATCTCTCCGCCATATCGAATCGCAGCTCCGCTTTGCCGTTGGCGACCGCGTGCGAAGCAGAGCCCACGCTCATGCCGGGCACACCCGGCTGCCGCGTTACACGAGGGGTCATGTCGGCACGGTGGCGGCGGTCCATCCCGCGCAGGTCCTCCCCGACACCCACGCGCACTTCATCGCCGAGAACGCCCAGCACGTGTATGCCGTGGATTTCGACTCGACCGAGCTGTGGGGTGACGACGCGGAGGCGTTCACGCTCACCATCGATCTTTACGACGACTACCTGGAGCCGGCCTGATGACCGCGGTACCGCGCACGCACGACCATCCCGATGTCGCGCTCCGGCCGAGGCATTGGAGTCGCTCCTGCTCGAGCGCGGGCTCATCGACCCGAACGTGGTTGACGGCCTGATACGCCGCTACGAGAACGACGTCGGCCCGATGAACGGCGCCCGGGTCATCGCCAAGGCCTGGACCGACGCCGACTACCGGCGGAGGCTGCTCGAGGACGGCACGGCCGCCATCGGCGAGCTCGGCTACTCGGGCCCGCAGGGCGAGCACATCGACGTGGTGGAGAACACCGACAGGGTCCACAACGTCGTCGTGTGCACGCTGTGTTCGTGCTACCCGTGGCCGGTGCTCGGCTTGCCTCCGTCGTGGTACAAGGACCCGGCCTACCGGGCGCGCCGTCGTGCGCGAGCCGCGCCGGGTGCTGGCGGAGATGGGCCTGGCGCTCGCTGACGACGTCGAGATCCGGGTGTGGGACAGCAGCTCCGAGGTCCGCTACCTGGTGCTCCCCGAGCGACCGGAGGGCACGGCGGACCTGTTCGAGGAGGCGCTGGCCGCGCTCGTGACCCGCGATGCCATGGTCGGCGTGGCCCGGGTGACGCCGTCTTGAACGACCTTTCGGTCGAGCTGCCGGGCACTGGTCCCACGGCACCGCCGCGCGCCAACGGCGAGATGGTGTTCGAGGCTCCGTGGGAAAGCGCCTGTTCGGCGTGACGCTGGCGCTCGTCGAGGCCCGGCGCTTCGCATCGAATGAGTTCCAGCACCGACTGATCGCCGCGGTCCGGCGTTGGGAGTCGGAGCACCCGGACGGTGAGGGGTACCGCTACTACGAACGGTGGGCCGAGGCACTCGAATCGTTGCTGGACGATCTCGGCATCGTCGGGCTCGAGGCCACCGACGCGCGGGTGCTGGCCCTCGCCGCCCGGCCGGCGGGGCACGACCACCACGGGCACGGGGCCGGCCCCGGCGCGCACGATGCCCCGTGAACGCAGGCTCTCGGCCGTGGCCGAGGCCCGGTGGGAGTCGGGTTATCGCGCCGACATCGCGGTGCGCCAGTTCCGGTTCGTGGCCGACGAGCCGCCGCGGTCCGGTGGGGAGGACGCCGGAGCGATGCCCACCGAGTACCTGCTGGTGGCCTTGTCGTCGTGCTATGCGATGGCGCTCGCCCACGTCGCACGCAAGCGGGAGGTGGCGCTCGGCCCGTTGACGGTCAAGGCGGTCGCGACGTACGACGGATCGTCGTTCAGCGCCATCGATCTCGACGTGGTGTTCGGCCAGGGTCCGCCCGAGGCCGTCGAAGCCCTCGTCGAGCGGGCCTCCCGCGTGTGCTACGTCTCGAACACGCTGCGCCGGGCGCCCCAGCTCACGGTGACCGTGACGCCCGGGTAGCGGACGACCGGCGTCACACGGTCCAGGTGTTGAGCTGGAACGCGCCGGCTCGCCAGGCGGTGAGGGCCGAGTCGAGCACGTCGAGCGGGTGGAACGGCTTGACGCCGGGGATCAGGTCGTCCTCGCGGAAGCCGTACAGCGCGCCCATGGCAAACCGGCAGGCATGGACGGTGGCGCCTTCCTCGAGCAGGGTCTTGATCTGAGGCAGCGGGCGGTCTTGGCACCGGTTCTGGCCAGTTGCTACCGACACCCCATGATCGCGGGCTCTGACACCTGGGATACAGCGTGGACCTGCCTGAAGCCCTCGCCTGACATATAAAGCTACGGAAAATATGGAAAACTCTTGCATTCGAACACCAGTTCGTCTAAGGTTGGTCCATGTCCCGGGCGCAACCAGCCTTCAACCCCCATGACGGCCCCTCGCTGGTGC
>JBOGHG010000427.1:0-2809 GCA_050744525.1 Acidimicrobiales bacterium | reverse complement strand
GGATGGCCGGTCAGGTCGTGGGGCGGGACGCAGTGCGCCTCGGCCCACGAGGCGGGCGCGACGACGATGTGCCGGTACTGGACGCCAGCGTGGAACTCGACGCCGCTGCCGGCAGCCGCCCCCAGCTCGGCATCGAGGTGCCGGACGACCTGGGCGGCGGCATCCGACGACGGATGCCCCCCGGCGAAGTCGACCATGGTGCCGTCGGGCCCGATGGTCACGAGGTTGCAGCGGTAGGCGACCCGGTCCCGCCCCAGGCGCAGGCCCAAGGCGGCCGCCTCGATGGGGGCGCGCCCGGTGTGGTAGCGGGCAGGGTCGTAGCCCAGGATCGACATGTTGCCGACGTCGCTCCCGGGCGCCATCTTCGGCGGGATCACCGCCGCCCGACCCACCTCGCCCCGGGCCGCCAGCCGGGCCAGCGTCGGCATCGACGCCACCTCGAGCGGCGTGCGCCCCCCTAGCCGGGCCAACGGCTCGTCGGCGCAGCCGTCGGGGACGCAGATCACGTACTTCACCCGCTCAGTCTCGCAGCCGGCGGCCGGAGCACCGAACGACATCCGTCGGATCGGAGCGTCCCATCAGCGGATCGGCACGCCCCGGGCAAGTCAGCGCGGGGGCACGTCGCCCCGCAAAGTCAGCCTTCCGAGACGGCACCCGGGCATTCGCCGAGCACACCGATGAGATCGCTCCTCAGCTCCTCGTCCCCCTGGAGTGCGTCATCCCCCTCCATCAGGCTCGTCACCAGCAGCCGCTTGAGCAGGTCGTCGTCGATCGCGTCCTCCAGGCAGTCGACCGTCTCCTCGGACATGTCCTCGCCCTCGGTGAGGCCTTCGACGAAGGCCGCTCTCACGTCCATGCACTCGTTGACGTCTTCCCAGAACGCGTCGACCTGGTCGTCGTCGAGGCTGATCCCGAACTCCTCGGGGGAGCTCTCGGGGTTCTCGCGGATCTCATCGGGGGTCACCGCGCCCTCGAGCTGCTCGACACCCACGGCATCGACGAAGGCGCGGGCAAAGCACTCGTTCTCCTCGTCGGTCAGGTCCGATTCGTCGCTGCTGGCGACGATGGCGTCGACGTATTCCTGGCCGTCGTCGGACGACGACTCGCCTCCGGACCCACCACCGCCGCCGTCGTCGTCACCGCAGGCCGCCCCCCATGCGCCCACCACCAGCACGGCCACCGCCAGCGTCATCCGGCGCATCGGACACCCTCCCCAGCGTCGCAGGTGCTCCCCACGGCGACGGGCGGGACCTTAGAGCATCTCAGTGCGCGGCCACCGCCCCCTCGACGTAGCGGCGCACCGCATCCGCGTCGGCCGACAGGACGTCGTAGCGCTCGGGCCGCTCGAGCAGGTCGGCGAGGCCGTCGGGCAGTGCCGGCCGGGCGCCGGTGGCCCGCTCGACCGCATCCGGGAACTTGGCCGGGTGCGCCGTCGCGAGGCACACCATCGGCAGGTCGGGCCGGCGCCGGCAGGCCTCGGCGGCCCCGATGCCCACGGCCGTGTGGGGGTCGGCCAGGTAGCCGGTGCGGCGGTGCAGCCCGGCAATGACCGCCAGCGTGGCGTCGTCGTCGAGGCTCGCGGCCGCGAAGACCGGGTCTCGGGGCCCTTCCACCGAGCCGAGCGCGCGGAACCGGTCCATCAGCTCTGCCGTGGCGGCACCGTCACGGCCGAGCAGCTCGAACAGCAGGCGCTCGTGGTTGGACGACACCTGGATGTCCATGCTGGGACTCAGCGTGGCCACGACCTCGTCGGCGACCAGCAACCCGGTCCGCGCCCAGCGGGTGAGGATGTCGTTGCGGTTGGATCCTATGACGAGCCCCTCGATGGGGGCGCCCGAGCGCCGGGCTATCCAACCCGCCAGGATGTTGCCGAAGTTCCCGGTGGGCACCGCCACCTCGCAGGGCCCACAAGCCGCGGCTGCGGTGACGTAGTAAACGATCTGGGCAGCGACGCGCGCCCAGTTGATCGAGTTCATGGCCGAGAGCCCGACCCGGTCACGCAACCCGGCATCGGCGAACAGCGCCTTCACGACGTCCTGGCAGTCGTCGAACGTGCCCTGGACCGCCACGTTGTGCACGTTGGGCGCGTCGACCGTCGTCATCTGGCGCCGCTGCACGTCGGACACCCGCCCGGCCGGGTGCAGCACCACCACATCGAGGGCGGGGCGGCCGATGCACGCGGCGATGGCCGCCGAACCCGTGTCGCCAGACGTGGCCACCACGATCGTGCGGCGCTCGCCGCGCCGCTGGAGCTCCCGGTCGAACAGGCGACCAACGAGCTGGAGCGCAACGTCCTTGAACGCCAGCGTGGGCCCGTGGAACAGCTCGGCCACCCACAGGCCCGGCTCGAGCTCGACCAGCGGGCAGACGTCGGGATGGTCGAACGTCGCGTAGGCCTCGGCCACCAGCTCGTCGAGTGCTTGCGGGGACAGGGTCGAACCCTCGACGTAGGGCCAAAGCACGTCGGTCGCCACGTCCACGTAGGGCCGGGTGTCCCGCCAGCCGTCGGGCCGAGCCGGCCACGACTCCGGGACGTAGAGCCCGCCGTCCGTGGCCAGCCCGGCCAGCAACACGTCGGCAAAGTCGAGAACGGGTGCCTGGCCCCGGGTCGAGACGTACTTCACAGGGCGACGACCGGCCTACTCGCCGATGACGCGGAGGACCGACGTGATGCGGTCTACAGCGTCCAGGTGGTGGAGGTCCCGCACGGTGGCCTGCATGGCGGCCTCCCGGGCGATGTGCGTGATGAACACCAGGCGGGCCTCGTCGCCCAGACCCTCCTGCTCCATCGAGCGGATCGACACTCCAT
>JBOGHG010000426.1:0-2841 GCA_050744525.1 Acidimicrobiales bacterium | reverse complement strand
CTGGTGGATCATCCGCCAGCTCTGGGACAAGGGCCTGCTCTACGAGGGCCATCGGGTCACGCCCTACTGCGGGCGGTGCGGTACGGCGCTCAGCTCGCACGAGGTGGCCCTGGGCTACGAGGACGTCGTCGATCCGTCGATCTATGTGCGCTTCCCCCTCGCCGGCGGGCCCGGCGGTGTCGCCGCGCCCGATGCCGACCTGGTGGTGTGGACCACGACGCCGTGGACGCTCATCTCCAACGTGGCGGCGGCGGTCGGTCCCGCGTTCACCTACGTGCGCATCGCCTCCCCGGACGGTGGCCGCGACCTGGTGCTGGGCGAGCGCGCCGCAGCGCGTCTGTTCCCCGAGGCCGAGGTGCGGGAGCGGTGGCGCGGCACCGACCTGGCCGGCTGGCGCTACCGGCGCCCGTTCGACTTCGTCGACCCGCCCCCGCGTAGCCGTGAGGGGTGGCGGGTCGTCGTCGCCGACTACGTGAGCGACGACGACGGTTCCGGCATCGTCCACCTGGCGCCGGCGTTCGGGGAGGACGACGCCCAGGTGGGGCGCGCCGAGGGCCTGCCGGTGCTCAACCCGGTGGACGCCGACGCCACGTTCGATCACACGGTGCCGCCGTGGCACGGGCGCTTCGTCAAGGACGCCGACCCCGAGATCATCGCCGACCTCCGCCGGCGCGGCCTGCTGGTGGCCGAGCAGCCCTACGAGCACAGCTATCCCCACTGCTGGCGCTGCGGCACCCCGCTCATCTACTGGGCCAAGACGTCGTGGTTCGTGCGCACCGAGGAGCGGCGCGCCGACCTGCTGGCCCAGAACGAGGCCATCGCCTGGTACCCGGACCACATCAAGCACGGCCGGTTCGGCCGCTGGCTCGAGTCCAACATCGACTGGGCCCTGTCGCGCGACCGCTACTGGGGCACACCGCTGCCGATCTGGCGCTGCCGCGGCTGCGGCACGGACACGTGCGTCGGGTCGATCGCTGAGCTCTCGGAGTTCGCGGGGGCCGACCTGTCGGACATCGACCTGCACCGTCCCTACGTCGACGACATCACCTGGACATGCACCGAGCCCGGGTGCCGCGGGACGGTCCGCCGCCTCTTGCCGGTGCTGGACGCCTGGTTCGACTCGGGATCGATGCCGTCGGCGCAGTTCCACCACCCGTTCACCGACGACGGGCGGTTCGAAGCCAGCTTCCCCGCCCACTTCATCTGCGAGGCCATCGACCAGACCCGGGGCTGGTTCTACTCCCTGCTGGCGGTCAACACGCTGGTGTTCGACTCCACGCCCTACCGCAACGTCGTCTGCCTTGGCCTGCTCGTCGACGAGCAGGGCCAGAAGATGTCGAAGTCGAAGGGCAACGCCATGGATCCGTGGCAGATCTTCACCGGCTTCGGTGCCGACGCCCTGCGCTGGTACTTCTTCTCGGCCGGCCAGCCGTGGACGAACAGGCGCGTGTTCGAGGAGGGCATCCGCGAGTCCACCCGGCAGACCCTGCTGACGCTGTGGAACGTCTTCAGCTTCTTCGTTACCTACGCCGACGTCGACGGCTGGCGGCCCGCCCCCGGCGGGGAGGGCCCGGAGCCGGCCCACGTGCTCGACCGCTGGCTCCTGGGCGAGCTCGACGACACGGTGTGCGGGGTCACGGACGCGCTCGAGAGCTTCGACGCCCTCGGTGGCGCAACCCGCCTCGCCCGGTTCGTCGGCGACCTGTCGAACTGGTACGTGCGCCGCAGCCGGCCCCGCTTCTGGAAGGCGGACGACCCCGACGCCCACGCAACCCTGCACCACGCCCTGGTGGTGACCAGCAAGCTGCTGGCGCCGTTCTGCCCCTTCCTGGCGGACGAGCTCTACGTGACGCTGACCGGCGACGTCTCGGTCCACCTGTCCGACTGGCCGCTGCCGGCCGGTGCCACCGACGAGGCGCTGGCCGCGCAGATGAGCGCGGCGCGGCGCCTCGTGGTCCTCGGCCGGGCCGCCCGTACCGATGCCAGGGTCAAGGTGCGCCAGCCGCTGCGCCGTGCGCTGCTGCTCCATCCCGGTGCCACCCTCGGCCGCGAGGCGCTCGACGAGGTTGCCTCGGAGCTCAACGTCAAGGCGCTCGACGACGTCGACACCCTCTCGGGGCTGATGTCGTGGACGATCGTGCCGAACTTCCGGGCCCTCGGTCCCCGCCTCGGGCCGAAGGTCAACGCTGTGAAGCGCGCGCTGGCCGAGGCCGACGGGTCGGCGTTGCAGCGCCGGCTCAAGTCCGACGGGTTCATCGAGGTGGCCGGCGAGCGCCTGACCCCGGACGACGTCGAGGTCCGCGCCGACCGGCACGAGGAGTTCGCCCTGGCCGAGGACGGTGCCTGGGCCGTGGCGCTCGACCTCGAGCTCGACGACGAGCTACGGCGGGAGGGCCTGGCCCGCGAGCTCGTGCGTAGCCTCAACGACCTCCGCAAGGAGGTGGGGCTCGACATCGCCGACCGTGTCGCCCTCACGGTCTGGGCCGACGACGAAGTCTGGGCCGCGCTCGACGCCCACCGCCACCACGTGATGAGCGAGGTCCTGGCGGTCGAGCTCACCAAGGCCGCGACCGGCGGCACCCACGCCCTGACCGTCGACGGCCACGAGGTCGCCGTCACCATCGACCTGGCCTGAAATCAGCCCTCCGGCCGGTCGGTCGGCTCGGGATCGAAGACGGCCCGTCCCCACTCGCTGGGTCGGGTCTCGGGCTCGGCCGGCGCATCGGTGCCGTTGGCACCGGGATCACCGCCGGGAGCCTGCGGGTCGCCGGCCGCGGCTGCCGGCGCCGAGGGCGGCGTCGGGGCGGGCGGCTCGTCACCCACCGAGGTTCGCAGCTCGGA
>JBOGHG010000425.1:0-2855 GCA_050744525.1 Acidimicrobiales bacterium | reverse complement strand
ATGGATGAGTGGGAGATCCCGTTCGCCGAGACCATCGACCGGGCGAAGAAGTACGTCGTGTCGAGCACGCTGAGCGGGGTCGATTGGAATGCCGAGCTGGTGCGAGGCGACTTGGGGCAAGCGGTTCGGCGGCTCAAGCAGGAGCCGGGCGAGGGCCTGTTCGTGGGTGGCGTGACGCTCCCCTTGGCGTTGGCAGATCTGGGACTGGTCGACGAGTACGAGTTCCTTGTGCAGCCGGTCCTTGCCGGACACGGGCCGACGTTGCTCGCTGGTCTGCGCGAGCGCATCCAGCTCGAGCTCGTGGATCGCCATGAGTTCCGGTCGGGGGCGGTCGCCCTGCGATACCGGCCCACGCGAGTTGCGGCTTGACGTGCTTTGTCCTTGCACGTTGGCCGTTGCCTCGCGACGGAACGACGGTGACGGTGGCCGTTCTGTCGCGACCGATTGTTCAACCGACCGTGGCGGGAGCGCCGACTCGGGCGCGTAGTGCCGGCGAAGGGCGGACACACCTGATCCGGCAATCGGCGCTAGCGACTTCGGAGGTCATCGTCGGCCGTTTAGTCCCTCGGTGCATGGCAAGGTCGCGTTCCGATGGTTTGAATCGCCCTGGGTTTGATGGAGGCTCGGTCTTTGGTTTTCGGCCATGAGCCGGGGCTCGTGGCGGTCAGCGTAGAACGCGGTTTCGAATGGGCGGACGCCGAGCGTCTCGCGGCGCGGCTGGCTGCGAAGGAGCAGGGCAGCGCCGACGCGGTCCGCTCCCTGACGTTCGGCGCCGACCTGACCCGCGAGTGGCTGCCGGCAAAGCGGCTGCACCTGGCCGCCACCACCCTTCCGGGGCTACGAGCGCAACATCAAGATCCACATCATCCCGACGCTCGGCCGGATCCCGATCCGACGCCTGCGCTACCAGCAGGCCGGAGGCGCTGTACGGGTCGCTGCTCCACCCGATCGGCGAGCGTGGGCTCGCACCCAAGTCCGTCTACTTAGCTCTCCGATCTGGCCCTTGCGTGCAGGTCCGGATCGTGATTACCTACAACCATATGGTTGTAGGTTTACTGAAGGCCGAGCGGGCCGACCGGGTCTTCCATGCCCTGGCCGACGTAACCCGGCGCGACATCGTCGTGCGCACGCTCGAAGGAGAGCACTCGGTGTCCGCCCTGGCCCGCCGCTACCCGATGAGCTTCGCCGCCGTGCAGAAGCACGTCGCCGTGCTGGAAGAGGCGGGACTGGTGACCAAGCAACGCAAGGGACGAGAACAACTCGTCCGCGGCAACGTCGACAGCGTCCGCCGGGCATCGAAGCTGCTGGACGCCCTGGAAGCGGTGTGGCGCGGCCGCGTCGACCGGATGAGCGAGATCCTCGCCGACCCCAAGGGAGGCACCCCATGACCGTCACGAACGTGCACAAGGACCCGGACGCCCTGACGATGGCCATCACCGTCGAGCTCGACGCCACGGTCGAACGGGCGTGGCAGCTCTGGGCCGACCCGCGCCAGCTCGAGCGTTGGTGGGGCCCACCGGGCTACCCCGCGACCTTCGTCGACCACGACCTCACAGTCGGCAGCCGAACCACCTACTACATGACAAGTCCGGAGGGTGAGAAGCACAGCGGCTGGTGGGAGGTGCTGGCCGTCGACCCGCCGCGACGGCTCGAGATGAAGGACGGCTTCGCCGACGACACCGGCAAGCCCAACGACGACCTGCCTGTGGGCAGGATGGTCGTCACGCTGGACGAGCGGGACGGCAGGACCGAGATGGTCATCACCTCGCACTTCCCGACGCTCGAGGCGATGGAGCAGCTGCTCGCCATGGGTCAGGAAGAAGGGATGGTCGAGGCGATCGGCCAGATCGAGGGGATCCTGGCCGGCACCGCTTCCTCCTAGCCGTCAGCCAGCTCGCCGGCTCGCCGGCGGCCGATGAAGCGAACCACTCCGCCGGTCAGCACGACGACGCCGACAGAGGATTGGAACGCATCGAGTTCAGAATCAGCGGTCCGCCCGACGTTCCGGACCAACCGCTTCTGAGCGGGTCGATGATATTCAGTGATGTCGGTACCGCTGAGACCCCGACAGTGCCTGGCTAACTTGCGGGAGCAGCGCCGAAGTGCCGTTCTGCGTCGGCAGGCCCCGCCGGCCCAGCCGGTCTGACGCAACTGATCGACGGCTCGGGGTCGCATCGACGGCGACGCGCTCGTCCCATAACACGCGACCCAGAACACTCCGCCTGAGCCGACGGGCGCGACCCCGATGTGCCGTTCGGGGACAGCTCTGGCGAGGCTGCCGTGCCACCTATGCCAGCACGCTCCGTGACGAGCTGGCCGTGAGCGGGCAGCGCCTGTGGGCGCCAGCGGGCAGATCCAAGGCCGCCCACAGAGGCGCACATCGCTCTTGAAGGTGGAGACGGCTGAGCGCCTGATCGCCGCGGAGTACTGGACGCAAGACGTTCGCCCAGCGGGTCGGAGCGCCTGGACAGTAAGGCCGCCGTGTCCACCGTCATCCCAGGGCTCGCCGCACGCGAGTCAGCACTGGGTTCGGAATCACGCTGATTCCGCCGCTGACGTAGGCGGCACCCACCACCCGCGAGGAGTGGACGCACGGTGCTGAGTACCGTCGAGAGTGGAGCAGCGCCCTGACCTCGGCCTTGCTCCGGAACCGATTGCCGGATAACTGGCCCATGGCGGCCCAGCGCGCGGACCGGCGCGGTCGTCCGAAGCCCGGGACATGACAGCAACGCCGACGGCAACGGCCCCTGGACCGTGACCTCCCGTGTCGGCCCCTCAGCAAGAAACTCCAGGTCAGGCCGTTGTCCCGGACGGTGGCGAACCGTCCGGAGACCACAGCGGAGGGAGTGGGATTC
>JBOGHG010000424.1:0-2857 GCA_050744525.1 Acidimicrobiales bacterium | reverse complement strand
GCCCCCTCAGCCCCGCTCATCGGACGTCGCCGGCGACGTACGGCGGCGAGGATGGGCGGGGACGGCGGAGCGCCGATTGTCGGACGTGCTGGCCCTCGCCGGCGCCAGCGGCGCGCTGATCGTCCCCTGGCCGTGGCTCATCGCCGTCGGTGCGTCGTGCGTCGTCATCGGAGCGTTGCGGTCCGTGGCGGGACAGCGACGATCCGTCGTCTCCGGGATGGTTGCACTACCCGTGCGGGCGGCCCGGCGCGTCGCCCGGCTGCTGCGACCGCGCTCACTGGCGCGGCTCCCCGTGATCACCGTCCGGACCGTGCTGGCTGCGGTCGTCCTTCCCGCGGCGGTGGCGGCGATCGTCTGGGCCGTCGACCACGGTGCCGACGGCGTCGTGGCCGCCGCCCGCCTGGCTGCGTGGGAGTCGGGCCTCCGTGTGCTCGCCGCCGTGCTGTGCCTCATGATGCTGGCGGGGGTCGGAGACACCCGCGCCCGGCGAGCGGCGCAGCTGCGCCGGGCCACCGCGTCGTGGCCGGACGTCGGCGTCGTGACCCTCGCCGGCGGCGCGCTGGCGCTGGCGGTGGCGGTGGTGGCGGTCGCGCCGCGGGTGTCGGGTGGCATCCTCACCGGCCACGACGGACTGGCATGGGTGCCGCCGCGCCTGCGGCCCGCGGTCGATGGTGTGCGCGACGACGTGGTCGCCGCCGAGCTGCGGGCCCTGCGATCGTGCCTGACGGATCACCAGGACATGGCCTGGTCCATCGACTACACGGCCGACAACCCCAGCGGCGCCCCCGACGTCGCTCGCCTTTCGCTCGCGCGGGGGAACGAGCCGGGAGCGGGGGCCCTGGTCACGGCCGCGCTGGCGGCCGACAACCAGCTCGCGCCCTGGGTCGAGGTCGTCGAGATCGCCGCCGGAGATGCCGTCGTCCTCGAGCTGGATCGGCGGGCGTTGGGGCACCACGGGGTGCGGGTCGGCCCGGCAACCCTGGGGCCCGGCATCGTGTCCGGTGGTGGTGCGCTCGTGGCCGGCGCCGCAACCCTCGACCGCCGGGTGGCCCTCGTCTGCTCGGCCGGGCCGGCCCTCTGACCCGGCGGCACCCCGTCCCGGCGGCGGCCCGACTCATTCCAGCGCCGGCGCTCCCGCCACTGAGGGTTCCTCGGCGCCCGAGCGCACCACCAGCACGACACCCACGCCGATGAGGACCGCCGCCGGGATGGCCGACGCCGGCGGCACCTCGTCGAACGCGAGCCACGCCAGCAGCGCCGATCCCACGATCTCGAACAGGATCGCGACCGACACCACCGTGGGGCTCGTGGTGCCCAGCACCCGGTTGACCACCGTGTGACCGAGCAGCTGCGGCCCCGCGACCATCGCCACCAGTGCGAGCCAGGTGGTGGCGTCGTAGGCGCTGCCCGCCAGCGGCTGGCGACCGAGGAGGCACACCGTCAGCAGCCCACCGGCCGCGACGCCGTAGCACACGAGCGCGTACACGCCGGTCGGCACCGTGCGGCGGACCTCGGCACCCACGGTGACGTAGGCGGCCGCCAGCACGCCACCGATCAGCGCCAGCAGGTCACCGAACAGGGCCCGCGGCTCGACCGACAGATCGACGCCGGTCAGCACGATGGCACCGGCCACGGCGCTGCCGATGCCCCACCAAGCTCCCGGAGGCACATCCTCGCCCCGGCCGCGCGCGATGAGCGCCGCCCACACCGGCTGCGTGGACACCAGCGCCACGGACGACGCCACCGTGGTGAACGACAGGCTCGGTACCCAGGTGGCGAAGTGGGCGCCGAGGAACAGCCCCGCGACGATCGACAGGTTCCGTTCCCGCCGGTCCAACACGGGTGCGCGCCCTCGGCGAGGACCGCGGGCGTGCAGCCCGACGAGCAGGGCCAGCACGGGAAGCGCCATGGCGTTCCGCCAGAAGGCGATGGCCAGCGTGGGGGCGTCGGCGACCCGCACGAGGGGCGCCGCCGTCGACACGGCCGCCACCGCCAGTCCCAACAGGGCCAGGTCACGGGGCGGCGGACGGCGCATCGCGGAAAACCTGCCGCGGTATGGGTGGCCCGGGCCACCTATACCGCGGCAGGTTTCAGGAGTCCCTTGCATTTGCACCATCCGTGCGAAAACCTGGCCGTGTGGCGACCGTGACCTTCAACCCGTTCGAACCCGGATTCGCCGACAACCCCTACGACCAGTACGCGGCGATCCGCGCCCAGGGCCGGGCGCACCGCACCGCGCTCGGCATGTTGCTGCTCTCCCACTACGACGACTGCTTCCACCTGCTCCGCCTCGCCGGAACGAGCGTCGACGACCGCAACGCCAACAACCTGTTCCGCTACCAGCCCCCCGCGGACATCGCCGACCGCATGGTCGCGCGGAACGATCGGCGCTCGATCCTCGGGCTCGACCCGCCCGACCACACCCGCCTGCGCCGGCTGGTGTCCAGCGCCTTCACGGTCCGCCGCGTCGAGCAGCTCCGGGGGCGGGTGCGCGAGCTGGTGGACGGCCTTCTCGACGAGCTGGCCGAGGCGGGAGTCGGGGGCGATCCCGTCGATGTGATCGCCCGCTACGCGTTCCCGCTGCCGTTCATGGTGATCAGCGAGCTGCTGGGCATGCCGGAGGGCAACCGCGACGAGCTGCGGGGCTGGTCGCACACCATGACCCTGTCGCTGGAGCCCTTCCTCGACGACGACAGTGCCCACGCCGTCGTCGACGCCGCCGACAACATGATCGGCCACGTCGACGAGGCCATCGAGTGGAAGCGGAGCCACCCCTCCGACGACCTGCTCAGCGCCATGATCGCCGCGGAGGAGGACGGCGACCGGATGACCGCCGAGGAGCTCCAGGTGCAGGTCA
>JBOGHG010000423.1:0-2861 GCA_050744525.1 Acidimicrobiales bacterium | reverse complement strand
ACGCCGCCCTGCGCGGCGGCTCGCCGGGCGAGGCCGAGGCACTGCTCGCCGAGGCCCTGGCCCGGGCCGACGCCGCCGGCGATGACGAGGGGCGAGCGACCGCACTACGGGCGCGGGGGTTCGCGGCCCTGCTGTGCAACGACCCCGAGACGGCGATCGCCTCCCTCGAGCCGGCACGGGACCTCTACGCGGCATTGGGCGATCGGCGCGGGCTGGCCTGGGCGCTGCAGAACCTCTCTTGGGCACACTTCGTCGCCGGGCGCATCGACGACGCGGACGCCCTCCTCCACGACTCCGCCGCCCTGTTCGCCGATCTCGGTGACCGCGGCGGGCTGGGATGGGCGCTGGGCCTGCTGGCATTCACGCGCTTCCATTCCGGCTACCCGGACGAGGCCGAGACCATGGCCGAGCAGGTCTTCAGCGGCGCCGAGGCGGCAGGTGACCGCTGGGCCGTGGGCATGGGCCAGGTGCTCACCGCCAGCATTCGGCTGTGGACGGGACGGGCCGACTCGGCCATCGAGCGCGCCCGGGAAGCGCTGGCGACCTTCGACGCCATCGACGACGACTACGGCCGGGTGCAGGCGCGGCTCCCGCTGGGACGCGCGCTGGTGACGGCGGGGCGGATAGCCGAGGGGTTCGAGGTGCTCGAACAGGCCCGGACGTCGCTGCTCCCCAGTCACTCACCCCGGTTCATGGAGTTCTCGGCGACCGGGCTGCTGAGTGCCGCGGTCCAGGTCGGCGACCGCGATCGGGCGACCGCGGCGGTTGCCGTCCTTCCCGACCAGGACGTCTCGTCCGACGACCTCGCCACCGCGGGCACGAGCGAGCACCTCGTGTCGCGGGCGTTGTTGGCGGTCCAGTGCGCCCGTCCGGACGAGGCGCTCGACCTGCTGCGCGAGCTGGGCCGCGCCATCGGGGAGCGCAGCACCGTGGGCTACCCCGGGGCCGTCACCGCCCTGGCCCTGGCCGCCGCCGGTCGGGTCGACGACGCGCTCGCCGCTGCCCAGGTGGTGGAGCGCGACGACCGGTCGACGTATCTGGACCGGTCGTGGGCGGGGCTGGCCGTGGGGATGGCGGCCGCCCGTTACGGCCGTCGCGCCGCGGTCGACACCCGGTTCCCCCAGCTCCTTGCCAGTGTCGACGCCACCGACGATCGCATCGCCCAAGCCGTCGTCCGACTCGGTTGGGCCATGGCGCTGCAGGTCGTGGGCGACGCGGCTGCCGCGTCACTGCTCGCGGAGTCCTCGGATCGCTTCACGAGCCTCGGCATCGACCCCGGCGGGTGGGCGGCGGTGATGCGGCAGGCGGTGGGGTTGGCACCGGCCGAGCCCGCTCCTGCCTGACGGGTTCGGCACCTAGCGGGGGCCCCGGCGGCTCGGCGAGGGTCATTGCGCGGGTAGCTCGATGAGGATGGGCTTGCCGATCTCGACGATGTCGAGAGCGAGGCGCAGCGGCGTCCCGAGCGACACCGACGTGACCTCGACGTGTACTGGATCACCGGCTGCGTCGAGCGTCAACATCACGTCGGCCTCGCCTGCTTGCCGACCGTCGACGATCTCGCCGAGCACACCGGCCGGCAGGGTCGCGCGGAGCACGCGTTGGCCTGACTCGTCGGTGCCGGCGTCCCGCCGATCGACGGTCGAGTCGAGCCAAGTCGGCAGCAGCGCAACCCCTTTACCACCGCCTTCTACGCCGCTCTCCTCGGTGATGGGTAGATAGGAGGCCCCGGCCAGCGACGCTGGCGACGTGGCCAAACGGCTCCAGACGACCGGCCCCTCCATCACCGTTTCGACGGCACGACCGCTGCCGTCGACGGCGATCTCGTGAACGCGCTCAGCCGACGTCACCACCTGGCCGTCGACCGTCAGGTCGACCGCCAGCCACAGGCCGGGACGCGCGTGGCTCACGTCGATCGCGCGCGTTGTTCCGACGTAGCCGAACGCGCCACCGGACACGAGGCGATCGGCCGCGTGCGCAAAGGCGTCGTGCGGTGCCATGTCGTCGATCGCGGTGGTGGTGGTGGTGGTCGCCTCGCCGGACGTCGTCGCCGTCGTATCGACGCCGGCCGCCCCGGGTTGATCGTCGTCCCGGCCGAGGACGATCGACGCGAGGCCAACGCTCAGAGCGACTGCAAGGGCCAGCCACCCAGCCACCGCCCGGATGCGGCGCCGACCATCCAGCGGCGGCACCACATCGTCCGGAACTGCGACCGGCGCAGGGCTGGCGACGTCTCGGGCCTCGTTCGACGTGCCTGCCGGCTGCTCCTCCGACCGGCCGCCTGGTCTGGGCAGAGGGCGACGATCGAGTTCGGGCCGGTCCTCCGAGCCGGGGGTCGCCGAACGGGTCGGCGGACGAGTGGGTGGCGGAGCGGCCCGGCGGCGAGCCACGAACGCCGCCGTCAGAGCCACACCGAACGTGGCAGCAGCGAGCGATGTCACGCGTCTGCTCCACCAAGACCGCGGCGACGTACCCATGGGCCACAACTCCGAGAACCGAGTCGCGGGCATCGCCATGCACCCCAGGACGCCCGCTCGTTCGACGGTCCGTCACACTAGCCATCGGCGCCGACAACCTCGCTCACGCCACCGCAGCGGCATCCGACGAAGGGTGGCGCCCGCGCTTCGGCGGCGGTGCGTTGCGATGCGGGCCAGCGGGGTAAGAAGGGAACGTGACCCTCGTCGAACGTGTGCTCCCCCGCCGCCCCTTCGACTCGCTGCGCGCCTACCTGGATGTGGGTGGCGGGCGGGGGATCGAGTCGGCCCGCAGCGTCGAGCCCGACGCCGTGACGGCGGAGGTCGAGGCGTCGGGGCTGCGCGGCCGGGGGGCGCGGGATTTCCCACGGGCACGAAGTGGCGCACGGT
>JBOGHG010000422.1:0-2891 GCA_050744525.1 Acidimicrobiales bacterium | reverse complement strand
ACTACTACTCCCGTTTCGGCAGCCCCACGGCCCGGGACTTCGAGGAGGCGGTCGCCGCCCTCGAGGGGGCGGAGGCGGCGCTGGCGTTCGCATCGGGGATGGCGGCCGTGACGACGACGGTGCTCGGACTGTGCTCCAGCGGTGACCACGTGGTGGCCCAGCGGCACACGTTCTCCGCCACCTCGACCTTCTTCGGCGCCCATTGTCCCCGCCTGGGCATCGACGTGACCTTCGTCGACGGCACGGATCCCCAGCAGTTCGTCGACGCCGTGCGGCCCGGCAGGACGCAGCTCGTGTTCGTCGAGACGCCCGCCAACCCGGCCCTCACGCTCACCGACATCGAGGCGGTGGCGGCGATACCTGGCCCCTTCACGGTGGTCGACTCGACGTTCGCCACCCCCGTGGTGCAGCAGCCCCTGGCTCTGGGCGCCGACCTGGTCCTCCATGCGGCAACCAAGGGCATCGCCGGTCACAACGACGCGCTGCTGGGGGTGATCGCCGGCAGCCGCGACCTCGTGGACGCCGTGTGGGGCTGGCACCTCGTGCACGGCGCCCAGGCCTCGCCGTTCGACGCCTGGAACGGCCTGCGCGGCATCCGCACGCTGGCGGCGCGGGTCCACCAGCAGAGCGCGAGCGCCCAACGGCTGGCCGAACACCTCACCGGGCACCCGGGGGTCGACGTCGTGAACTACCCGGGGCTCGACAGCCATCCGCAGCGCGACCTGGCCAAGCGCCAGATGGCGTCGGGCGGCACGATGATGTCGATCGAGGTGGCCGGCGGCGCGGAGGCGGCCAAGCGGTTCTGTGGCGCCTGCCGAGTGGCCCGCATCGCCATATCACTTGGGGGACCGGAGACGCTGCTGTCGCACACGGCCACCATCGCCGCGCTCTTTTCCCCCGCCGAGCGGGCCGACCTGGGGATCACCGATGGGCAGGTGCGCGTCTCGGTCGGGCTCGAGCACCCCGACGACCTGATCGCCGACTTCGACCAGGCGCTGGACGCCGCCATCGGCTGACGCGCCGTCCGGTCGGCGACGGCGACGTCTGGCGGCCGGGGGCGGACCGAGGATCCCTACGCTGCTCCGGTGCCAGAGATGCTCGAGGTGGAGACGTACCGGCGCCAAGCCGAGTCCGTCGTGGGCAGGACGATCGCGCGCGTCGACGCCCCCGATGGCTGGTACCTCAAGCGAACCTCGCCCGACGAGGTGGTGGCGGCGGTCACCAGCCGCACCATCGATGGCGTCCGCCGCATCGGCAAGCTCCTGGTCCTCGACCTCGACGACGGCACACGCCTGGGCTTGCGTTTCGGAATGAGCGGCCGGTTGCTGGTCGACGGCGGCGCCGCCATCGATCGACTGCAGTATGCGAGTGGCCGGAACAACCCCGCATGGGACCGGTTCGGGCTCCGATTCACCGACGGGAGCGACCTGCGGATCCGGGATCCCCGCCGGCTGGGCGGCGTCGAGCTCGAGCCCGACGAGGGCCACTTGGGTGTCGACGCCCAGCACGCCCGGCTACGCGATGTGGAGTCGGCGGTGCGGGGCAGCCGGGCACCGCTCAAGGCCCGGCTGCTCGACCAGGCACGGATCTCCGGCATCGGCAACCTGCTGGCGGACGAGATCCTGTTCCGCGCCGGCCTCGATGCTGCTCGGCCCGCGGGCGGCCTGACCCCGACGGAGCTGCGGCGGCTGCACCGGGCCATCGGACTCGTGATTGTCGAGTTGACGGCGCGCGGGGGGAGCCACACGGGCGACGCCCGCCAGGCCCTGGCGCTCGATGGTCTGTGCCCCAGGGACGGGGCCGCCTTGCAGGTCCGGCGGATCGGCGGGCGCACGACCGTGAGCTGCCCCGTCCACCAGGTGTGACGCACGGCATGGCCCGCGGCGGTTTCGACTGGTTCACGCCTCGTTCATTTGCTCAGATGTAGCGTCCAACCGTCCGGATGACGGGCACGGGTACCATCTCCCCGGCTGGGGGCCGGCAAGGTGTGGGAGCACATGAGCGCAGGTACACCATCACGCGGTGGCCGTCGGGCGCCGTCTCGCGTCGCCGTGGCGGCCCTCGTGGGGCTGGGGCTGTTCGTCGGGGGGGCGCCGATTGCGTTCGCCCAGGAGCCGCCAACCACCACCACGTCGTCCCCTACGACGACCACCACGGCGCGGCCAACGCCCACGACTGCCTCCACGAGCCCGCCCACCACGGCGCCACCGACAACGCAGGAGACGGCCCCACCCGCGACCGAAGAGCCGCCGCCTCCACAGGACGACGACAGCGACGAGCCGGTCGTCGACGATGAGGAGTCCGCCGACGAGGCGGCCGCGGCGTTCGTCGCCGACGGCATCACGTTCACTACGGTCCAGAACCTGCTCGAACCCGGCGATGGCACCGAGGGCGCCCAGGCCACCACGACGACCACTGCACCTCCGCCGGACGAGGGCAGCAGTGCCGACGACGAGAACCGGCTGATCTGGATGATCATCGCCGGGCTCGCCGGCGTGGCCGTCCTCGTGGCCGTGCTCACCTGGCGCTACTGGCTGCTGACCCGCCCCGGCCTGGTGCTGGAGGGCGACGAGGCCGACGACGCCAGGCGTGGGGGCGGCGGCCCCGGCTACGGCGCTGCGGCGCCGCCGGGCCGGGTGGGTCCGTCCGGTGGCCGGGGAGGCCCCGATGCGTACTGGGACGAGCCCCGGGACCCTCGCCGTGCGTTCGTGGGACCGCCCGACGCCAGCGGCACGCCGCGCCGGCCGCCCGCGTCGGGCGGGACGAACCCGGGCAGCCACGGTGCGGACGCGGGCCGCGAGGGCGCCCGGAGGCGCCGAGGTGGCCCCGGGGGTCCTGGCGGGCAGGGCGGCCCGGGCGGACAGGGTGGCAGAGGAGGCCCACCGGCCAGC
>JBOGHG010000421.1:0-2892 GCA_050744525.1 Acidimicrobiales bacterium | reverse complement strand
CCTTTGGAGCCGGTTGTTGCAGGTTCGAGCCCTGCCCCCCGAGCGACAAGGTCGCTGCTGCCGACCTTGTGGAGACGTGAAGTCCCTGGCCACGGGGTTCTTTCGCGCGGGGTGCATCTCTTTGGCCCCCGGATTCGATCTCTAGGGCAGGAATTGGCGGTGGCCTGTGCCGCCAGCAGGTTGACCGCGGGGAGGGTCTGGTGGGCGCGCTGGGGATCATCGGACCGGTTGCGTGTCGCCCAAGGAGTCCGGCGAGGCGGATGACGCGTGCTGCGTGCCTGGCGGGATCGCTCGCCCTTCCGCTGCGAGGTCACGGGGGCTAGGAGAGGAGTGGCGCCTTGGCTGGGGCGCCCGAGATAACGGCTTTCTCCTGAACCGGGACGAATCGAACAACCTGGGCGCTCGGGTGCACGTCGTCACGCACACCAACGCCAACGTGGGGTGCGGCAACACCGCCCAGTACGTGCTGGTGATGTTCAAGGAGGGGAACGCCAACAGCACCGCGTTGAAGGACGAGCTGCTCGCCAAGCTCGACCCGGTTGTCGCCGGGCACCAGAACAGCTGGAACTGTTTCGGCGAGCTGGCCGAGTGCAGCGCCGACGCGCCTCATGTGGCCTACGTGGAGCTGTTCTTCCATACCAACAAGGCCGCCAATGACTGGTTTCAGGGCTCCCACAACAACAAGTGTGACCAGGGCTGCGGCTGGCAGGCGGCCGGCAAGGGCTTGGCGGACGCCATCGACGACCATCTCGGCAACCCCCGAGCGGTATCTGACCCCGCGGCGTTTGCGCTCGACGGCTACCCGGGCTTCGGGCGAACGCCCGAGGCCGTGCTGCGCGACGACACGATCGCCTACGCGGAGGCGTACCAGAGAGAGCTCGGAGTCGCGGCGTGCATGAGCGCCGGCTTCGACTATTCGCCGGCCGTGGCCTTCCCGGCCGACCGGGTCGCAGCCATCGCCGCCGGTCTCGGGGTTGAGCCCGACCGCGCCGGCTGGGCGCCGCCCGCCGGCCGAAACCGCGCCCGTGCCCAGGGCCTTTCGACCGGCGAACGCGAGCGCTACTACCAGAGGCTGCTCGGTGAGAGCGCAGCGGACGTGGCCGAGGCCGAACGCACCGGAGCGATCCCCCAAGGTCGAGGCCCGGACTTCGCCACCGGGGGATGCGTGGGTGCGGCCGAGACGGCCATCCCCGGCATCTGGGATCGCCAGCGCCCACTGCTTCATCAGCTCGAGGGGGACATCGCGGCCTCGGCCGACCTGCGCGCCGCCAGGTCGCAGTATCGCCAATGCGCCCAAGCGGCCGGTGACATCGTCGCGTCGGATCCCGGTGACGCTCGTCGGGTCGCCCTGGCCGACGATGCCAAGACGAACGCAGTGAACGACGTGCTGGCCGACTGCGAAGCGGGTTGGGCAACCGGCTACGACCGCGCCGCGACCACCATGGCCGAGCGGTTCGCCGACGGGCACGCCGACGAGCTGTCCGCCATCAAACGCCACTACGACGCGGCGCTGAACGACATCCGCCAGGACGATGGCTTGCTGACCTACCTGAGCGAGCACGCCGCGCTCGCGGAGGGTTGACCACCCGACCGGTCAGCGTCGGCTAGCAGGCGCGAGGAGAACGGCAGGTACCGCGTGCCGATTGCCGCGGTGGTGCCTGCGTTCGCTGGGGTTCGGGGCAAGACCGGCTGCGGTTGCGCCGCCGGCGCCGGTGTCAGTGGATCTGGCCGCGGATCTCGCCTGCGGGCAGGTCGCCGGGACCGGTCCCGCCGGGGGCAACGCCGTCGTCGGTGTGCACGTTGACGTAGGTGTTGTCTGCGAGGATGGCATCCACCAGGGCCGTGAGGGGCTGTCCGGCCAACGGGCCGATGAGGTCGGCTGCGGTGACAGTGCCTTGGGCGAGCACACCGGCAGAACGGCCGCCCCCCGCGGCGACGGGCCCGAACAGGAAGGCGACCACCGGGCCGTTCACGCCGGCGGGCGCCAGATGGATGTGCGCGAACACCACGTTGTCGATGTTCGCGGCGATCAGCTTGTAGTCGAGCTGTGTGCCGTCCGCGCTCAACTGGAAGATGGCTTGTCCCTGCGCCAGCGATTGGTTCTCCGGCACCTCCTGGCGCGCGTTCAGGTGGGCGACGAAGTTTCGGTCGCCGGCGCCGACGGGAGTGGCCAGTGCCAACACGGTCGCCCCCATCAGCAGGACTGAGAACAGCTTGCGCATGTTCCCCCCTTTCGACCAGCCGCGCAGCGCGGCCCGGAAGCCAGTCTTTCCCGGATCGCCCGGGCCCACAAGGGTCCACCCCCCGCCGGTCTGCGTGTCCGTGGTCAGCCGTGCTCGAGCAAGGTGGGGGCACCGGTGGTGACGGCGTGTGTGACGGCGCGGGTGACGTGCGTCGTCTCACAGATGACGGCCGCCGTGGCGCTGGGCAGGCCGAAGACGTCGCCGAGGATGTACGCGATGCGCTGGGGGCGGTCGAGGCATTGCAGCATGCCGAGCGTGCAGCCGACCCTGACCTCCTCGGCCAGCCGCTCGGCGGGGGTGGCGGGCCCGGCCGGGGCGTGGGGATGCGGGAGTGGGCGACCGCCTCGACACCCTCGACGACGGCCATGTGGAAGTCGATGACGCCGAGGCGTTCGTCGGTGACGCACCGCAGCGGCATCGGACCCTGGCCGGTGCTGACGATGTACCCGAGGTCGCCGTCGCGTGTGGTCGCCTTGGCGAAGCCGATCGCCCAGCGGGGCAGGTGGGTCGGGTCGGCGACGAAGGCGAACGCCTTGTCCGTCGGCGAGTCGATCGAGATCGTCTGGGTGTTGGATCGCACGGGCACCTCCTCGGTGACCGCCACCCCGGTGCGGGTGGCTCTTGGTCGGTTTCGACGCCCGCGGCAACC
>JBOGHG010000420.1:0-2893 GCA_050744525.1 Acidimicrobiales bacterium | reverse complement strand
ACAAGATCGACGGCTGCGATGGCGCGTCGGCGCGGTTCTTCGCCCGCGTCCCGTAGCCGGGGGAAACCGCCATGCGACTTGCCAGGGTGCGGCTGCCGTCCGGTGAGGCGCCCGCCGTCGAGCTCGACGGGCACTGGGCGCGCATCGACGCCCTGCTGCCGAGTTTGCGCACCGTGAACGACGCCCTCGCGTCTCGCCCGGCGCTGGCCGATGCAGCCGCCGCGGCGGACGCCGCCGAACTGCTTGCCGGTGGCAACGCGGTGCCGCTCGACCGCGCCGTGCTGGGCCCGCCTCTCGACCGGCCGGGGAAGATCCTCGCCATCGGCCTCAACTACCTGGATCACATCAAGGAGGTCGGCGCCCGCATCCCTTCGGCACCGGTGCTGTTCGGCAAGTTCCCCAGCTCGATCACCGGTCCATACGACGACGTCGTCGTCGACGAGCGGCTCACCACGCAGGCCGACTACGAGGTCGAGCTTGCGGTGGTCATCGGCTACGCCGCCCGCGACGTCCCGGTGGCCGAGGGGTTCGGAGCGGTAGGGGGGTACACGGTCGCCAACGATGTGAGCTCGAGGGACAACCAGCATCGTGAATCACAGTGGATCCGGTCGAAGAGCTTCGACGGCTTCTGCCCGCTCGGGCCGTGGATCACGACATCGGACGAGGTCCCGAACCCGCACGAACTCACCCTCGGCACCACCGTGAACGGCGAGGAGCGCCAGTGGTCGAGCACGAGCCAGCTGCTGTTCGGTGTCGACGAGCTGGTGGCGTTCCTATCGCAGGGGACCACACTCGAGCCCGGCGACCTCATCCTTACCGGCACGCCACCGGGTGTCGCCTATGGGATGCCCGGCCAACCCTGGCTGGTGCCGGGCGACGTGGTGCGCTGCGAGATCGAGGGGCTCGGCCACCTCGAGAACCGGGTGGTGGGTGTGGCCGGCGAGACCGCCTCCCCCGGTTTCCGATGGGGCGCCGCCGACTCGAGGGCCGGGCGATGAAGCCGGCCCCGTTCGACTACCACCTGCCGGGCACCATCGAGGAGGCCGTGACGCTCCTGACCGACCTCGGCGACGAGGAGCCCAAGGTCCTCGCCGGTGGGCAGAGCCTCGTCCCGACGATGAACGTTCGCCTCGCCAGGCCCGGGCACCTGGTCGACCTCAACCGGGTGGCGGGCCTCGACGGGATCACCCGTGAACAGGACGAGTGGCGCATTGGCGCCATGACACGGCACGCCAGCGTCGAGGACTCGCCAGTGCTGGCGCGAGAGCTGCCACTGCTCCCTGCGGTCGCCTCGTGGATCGGCTACCGCCCTATCCGCAACCGGGGCACCGTCGGCGGCAGCCTGTGCCACGCCGACCCGGCTGCGGAGTGGCCGCTGCTCGCCCGTCTCCTACGGGCCGAGCTCGACGTGCGGTCGTCAGCCGGCAGCCGCACGGTCGCCGCCGACGAGTTCTTCGAGGGCGTGTTCACCACCGCCCTCGGCGACGACGAAGTGCTGACAGCCATGCGGTTCGCGGCGCCGTCCGAGCCGTGGCGATGGGGGTTCTCCGAGTTCGCCCGCAAGGTCGGCGACTTCGCCATCACGGCCGTCGGTGCCCTGCTGCGACTGGCGGACGGCGTCGTGACCGACGCCAGCCTCGTCGTTGCCGGGGCCGACAGCACGCCGGTCCGACTCGTCGAGGCGGAAGCCGTGCTCACGGGCGCCGCCATCGACGACGAGGCCACCGCGAAGGAGGCCGCAGCGGCCGCAGGCGCGGCGGTCGATCCGATGGAGGACGTTCACGGCTCGTCCGCTTACCGGCGCCACCTCGTCGCCGTGCAGGTGGAGCGGGCGCTGGGCCACGCGCGGCCGGACCACCGGGGGGCTCGTGATGGAACCACGTAGGGTCAGGCTCAGCGTCAACGGGCAGCCGGCCGAGCTTGTGGTGGAGCCTCGGCGGCTGCTCAGCGACGCGCTCCGCGACGATCTGGGGCTCACGGGCACCCATGTCGGCTGCGAGCACGGGGTGTGCGGCGCCTGCACGATCATCGTGGACGGCCATGCCGAGCGCTCGTGCATGACGTTCGCCGTGCAGGCCGAGGGGGCCGAGATCCACACGGTCGAAGGTCTGGCATCCGAGACCGGCGGGCTCTCAACGCTCCAGCAGGCGTTCTGGGACTGCCACGGTCTCCAGTGCGGCTTTTGCACATCCGGGATCCTGATGGTGGCCACCGACCTCCTTGCTCGGGAACCCGATCCGTCACCGGCCGACATCCGCCGAGCCCTGGCCGGCAACATCTGCCGCTGCACCGGCTACGAGCCCATCGCGGATGCCGTCCAGTCAGCCGCCCGGCGCGCGAGGGGGGTGACACCGTGAGCGTCGACGTTCCAGCGGAGCCGCGCTACTTCGGCCAGCGCGTCAGGCGGAGCGAGGACCCTCGCTTTCTCCTCGGGCAGGCGCAGTACGTCGACGACCTCCGATTCGCCGGTGTGCTCCACGCCGCGTTCATCCGCTCGGACGAGGCGCATGCCCGCATCGTCGGCGTCGACGCGACCGCGGCGCGCGAGCTCGAGGGGGTGGTCGCCGTCCTGACGGGCAAGGAGGCGGCCGACAGTTGGGAGCCGATGCGCTACGACTCGACCTTCCCGGGTTGGCAGGGGTCCGAGTTCTGGCCGCTCGCCACCAACAAGGTCCGCTTCGTGGGTGAGCCCATCGCCTGCGTCGTCGCACGCGACCGGTACGTGGCCGAGGACGCCGCCGAGCTCGTCGAGGTGGGCTACGACCCCCTCCCTGCCGTCGCCTCGGTCGACGCCGCGCTCGCGCCTGGTGCGGCCCGCATACACGAGACCTGGTCCGACAACTGCTTCCTTCGCCGCCACATCGAGACGGACGGCTTCGACGACGCCCTCGCG
>JBOGHG010000419.1:0-2910 GCA_050744525.1 Acidimicrobiales bacterium | reverse complement strand
CCGAACTGGTACGCCACCGGCGAGAAGATCACCGACGCCGACTACGCCACGATCCCCCTCACACCGCACGACTGGCACGGTGAATGGAACTACACGATCGCTCAATCAATCCCGCGGTGAGCCCTTAACGCACGGCCTGTGCTCAGGAGTGCCGGGGTTTGGGGCCTGTCCAGCTGTTTTCGGGGGAAGGCTCGAGCGTTCGGACAATGGACCGAGTGCCGAACCGATCGCTGGCGATCATCGGGGACGGGCGACGACGAGGTGGCCCTCGATGGGGATCTCGGCGCTTGCACCCGCGGCGGTGAAGTTGCCGAGGATGTCATTGGCCTCCCGTCGCAGCATGTCGTACTCGTGGTCAGTGAGCCGCTCGCGCACGGGGGTGCTCTCGACCTCGACGGCGACGAACTCGTCGATGGAGGAGAAGCGGGCGGTACCCATCCGAGTGCGCGTCGAGAGGACGTCGAGGCCGGCCGCCCCGACGGTGGCGAGGAGCTCGTCCAGGTCGCCGCAGGTCCAGTACGAGCTCAGCATGGCGACCGCCTCCGGACCCGCGTGCCGTGCTGCCAGCTCGACGAGTGGCCGGTAGGCCGGCTGGGCACCGAGGCTACTGGGCACCATGACGACCACGGTGCCTCGAGGCTTCGCGACTCGGCCCATCTCGGCGAGAGCGGCGACGCGGTCGGGGAAGAACATGAGCGCCATCTGGCAGAGCACGGCGTCGAAGGTGCCGTCGACGAACGGGAGTGCGGTCACGTCGGCCTGTCGCAGCTCCACATCGGGACACACCCGCTCGGCCACCGTGAGCATCGCCTGGTTGAGGTCGGCGCCCACCACCCAACCTTCCGCACCGACGCGTTCCCTTGCGGTCCGGGCCACGATGCCCGTGCCGTAGGCGACGTCGAGCACCGATTGGCCCGTCATGACGTCGCCCATGTCGACGACGTGGGGTGCCCAGTCGGCGAAGAGGGCGGGAACGAACCTCGCCTCGTAGATTTCGGCGGTCTCGAGGGGGATCTGGAAGGTCTCCGGTGCGCTCATGGCCCTGTTGTACGACCGCAGGAGCGGCGCCCGCATCACCGAGATGGACCATTTGCGTCGTCCGCGCCCATGGTCAGTCCTGACACCCTGCTCCACCAAGAGCCGCGTCGACGTCCGTCGCCTCTCAGATGAGCGACTGCTCGTACGCGAACGCCGTCGCCGCCGAGCGAGAGCCGACGCCGAGCTTGGTATAGATGTTGCCCAGGTGACGAGCGACCGTGTGCTCGCTGATGAACAGCGCGGCGGCGACGTCCTTGTTCGTGCTCCCCCGAGCGACGAGACGGAGAACGTCGATCTCGCGCGGCGACAGCGGTGACGGTGCGTCGCCGAGGAGCGCTGCCAGCCGGCGAGCATCAGGCTCGGCGCCGAGCGCACGGAACGCGTCGTGCGCGGCCGCGAGGTCGAGCCTGGCCGTGTCGCGCTCGTCGAGCAGCTCGGCGGCGATCCCCCGGACCTCACGCGCCCGCGCCTCGTCGTAGGGGAGACCCAACGCCTGGCACGTCTCGACCGCCTCCCGGGCCAGCCGGTACGCACCCATCGCGTCGCCGCCGGCCATGAGGACCTTCGCCTCGACCGTGAGCGCCACCGCCGCGAGGTAGTCGCTCGCCGCCCGGCGAGCGATCTCGGCGAGCTCGGCGGCGGCGGTGGCAGCCGCATCGACGTTGTCGACGGCGAGGTGCGCCTCGGCGAGCGCGGCCAGCAGCTCGGTGCGCCGCATCGGTGCGGTCGACGCACCGTCCAGGGCCAGGTGCAAGGCCTTGATCGCGGCGCCGACCCGTCGCTGGGCCAACCGCACCAGCGCCAGGCCCGGTTGAGGGACGCGACCGAGTTGGTGGGCCCGGGTGAACGACTCCTCGGCGAGGCCGAGGTCGCCGACCATCCGGTGCAGCTCACCGATCAGGTAGTGGGCCTCGCCGGAGTACCGCCGATCGTGGCTGGTGAGGTCGTCGCAGGCCTGCCGGGCCAGTGCCGTGGCGGCTTCCCAGCTGCCTCGCATGCACGCCAGCTCGACGACGTGAAGGCGGCAGATGCCCGGGTACAGGCGGCCGTCCCTGACTTCGTCGCACCAACGGACGGCGGCCTCACTCCACTCGACCGCCCGGCTCAGGTCGGCCAGGTCGTGACAGGTGGAGAGCGCGTTGCAGTACACCCAGCCCGTGAACAGCGGCGTGAGCTCGCCGTTGACGACCGCAATCATCGCCTCGTCGAGCGCCGCCACGCCCTCGTCGACCCGGCCGCACGCCACCAGGGCGCGACCCTTCGCCTGCAGCGCCATCGCAACAAGGTCCGCGTCACCGGCGGCACGGCCTCGCTCCAGCGCTCGCTCGGCCTGCGCGGCGGCGTCGTCGAGTGCTCCTACCCAGGCTGCGCAGTCGGACTCGGCGACGGCCAAGAACCCGGCGGCCACAGATCCCGCAGCGAGCCCTGCGTGACGGCGCACCCGCTCCAGCCAGCCGTTGGCGAGCGCCATCTCGCCGACGAGGGCGTGATCATAGAAGAGCTGCCACGCCGTCATGGCGGCCCGTTCGTGGTCGCCGACGACCAGGTGCCCACTGAAAGCCCTCCCCAGCACGGCGATCGATTCGTCGGGGCGGTCGAGCCAGAAGAGGCTCTCGCCCAGGCGGTCGAGCTCTTGGGCGCTCAGCGAGGAGATCTCGCGCGCCACGAGCTCGTCGTGGATCGCTCGCCAGTCCGGATGCTGTGCCACCAGGACCCAAGCGTAGGACGCTGGTCAGAACGGATCACGAGTCGGTGATCGAGAATGGTTACTCCTCGCGATGCGGCTCGTCACCGAGAGCTCGATGCTTGGAGCCATGACCGACACCACCTCATCCAGCGTCCAGCTCGTGAAGGACACCTACCTCGCGTTCC
>JBOGHG010000418.1:0-2912 GCA_050744525.1 Acidimicrobiales bacterium | reverse complement strand
ACTACGTGGCCCGCGTCCTGCTCGTCTGCTCGGGGCATCCGCCCGCGCTCTCACCGGCTCCCTGACAGCTGCCATGATCTCGGCAATCAGTTCGGGGCCCGGGCTTCACCGGGTTTCGCGAAGAACCGATCTTCTGTAGCTTCAGCCCGAACGCCATGTTGTCGAACACCGACATGTGCGGGTAGAGCGCATAGTTCTGAAACACCATGGCGATGTCGCGCTCTTTTGGCGGGACGTCGTTGACCACACGGGTCCCGATGCGGACCTCGCCCTTGGTGATGGTCTCGAGGCCGGCGACCATCCGCAGGGCGGTCGTCTTTCCGCATCCCGACGGCCCGACGAGGACCATGAACTCGCCGTCGGCGATCTCCAAGTCGAGCGAACGCACTGCCTCGGTGCCGTCGGGAAAGACCTTCCAGACGTCGTGCAAAACGATCTCAGCCACGCCGAAAGTGGTCCTTGAACGCTCTCGTATCTGCCATGGTGCGCCCAGGTATTGGAGTCGTCAAGGGTAAAGTTCGGTCAGTTCTTCGTGTGCCGAAGCCAGTGGACGCGCGTCCTCGCGTCCTCGCGACCGTGCGCGGCTCGGCGGCATCCGGTCGCCTCCAACTTGGCAGGATGCTCCCGATCATGTCGGCAAAATCCTCCTCGGCCGACGGGCCGGCCCTCGCTGGACGGGAGCCCCGGACGCTGGGCGTCCGGGGCTCCCGTGTGCCGTCGCCACCCGACGGATCGTGTGTGTTCAGGCGGCGTTCTTGAACTCTGCCGGCCGTCCCAGGACGGGCACCTGCCGGGCGCGGAGGGCCTGGGCCCGGGCCTTGGCCTCGACCTTGCTGATCACGTGCCCGTAGGTGTCGAGGACGTCTCGGGTGGGGTCGGGCATGGCGGTCCGCCAGCCGTTGTCGGCGGTCCCGGCGGTGGCGCCGGCGATGGAGAGGCTCACGCCGTGGCCGGCCGGTCGGGGTCGGGCGACCAGGCTGTCGGGGTTCGGGTAGGCGGTCTTCCAGGTCATCTCGGAGGCGGCGGGCATGACCCCCGCGATGGAGAACACCGGGTTGCAGTTGGCGGGAATTTCGGGGGCGAGGGTCGTGTCCATGTCATTCCTTCTTTCGGGTCTGGGTGGCGCTTCGAGATCAGGATGAACCGGTGCCCGTCCCGCTCCTAGGGCCGGTCGTCACGCCTGGCGAAGGTCAAAGGTCCCGATGTGGCGGACCTTCGTCCTGAACTCGGCGCTTCGACTGGTGGCCCCCGAGCTGCGGCTGGCCGGCGGACGGTCCGCCGTGTGCGACACGGACGGGCAGGATGGTGGCCGGATGGAGCTCGCCGGCCCCCGACCGTTGCACCGACGTGACGTCGAGATCCGTCTCGCCGCGGCCGGCTGCGTGGCCGCCCGCGAGGAGTCGGCCCAGCTGGTCGCCGCGGCTCGAGACGGCGCCGAGCTGGAGGCGCTCGTCGCCAGGCGCACGGCCGGCGAGCCGCTGGCCTGGCTGGTGGGCGCAGTGACGTTCTGTGGAATCCGGGTGACGGTCCACCCGGGCGTGTACGTGCCCCGCCGGCACACCGAGGCGTTGGCGCGGCGCGCCGCCGCGGTGTTGCCGGATGGCGGAGTCGCCGTCGACCTGTGTACCGGATCGGGGGCCATCGCCTGCGTGCTCCGGGCCCGTTCGCCGTCGGCCACGGTCGTGGCCACCGACCTCGACCCGGCTGCGGTCACCTGTGCCCGGGAGAACGGTGTGGACGCCCTGGTCGGAGACCTCGACGATCCGCTCCCGTCGGCGCTGCTCGGAGCGGTCGACGTGATGACCGCGGTCGTCCCCTACGTGCTGTTATCTTGAGCCCGCGTGCGGAAACCGTTGCGGCGTAAGGGTTTCTGCGTCGCGGACATGTCTTCGACGCACGCTCCATCGGAGCGTGAACCGGCCAGAAGGGCGGCAATGAAGGGGGAATCGGCGATAGCTGCGTCGGTGACACGCTTAAGTCCGAGTGTCTCCAACGGGCCATCACGCCCTCGTCGGCTACATCGATGACGGCCCTCGACGGGCTTGAGATAAGTGCCGACCGGGGAGCTGCGGTTCCTGCCGCGGGACGTGCAGGCGTTCGAGCCGCGGGCGGCCCTCGACGGTGGCGAGGGTGGCCTGCGGGTGCTCACGTCAGTCGTTGCCCGCAGCACCCGCTGGCTGCGACCCGGCGGCCGGCTCCTGCTCGAGCTGGGCGGTGCCCAGGGCGGGCCGGTGGGCGACGAGATGCGTCTCGCCGGCTTCGACGCCATCACCGTCCACAACGACGAGGGCGGGGACGACCGGGCCATCGAGGGCCGCCGGGCGCCGGTCGGCTAGCAGGGCGCGTTCGGTTCGGGCGACCGGCCGGTGAAGGCCTGCACGAACTGGAGCAGGCGGGGGTCGTCCGCCGACTGGAGCTTCAGCTGCCGACCCCATGACGAGGCGACGACCGGTGCAGGCAGGCCCTCGTCCCAGCGGGAGACGAGCACGTCCCTGCGGCTGCTGGCAAGGCGCCGCAACACGTCGAGCTGGTCGACGGGCAGGTCCGGACGGTAGGTGACCCAGATGGCCCCGTGCTCGAGTGAGTGCACGGCCGTCTCGGACGTCACGGGACCGTCGCGGAACACGCACGTCTCCCAGACCGGATTGTGCGGTCCACCCACCGGAGGGGTGTGGGGGTAGTTGACCCTGCCGTCGGTGTGCGAGGTGTCCTGCACGTCGAACGTCTCGACCCCCTCGGGCGGCGGCACGGTGGTCGTCGTGACCGGGGCCGCCGTGGGCAGTGCGCGGCTGGCCACAGTCGTCGCGGTGGTCGGCGAGGTCGCCGTGTCGTCGCCGTCGCCACCGCAGGCGGCGACCACGGCGAAGAGGAGCGCAGCGCCGAGGGACGACTGCCGCCGGATGTGCCCCATG
>JBOGHG010000417.1:0-2923 GCA_050744525.1 Acidimicrobiales bacterium | reverse complement strand
GCTCGCCGCAGGCGGTCGAGCATCGCCGGGCGCCCTTGGGCGTGGCGGGACTTGAAGTCGGCGAGGCGGGTGAGCTGGCGCTGCTTCTCGTCCTCGGTGGACCGCGCCAACTGGAGGGGCCGGCCACCGCCTCCGGAGGGTTCGCCGGGGGTGGCGTCGGGGGCGAGGAAGGTGTTGACCCCCACGAGGGGCAGCGATCCGTCGTGCTTGCGCTGCTCGTAGAGCATCGACTCGTCCTGGATCCGGCCGCGCTGGTAGCCGGTTTCCATGGCGCCGAGCACCCCGCCCCGCTCGGCCAGCCGATCGAACTCCGCCAGGACGGCCTCCTCCACGAGGTCGGTGAGCTGCTCGATGACGAACGACCCCTGGTTGGGGTTCTGGTTGCGGGCCAGCCCCCACTCCTGGTTGATGATCTGCTGGATCGCCACCGCCCGCCGCACCGATTCGGCCGTGGGCGTGGTGATCGCCTCGTCGTAGGCGTTGGTGTGCAGGCTGTTGCAGTTGTCATAGACGGCGATGAGCGCCTGCAGGGTGGTGCGGATGTCGTTGAACGCCATCTCCTGGGCGTGCAGCGACCGGCCCGAGGTCTGGATGTGGTACTTGAGCTTCTGGCTCCTCACGTCGCCGCCGTAGAGGTCCCGCACGGCGATGGCCCAGATCCGCCGGGCCACCCGGCCGAGGACGGCGTACTCGGGGTCCATCCCGTTGGAGAAGAAGAAGCTGAGGTTGGGGGCGAACTCGTCGGTCCGCATGCCCCGGGCGAGGTAGGCCTCGACGTACGTGAACGCGTTGGCCAGGGTGAACGCGAGCTGGCTGACCGGGTTCGCTCCGGCTTCGGCGATGTGGTAGCCGGAGATCGACACGGAGTAGAAGTTGCGGACCCGCTGGTCGATGAACCACTCCTGGATGTCGGCCATCATCCGCAGGGCGAATTCGGTGGAGAAGATGCAGGTGTTCTGCCCCTGGTCCTCCTTGAGGATGTCGGCCTGCACCGTGCCCCGCACGTTGGCCAACACCCAGGCCCGGATCTCGTCGGCCTCGGCGTCGCTGGGCGGCCGCCCGTGCTCGGCCTCGAAGGCCGCCAGCCGCTGGTCGATGGCGGTGTCGAAGAACATGGCCAGGATGGTGGGCGCCGGGCCGTTGATCGTCATCGACACCGAGGTGGCGGGGTCGCACAGGTCGAACCCGTCGTAGAGCACCTCCATGTCGTCCAGCGTGGCGATCGACACGCCCGAGTTGCCCACCTTGCCGTAGATGTCGGGCCGCTCGTCGGGATCGAAGCCGTAGAGCGTCACCGAGTCGAACGCTGTGGACAGGCGGGTCGCCGGCTGCCCGGCGGAGAGCAGGTGGAAGCGCCGGTTGGTGCGGAAGGCGTCGCCCTCGCCGGCGAACATCCGTGTGGGGTCTTCGCCCTCGCGCTTGAAGGCGAAGACCCCACCGGTGAACGGGAACCGTCCGGGAAGGTTCTCGTTCCTCAACCAGCGCAGCAGCGTCCCGTCGTCCTGGCCCCGCTGGTCCGGAAGCGCCACCTTGGGGACATGCGTACCCGACAGGGATACGTCGGTGAGGGCGGTGCGGATCTCCTGGTCACGCACGGTCACGACGTGCTCGTCGCCCGTGTAGGCCTCGACGGTGACGGGCCAGTCGTCGAGGAGGGCATGCGACTCGGCGTCCAGCGCCCGGTCGGCGTCGCCGAGCAGCGCCTCGACCTCCGAGGCGGCCGGGCCGGCACCGGCCTCCTTCTCGCCCAGCAGGTCGCGGGTGGTGCGCAGCGCCTGCCGGCGTCGGGCGGCCGCCGCCTGCTCGTCGGTCCGGCGGTGGTGCTCCCGCACCGTCTCCGCCACGTCGGCCAGGTAGCGGCTGCGAGCGGGCGGCACGATGGTGGCGATCCCGGTGGGCACGCGGCCCTCGACGGGTGCCAGCGCCCCGCCCCCCGTCGCCAGGCCGTGCTTGCCGACCGCATCCCGGAGGTACTGGTAGAGCGCGGTCACGCCGTCGTCGTTGAAGCGGGCGGCGATGGTGCCGAACACCGGCAGGTCCTCCAACGGCGTCCCGAACGACTCGTGGTTGCGCTGGAGCTGGCGGCGCACGTCGCGCAGGGCGTCCTCGGCACCGCGACGCTCGAACTTGTTGATGGCGACGGCGTCGGCGAAGTCGAGCATGTCGATCTTCTCGAGCTGGCTGGGGGCGCCGAACTCGGGGGTCATCACGTAGAGGGACACGTCGGCCAAGTCGACGATGCCCGTGTCGCCCTGGCCGATGCCGGGCGTCTCCACGATCACCAGGTCGTGGCCAGCGGCCTTGCACGCGACGATGACGTCCCCCACGTGTTCGGGCACCTCGGCCACCGCACCCCGGGTGGCCAGCGAGCGCATGAACACGTGCGGGTGGTCGATGGCGTTCATGCGGATCCGGTCGCCGAGCAACGCTCCCCCGGCGCGCCGGCGTGTGGGATCGATGGCCACCACCGCAATGCGCAGCTTGTCCTCGTGGTCCAGCCGGAAGCGCCGCACCAGCTCGTCGGTGAGCGACGACTTGCCGGACCCGCCGGTGCCGGTGATGCCGAGCACCGGCACGGCACGCCGAGCCGCGGCCCGGCGCAGGTCGACGAGCTCGTCGCGGCCGAGCGTGCCGCCCTGGATGGCGGTGATGGCCCGGGCCAGGGCGCGATCGTCGCCCGCCACGAGGTTCTCGACGGTCTCCGCCGGCAGCTGCGAGGCCAGGTCGATGTCGCAGGCCTCCACGATGGTGTTGACCATGCGGGCCAGGCCGAGGCGCTGGCCGTCCTCGGGCGAGAACACATGGGTCACGCCGTAGTCGTGCAGCTCGGCGATCTCGTCGGCCACGATCACCCCGCCGCCCCCACCGAACACCTTGGCGTCGGGGCGGCCCTCGGCCCGCAGTCGGTCGACCAGGAAGCGGA
>JBOGHG010000416.1:0-2930 GCA_050744525.1 Acidimicrobiales bacterium | reverse complement strand
ACGTTCTCCAGGACGAAGCGCATGTCGGACAGCGGGGGGATGTAGTCGGACCCGGTCCGAGCGGCCGTGGATGCGGGTGACATGGGATTGACGGTAGGCCCGCCGGGCCGGGTTCCCAAGGTCTGGCCGCAGTCGAGCCAGCGGGCGTCAGGTGGTGCCGGCCGCCGGGTGCTGCGGGCGCCGTCCCCACACCGCGGCGGTGAGCTCCTCGGCCGTCGCCGCCACCCGGCTACCGAGCGCCCGGATCTCGGCGCCGCTCAGCTCCCCGTCGTCCAGCCCCGACACGGCGATTACCAGCACTGCGGTCCGGGACGCGTCGAAGACGGGCGCGGCGACGTCGGCGATCCGGTAGCTGCCGGCGTCGTCGACGTCGCCGAGCAGCAGGTGCTGGCGGCCGACCGCCGCCAGCAGCGCCTGGACCTCGTCGGGCCCGGGGCGGCGGTGGCTGCCACCGGCGGTCCCGTTCGACGCCGACCCGGCGGGCAGGATCGGCCGTGAGAGGAGGCGCAGCTCGGGCGACGCCCGGGTCACGGCATAGCCGTCGCGTCTGATCGCCGGCAGGGCCGCCTGCGACGGCGCCACCGCCTCGACGGTCGCCGCGCGCGCCAGCCACGCCTCGACCGACGGCCGGTCGGACCACGCCAACCACACCGCGCCCAACGGAGGGGTGAGAGGCAGCATCACCGGGTCCCGCGGGTCGACGTCCGGCGGGACGTGGGCCTGGTCAACCACCGTCACGCGATCGTCGCGACGGGCGAAGGCGCGGGACCACCGCCCCGTCGCCACCGAGAGCCGATCGAGCACCGCCGGCACGAAGTCGATCGCCGTGTAGCCCCGCTGTGCTGCCTCGCCGATCGCGGCCAGGCGGGGACCGAGGGAGTAGCGCTTCTCGTCGGGATGGCGCAGCAGGATGCCGTGCTGGCTCAGCGCCGCGAGCAGGGCGTGGGCGGTCGCCTTGTTGAGGGAGCAACGGCGGGCGACCTCGGACAGCGTGAAGCGATCGCCAGGGTGCGCGGCCAGCATCTCGAGTATCGCCACGGATCGGTCCGCACCGGGCGCGGGCCGTGCCACCCGATCAGCCCTCGCCGTGACGCGTGCCCGGACCGGCCAGCCGGGAGCGCGCCGGCTCCCCGGCTGCGGGCCGCGCGCGCGGCGCTGGTCTGGCGTCGGTCATCGCTGCTCCCGCCCAGGCGTCGGCCAAGGTCCTGTCCGTGCGGAAAATCTACTTCTTCGTACGCCCGGCCGCCCTGGGTGATGGGGGGCTGCCGTCACCTACGCTCGGACGTCGTGGCGCTCGATCCGCTCGACGCCGGTGTCTACGCCTGGCTCCAGGTCCCCGGCGGGCGGGGCCGACCCAACGCCGGGGCGGTCGTCGACACCGACGGCGTGACCGTGATCGACACGTTGATGGCGCCGGACCAGTACGAACCGTTCGCCGGCGCCGTCGAAGAGCTCGGCCCGCCGGTTCGGCGGGCAGTGCTCACCGGCAGCAGCGTCGAGCAGGCCGGCGGCACCGCACGGTTCAAGTTGGCAGCCGTCTACGGCAGCCCACAGGCCAGCGTCCACCTCGACCAGCCGCCCAACACCGACAGCTGGCGGGCGCTGTACCCGGATCACGCCGGCTCGTTCGACGATGTCGTGACGCGCCCGGTGAGCCACGTGGTGGCGTCCGACGTCCAGCTCACCGCGGCGCTCGCCGTCCTGACCACGGGCGGGCAGATGGCCGAGAACCTAGTGGTGCTGGTGCCCGGGGCCCAGATCCTGTTCGCAGGCGCGATGTGCAGCTTCGGCGCCGCGCCGCTGTGCTGGCAGGGCGACCCCGCCCGCTGGGCCGAGGAACTCGATCGCCTGGCCGAGCTGGCCCCGGTCGTCGTTCCCGGCCATGGGCCGATCGGCGGGGAGGAAGAGCTGCGCGCCGTCCAGGCCTACCTCCGCGCCTGCGTCGCGGCACGGGGCGACGTCGGCCGGATGGGGGCCGGGCCGTGGGACGACTGGCGCGACCGCGAGCACGACATCGTCAACGTCGAGCGCGCCGCACTCCTCGCCCACGGCGACGACGCCGTGCCGCCGTCGATGCTGCGCCTCGCCGGCCTCACCTGAACCGATCGAGCTGTTGGCCCGGTACGCTCGGCCGCATGCTGTTCGGCCGCGACAAGCTGCGCATGCCCGAGGACGGCGAAGCGTTGCCCGGGCGTGACCACCGCATCATCCGGGTGCCAACCACGCATGCCGTGCTGGGCACGCCGCTGGAGGGACCGTTCCCCGACGGCTTCGAGCGAGCGGAGTTCGGTCTCGGTTGCTTCTGGGGTGCCGAGCGGGCGTTGTGGGGGGTCGAGGGCGTCTACACCACCGCCGTGGGTTATGCCGGCGGGCTCACGCCCAACCCCACCTACGAGGAGGTGTGCACGGGGCGGACGGGCCACGCCGAGGCCGTGCTGGTGGTGTTCGATCCCGCCCGGGTGAGCTACGATGACCTGCTGCGCGTGTTCTGGGAGGGCCACGACCCGACCCAGGGCATGCGCCAGGGGAACGACCGGGGCACGCAGTACCGGTCATGGATCGGCGTCGCCGATGACGTCCAGCGCAAGGCCGCCGAGGACAGCCGCGACGCCTACCAGCGGGAGCTGACCGCCGCCGGCTACGGCCCGATCACCACCGAGATCGCCGACGCCGGCGAGTTCTGGTACGCCGAGGATTACCACCAGCAGTACCTGCACAAGAACCCGATGGGCTACTGCGGGCTCGGCGGCACCGGCGTGTCCTGCCCGGTCGGCCTCACCGGCTGATCGGCGGCGTCAGCCACCCGGGGTGTGGTCGAGCAGTTCGACCCTCCCCTCACCGCCGCGCGTCTTGACCTCGAGCACCAACCCGACACCGGGGGCGAAGTACTTCTCCTCGACGACCTCGGGCTCGAGCGGGTTCCACTCCTC
>JBOGHG010000415.1:0-2935 GCA_050744525.1 Acidimicrobiales bacterium | reverse complement strand
CCACCTTCTGGCGGTTGCCCTTCGAATACGTGCGCCCCTTCTTGGTGGGATCGAGCTCGAACCGCTCGAACAGCTCGTCGCGCCGCCCCCGGTCGAGCCCACCCCGGAGATGCCCGAGCAGGTCGATCACCTCGCCACCCGACAGGTTGGGCCACAGCGTGACGTCGCCGGGGACATACGCCAGGCGCCGGTGGAGGGCGACGGCGTCGTGCCAGGGGTCGCCGCCGAGCAGGACCGCCCGGCCGGAGTCGGCCCGGAGCAGGCCGAGCAACACCCTGATCGTCGTGGACTTGCCCGATCCGTTGGGCCCCAGGAAGCCATGGACCTCGCCGGTGGCCACGCTCAGGTCGAGGCCATCGAGGGCGCGCGTCCGTCCGAAGGTCTTGACGAGGTCCGAGACCTCGATGGCGTTGGTCATGGACACCGAGGGTACGGCCGAACGGAGGCCGGCAGTCCTTGGCGCCAATGTGGTTGGTGGGCAACCACTTCGGTGCCAGGAAGTACCCCACGAGACGTCACAAGTCCCTCGCTGCGGCGATGAACTCGTCGAGGACGCCGTCGCCGACCTTCACCGGGCCCTGGGGGCGGGTCTCGCCCGGAATGGTCTCGACGGCGGCCGCCGCGTCGGCCCCAGCGGCGGCGTCGGCGATCCGCGCCCGGGCCCCGGCGGTGTCCCCGGCGATCGCCGCGTCGAGCGCGTCCAGCGAGTCGACCAGCGCCCGGCCCCACAGGACGGTGGCGTCGAGCCACGGCCGGGCGTCGTCGACGAACGCCCGGTCCGTGACGCTGCGGCGGATCACGTCCGGGGCGGCGGCCAGCCGCTGGGCGTAGGGACGCAACCCCCGGACGGCGCCCGGCCGGTCGCCGCGGTCCCAGGCCGTGCGGAAGGCGTCGAGCTGCCGGGCCAGCGCCGGCGCCTGGGGCTGTGACACCGCGCCCGACGTGGCCGACGTCGGGGCCAGGTTCTCGAGGTCGAAGAACGCCAACAGCGCCTCCACGGCGTCGGGGTCGGGGCCGTCGCCGCCAGGTCCGCCGGCCAGGTGGGTGGCGGCGGCGCGGTGGGCCCGCACCGGGTCGTACGCCGCATCGTTCCAGGCGAAGTCGGCGGCTCCGACGAGCTGCACCTTGCTGGCCGCGGCCTGGTTCATGGGGTTGAGCACGATCCCGGTCACCTGGGCCGAAAGGCCCGGCTGGCGGCGGTCGTAGGGGGCCAGGATCAGCCGGCCCTCGGTGGCCGGGAAGTCGTTGACCGGCGTGTTGTCCCAGACGAGTGTCGGTCGCCCGAACACCCGGGCGGCGGCCGCCGCCTGATCGACCGTGATCTCGGCCGGCACCACCATCGATCCCGTCCACATGACCTCGATGGCCGGGTCGAGCTGCTCGCGGATGACCCGCCGGTAGGGGCTGTCGTCGGTGCCGCGATATTCGGTCGGGACCATCTGGAGGGGCTGCGCTCCCTCGTGGTCGGCGATGAAGCCGCGCTGCAGGGCGTTGAGCAGCTCGACCTGGGCCCGGGCCGCCGCACCGGAGGAAGGCTCGCCGAAGCGGGCGCGGTCGCCCTCGCAGTTCCAGCGGGTGTGGACGATGTCGTCGAGTGCGATCGAGAAGGCCCGCACCCCCAACCGGTACACGGCATCGAGCTTGGCGACGAGCGCGTCGAGGTCGGCCGGGTCGCTGTAGCAGATCGAGATCCCGGGGGACACGGCGAAGGTGAACCGCACGTGGTTGGCGGCGGCTCGGTCGATCAGCGCCCGGAGATCCGCGACCAGGTCGGGCGGGTACGGCTCACGCCAGCGGTCACGGTGGTACGGGTCGTCCTTGGGGGCATAGATGTAGGTGTTGAGCTTGAACCGGCCGTAGAAGTCGAGCTGGTCGAGCCGTTCCTCCCGCGTCCACGGGCTGCCGTAGAAGCCCTCGATCGCGCCCCGATGGCGCATGGCCGGGTGATCCACCACACCGACGCCGGCGACGACGGCCGTGCCCGTGCTGCCGGTGGTGCCGGTGCTGGCGCCGCCCGTGACCAGTTGGCGCAGCGTCTGGGCGGCGTAGAACGTGCCGGCGGCGTCGGCGCCGGCGAGGACGATCTCGGCCGTTCCCCCCTCCCGGGTGAATGCCGCCAGCGCGTATCCCTCGGGCGGCAGGTCATCGGGCACCTCGAGCCCCGCGTCGCCGAGTGGTGACACGGTGGGCTCGCTGCCGATGGTCCCGATGTCGACGACGAGCGGAGCCTGGGCGCGGTCCCGGTCGTCGGGCCGCCCCACCCGCACGTCCTGCGCCCCGGCGGCGCGCAGCACCTCGGTCACCAGGTCGGTGGTGGCGGGATCGACGCCGTCGGCGACGATCACGTCGACGTCCGACGGCACGGCGACATCGGGCCCGAGCCAGCGCATCTCCACCGGCGTGGGCGTCACCACCGGCAAGGGGCTCTCGCGTGCCGCGAGGACCGGCGCGCCCGAGCCCGGGGAGGCGGTGGTCGCCCCCTCGGCCGCCCCCGAGCGGTCGCCGCCGGCTGCGTCGCTGCCGCCAGAGCACGCCACGACCGACCATGCAACCACGAGCACCGAGGCGCAGAGCGCGAGGGCGGGACGGCGGGACGTCATGGGTTCCGGTGGTCTCGACGCGACAGCATGGGTTTCGGGACCGGAACCTATGACCTCGGGCTCGGCTGCGTGGAACCCGTCACCTCCCGGCGCTCGACCGCCCAGGCCGTCGCCTCGCTGGCGACCGCGGGATGGAAGCGCCAGCGGAGGAGCTGCCGCTCGGCGGCCTCGCCGTCCTCCCCGAGCTCGAGCAACGACAAGGCGAGCCGGCGGGCCTGGTCGCGCAGGTCGTCGGTGTCGACGGCGGCCGGGGCCCGATCGACCCAGTCGGCGTGCTCGGCCTGCAGCACCGGCGACAGCCGCCGGACCTGGCGGAGGGTGAGCGGTGGCAGGCG
>JBOGHG010000414.1:0-2938 GCA_050744525.1 Acidimicrobiales bacterium | reverse complement strand
GCCGGTTCCGGGCGGAGCACTATCACTACGACGTCCTGCCCAGTCACCTCGTGGCCACGGTCCGGCGCGAGGTGGGCGACGAGGCCTGACGGGCCGCGGTGAACACGGCACACACCGGAGGGGGGTGTGGCTTCATGGGCTTGGAGCGATGCGACGAATGCGGCTTCGATCCCGAGGAGCTGCGCCCTCGCAACCTGTCGGTTGCCATCCGCTCATACGGTCGCCGTTACCGGGCGCCGCTGACCCGGGGTCTGGCGGACGAGGACCTCGACGAGATCGTGCGCCGGGCGCCCTCGGCGGGCGTGTGGTCGGCAATCGAGTACAGCGCGCACGTGCGGGACATCTTCCGCGTCTTCGACGACCGCGTGCGCTGCGCGCTGGCCGACACCGACCCCGACGAGACGGAGGTCGACTGGGAGGCGAAGGTGGCGGCGGCGTCTCCGGCGCTCGACCGCGAGACGGTGGCCGCCGACCTCGACGATGCCGCCGACACGTTGGCGACCGTGCTGGCCGAGCTGGCCGACGACGAGTGGCGCCTCCCGACGATCACCGGCCGAGGCCAGCCGGCCACGATCGCCGAGCTGGCCGTCATCGCCGTGCACGAGGGCAGCCACCACCTCCTGGACGTCGGCCGCGTCCTGCGCGCCGCCAGGGGGCGCTGAGCGCCGCCGAGCCGCAGCCGATCCGGCGGCCGCGGTGGATCAGGCCGGGAGGGCCTCCTCGATGGCCCCGACCACCTCGTCGGAGGTGGGCTCGACCATGGGGTTGAAGCGCGCCACGATCTTGCCGCCGGGTGCAACGACGAACTTCTCGAAGTTCCAGCGGATGTCGCCTGTGTGGCCGTCGGCCGAGTCGGGCACGTCCACCAGTTGCCGGTAGAGCGGGTGACGGCCCTCGCCGTTCACCTCGACCTTCTCGGTCAACGGGAAGGTGACGCCGTAGTTGGTCGAGCAGAAGGTGGCGATCTGCTCGGCCGAACCCGGCTCCTGACCGCCGAACTGGTTGCATGGCACACCCAGCACGGTGAAGCCGCGGTCGACGAACCGCTCGTGGATCTCCTCCAGTCCGGTGTACTGCGGTGTCAGCCCACACTGCGACGCCACGTTCACGAGCAGGACCGCTCGGTCCTCGTAGTCGTGGAGGTCGGCGGGCCGGCCGTCCAGGGAACCGATGCTGACGTCATAGATCGACATGCTGGGCAAGCTATCGGCCTCACACCCCGGTTGCCGGGCAGGGCTCCGCAGGAACCGCCGTCACGTCGGTGCGTACCCGCAGGGCGATGCCGACCCCGGCCAGGATGACCACTCCCCCGAGCAGCTGCGCCGGGCTGAACGACTGCTCGAGCCACGCCCAGGCGACGACGGTGGCTATCACCGGCTCGAGCATGCCCACGGCACCGACCGTTGTGGCCGACAGGTGTGCGAGCGCGGCCAGGTCGAGCAGGTAGGGCAGCAACGTGCCCAGGACGATGACCGCCCCGAGGGCCACCCACACCGGCGCGTCGATGGCGTCCAGCCGCCCCCCGAGCGAGGTCGCCTCGCCGAGGATGGAACCCTCGACGCGCCACAGCGGCTCCAGCGGCACCCAGAACAGGCTGGCGAAGGCGAAGGTCCAGAATGCCGACGCCAACGGATCGAGCGTCGCCGATGAGTGGCGGCCCACGAGCAGGAACGTCGCCAGGCAGGCTGCGGCCGCCACCCCCGCGGCCAGGCCGGCGGCGTCGAGCCGGGTGTCGGCCCACACCTCGGCCACCAGCGCGAGGCCGGCCAGCGACAACGCCAGCGCCACCCACACGCCGCCACCCACCCGCTGACGCTGCACCACCCGGGCGTACACCGCCACCAGCACCGGTCCGGTGAACTCGAGGAGGATGGCGATGCCCACCGGCAGGCGGTCGATGGCCTCGAAGTAGAACCACTGGATGAGCGCCGCGCCCACGACGCCGAGCACGGCGAGGTGGGGCAGGCTCCGACGCGGCACCCGCAGCCGGGACAGCGAGCCGAGCGCGGCCAGCACGGCCAGCAGTCCGAGTGCGGCACCCGTGCAGCGCAGCGCGGCGAGCTGGCGGGGCGCGATCCCGGCGTCGAGCACCGCCTTGGAGATGCTGGCGTTGGTGCCGAACAGCGCCGCCGCCACGATCACCTGGACATACCCCCGCGCCGCGTGCGAACGCGTGGTGAGGATCGGGTCGGTGGGCTCCGTCGCCGGCATCGCCATCCGGCCAGGCTGGCAAGGTCCGACGCGCTAGAACCAGCCAGATGGACCTGTCACAGCTCTCCCCGTCCGACGCCGTCGTTGCGCTGCGTGGTCTCGAGCGCCGCTACCGCGGGCTCTTCGCCGGCCTGAGCGACGACGAGTCGGCCGACGACCTCGCGCATCGCCGGGCCGGGGACTGGTCGGCGATCGACCATGCCGTGGCCGCCGCCCGGTTCATCGCCGGGGCCGACCGGGCCCTGGCCAGGGTCCTGACCGCCGACTCGCCCCCGCTGGCGGCGGCCGACGTCGCTCCCTCGGCCTCGCCCAGCCCCGCCGCCCCCCCGGGCGTGGTCGACGGGCCGCTGGCGGAGCTGGGGTCGGAGGCCAACGCCATGGCCGACCGCATCGACCACGTGCCGGCCGGCGACTGGTCGCGCCCGGCCGTCGTCGACGACGGCCGCACCGTCACCGCCCTCGACATCGCCCGGGCCGCGGTCGACGCCGGGGTCACCCACCTGCGGGACGCGGAGAAGGTGCTGGCCGCCGTGCGCGGCCGGCCCGCTGACCCGGACTGAGGCTCGCCCGCCGCCGGGTGGAGTGCCCTACGAGAGCTGCGACCAGTCCTCGGGGTTCTTCTCGACGAAGTGCTCGATCACCTCGCCGTCGTGACCGTCCACCAGAACCAGGCCCCGCTTGGCCGGCGGGTTCTCGTCCGAGTACAGCAGGATGCGCCAGGTCGGGC
>JBOGHG010000413.1:0-2960 GCA_050744525.1 Acidimicrobiales bacterium | reverse complement strand
GCGAGCCCGAGCGAACCAGCCGTTCTGCACCGCCCAATCTCCGAAGACGTTGCCGGTGATCCACGCCGCCGAGCGCGCCGCCCGGCCCGCGGCCATCTTGTCGCCGTCCTTGCGGTAGGCCGCGAAGGCGCGCTTGTACCGGTCCGCCGAGGCGGAGTACTCACGCTGCAGGTACAGCGCCTCGGCGAGGCCTTCGAGCGCGACACCTGCCTCGCGCTCGGCGACGGCGGCTTCGAACGCACGGCGGGCTGCGGCTGGGTCGCCGTCGCGCAAGGCCGTGAACCCCTGCTCGATCGAGGGCGAGGTCACGCTGGGGATGATGCCACGGCGAGATCCGGAACCAGCACATCGGACCCTCCGGTGCTCGTGCCATGTGACAGCTACGTTTGCGCAGCATGAGCAGGCAGTTCGACTTCATTGTCGTGGGTGGTGGGTCGGCCGGCGCGGTGGTCGCCGCCCGGCTCTCGGAGGATTCGACCTGTCGAGTCGCCCTTCTGGAGGCGGGGGGCCCTCCACCTCCCCAGGAGCCGATGCCGGCCGCCTGCCCGACGCTCCAACAGAATCCCGCAACCGACTGGATGTACACCGCCGACGCCGGCGGGTGTGGCCTCGGGCTGATGGGCGGCCGGATGATGGTGCCTCGCGGCAAGATGCTCGGCGGATCATCCGGGATCAACTACATGGCCTATGTGCGGGGACATCCGGGTGACTTCGACTCGTGGTCCGCGGGCGGCGCCATCGGGTGGAGCTACGACGACGTGCTGCCCTACTTCAAGAAGAGCGAGGGTCTGGCCCCGAGTGGGGACATCGTCGTCGACGCCGATGCCCACAACACCCGGGGTCCCCTCGGCGTGTCGGTGCGGGCTCCCGTGCTCAGCGGCGCACAGCAGTTCGTCGACGCCGCGGTCGCGGCCGGGATCCCGAGTGGCGACTACAACGGCAGGGACCGCGGCGGGCCCGATGGGGTCGTGTCGCTTCTGCAGACCACGACGCGTGCCGGCAAGCGGTCGAGCACGTACCACGCGTTCCTCGAAGGCGACGTCGAGCAGCGACCCAACCTCGACGTGATCTGCGGGGCGCACGTGACCCGGGTGATCCTCGAAGGCGGTCCCGGCCAGCTGCGGGCGACCGGGGTCGAGTACCGGACCGCCGACGGCGAGACCGCCGTCGCCTGGGCGGCCAGGGAGGTGGTGCTCAGCGCGGGGGCGGTGGGTTCACCCCACATCCTGATGCTCTCCGGCGTCGGGCCGAGGCAGGAGCTCGAAGCCGTCGGCATGCCGTGCCAGCTCGACGCCCCCGACGTCGGCAAGCACCTCAAGGACCACCTGCAGGTCGGTCTCGTCTATCCGGCGCCCGGCATCGGCGTGTCGATGAGCCAGATGGGACTCTCGATGGGTCCCGACGCGCTGCGGGCACCGGCCGGGCCGTTGCCCGCCGACCCGGCCGACGATGCCGACCTGCCCGAGGAGCTCCAGGCGCTCAAGGCCGAGGCCGAGCGGCGGGTCACCGAGTGGGCCACCACCGGGCACGGCCTGGTGTCGTCGTCGTTGTACGAAGCGTGCGCCTGGTTCTCGACGGGTCTCGGCGACCAGCACACCCACGACGCCCAGCTCGCCTTCTTCGTCTGCGGCTACAACCCGGACATCTGGCGCGGCTGTCTGCGGGTCGAACCGGGCGACTACTTCGATGACCCCGACCAGCGGCTCGCCCCGGACGCGGAGAGCGTGATCGTCCTGGCCAACCCGGTGCAGCCCCACAGCGAGGGGGAGATCGTGCTCTCCAGCGCCGAGCCGTCCGACCAGCCGGACATCCGGATGAACTACTTCAGCGACCCTCACGACATGGAGGTCATGGTCGCGGTGCTTCGCCGTGCGCTCGACGTCGTGGCGAACTGGCCGCCACCGCAGGAGCTCGGGCTACTGCTGGTCCCCCCTGCGCTCGCAGCCAGACACGGCTACGTCGCGGGCGACACCCCGAGCGACGACCTGCTCGTGGACCTGGCCCGGCACTACTCGTTCACCGTGTACCACCTGACGTCCACGTGCCGGATGGGAAGCGTCGTCGATTCGCGGCTGCGGGTGATGGGCGTCGCCGATCTACGGGTCGCCGACGCGAGCGTCATGCCCAACGTGGTCAGCGGCAACACCAACGCCACCGCGATCATGATCGGCGAGAAGGCGGCCGAGATGCTGGCGGCCGACCACGGTGTCAAGCTGACGGAGTTCGTGACCCAGCCGGCGTGACTCGCCCGCTGGCGTGCGGGATGTCCGGGCACCTGCGCTCACTCGGACCAGTGGTCAGGGCAAGGACTGGCAGAACCGAGTCAGTGATGCCGAGCTGCTCGTTGTTCTTGCTCGATGTACTCGTTGGCGAGGTTGGGCGGCGCACACGCCAACCAGCCGTCGATGATCACGCCCCGCAACGCCCGCTTCGTAGCGGCCTTCAGGTGGACCAGAACGGCCGAGTACCCGTCGAAGTGGGGAATCGTGAAGAGCGCCTCAGGGTGCTCGGCGAGCAGGGCCTCCTTCTCCGAAAGGTCTTCGACTCGAACCGCGAGGATGGGCCCATCGGGCGGGCTGGCATCGCCGAATCGCCGGACGTCCGCCTTGCTGAACGGCCGTTCCCAGGCGAAGGCCTTGCCCGCGACCGACCACGTGCGATTGCCGTGACGCTCGCCTTCGGTGACCTCTGGCAGCTCCAGGGCCAGCCGAGCGACCCGGTCGACACTCATCACGCCGGTCACCGTACCGCCCTCCACCGGGGCGCCCTCCGACCGCGTGACTGGGAGCCCGAGCCGGTGCTCGCGACCCCGGCTCATTCGAGCGGTGGTCGGGGTGGCGGTCTACCGGGGGGCTGGCTTTGGAGGGTGCGGCCGTCGGGGGTGGTGACGATGAGGGTGCGGTCGGGGAGGAGTTTTGCGTGCCAGCCGGGGGTGTGGAGCAGGTGGTGGTGGCGGGTGC
>JBOGHG010000412.1:0-2997 GCA_050744525.1 Acidimicrobiales bacterium | reverse complement strand
AACTCGCGGAACAGCGCGTGGTAGCGGTACCACTCCCGCCGACGGTCGAGCGGGATCAGGAACGTGCTCGCGGCCTCGAGCCTGCGCAGCTCCACCTGCGCGCCCGATTCTCCGAGGAGGGCATCGCCCAGCGGCGCGCATAGTTGGTCGAGCACCGCCGTGCACCGTAAGAATCGCTGACTGCTCTCGGGCAGCCGCGCCAAGGACTCGCGGTACAGGTAGTCGGCCACATACCGGTCGTCACCGGAGATCGTCAACGCCGCGCCACCGCTGTCGCTCGCGATCACCGCCGCGAGGTGGAGGCCGACAGGCCAGCCCTCGGTCCGTTCGGTCAACGCGGTCGCCAGCTCGTGCGTGAAACCGACGCGTGCCTGCGTGAAGATCTGCTCGGCTCCGGCCGCGTCGAGGGCCAGGTCGCTCGCCAGGACATCCAGCGCGTCACCCGCCGCCCGGAGCCGTGGCAGATGAGGCTGCTCGGACCGACTCGCCGCGACCAGCTGGGAGCCTCGAGGTATCCCGGAGATCACCACCTCCAGAACGTCATGGCAGGCCGGCGACTGCAGTTCGTGAAGGTCATCCAACATCATCACGAACGGGACTGCGCTCGTCCTGAGCACCGAGGCGAGGCGCGGTGCCGCGCGTCCCAACACCGAGACCCCGAGGCCGCCCATGTCGGCGACCAGGTCCGCGTTGCCCAGCGACGCTCGGGCGTATGCGGACGCCAGCAAGGTGAGCAGGACCGCGGGATCGTCGTCGAAGCGGTCGAGCGATACCCATGCGACGCGGCGATCCTCGGCCAGGGCCCATTCAACCAGGAAGGTCGACTTGCCGTAACCGGCGGGCGCAGTGACACCGACCACGCGGCGATCGCTCGTGCGAACGGTCTCGATGAGCTCGCCACGGCTCACGGCACCCGGGCGAGGCTGAGGGATCAGCAGCTTGGCGTCGAGCAGCAGCTCATCGAGGCCACCAGCGGGGGGAGACGACCCGCCGCCACCGTCGGTCACGGTCGAATCCTAAGCCGCTCAGCCGGTCGGCTGTGAGAGCCGCCCGACGAGGCTCACCTCACGGACCGGCGTGAATCGCCCTGACATGGTGATGCGCCGCGCCGTCAAGATCGCGATCGCAAATGTGTTCGGCGCGCCGAGCAGACCGCCTCGTCCCGAGCGGGGCGAGGCGCTCTGCACGTAACGGCTCGATCATGCGGACTCGAGCCGCGCCTTGTTCGCTCGCAGGCTGTGCCTTCCCTTCATGCCTCCCGCATCTCGCGACCATGCGCGGTGAGGGCCCAGATCACCAGGGCATCGATGGTGATCACCGTGAGAGCCCACAGCGGATAGACGGGGATGAAGAAGAAGTTCGCGATCAGGCTGACACCGGCGACGACGACGGCGACCGTACGAGCGAGGATGTTGCCGCTGAACACACCGATCCCGCTGAGCAGCACGATGCCACCCAGGACGATGTGGGCCCAGCCCCACTCCGACACGTCGAGGTAGACGTTGGCTCGGTTGGTCCAGACGACCCATTCGTCGTTGACGGCTGCGATGAGGCCGTAAAGGAGGTTGAGCGTCCCGCCGATGATCAACATCACACCGGCGAAGCTGATCCACCCGGTCCAGCCCGTGCGTTGCCCGTATCCCAGGTCGTATCTAGTCGGTTGATCATATGACGTCTCTGACATCTGCATGTCCTCTCTGTCGTTTCCCCGAACCCGAGTGCTGGTAGGCGCCAAGTGGATCGGATCGCCCCGACCGTACGAGACGTCGCCGGCTCCCGTCCTCAGCCAAATGAGGTGAAATATGCACCGTCGTCTCGCCGAGGGCCGCACCAAGCCCGAGATCATCCGGGCGCTCAAACGCTACGTCGCACGCGAGATCTTCCAGCTCCCTACATGAGCACCGCGAGCCCGCCACCGGGTCACGGTGACGGGACTGGCCCAAGATTGCCCTGACACTCCCAGCGGGAGTCGTCCTCCAAGCGACCTGCCGTCCCGTCACCGCCACCGCGCCGGACCGCATTGGCCAAATACGAGCGTGCCCCACGTGGCCCATCACTGGTGTGCCAGCACCCCGGCGTTGATCCTTGACAACACATAGGAGCGTCAGTGACAGAGCGCACGCCGCCTGCCGGGCGGGCGGTACAGAACGTCCAGGCACGACCGCCCAATGCCACCCGTAGGTCGCTTGACATCAGGTGCTTCTTCGGGAACGTCGATCGGTGACGAGACTGCGCGATGAGCTCGGCGCGCTCGCGTCGTCATATGGGTTACGCCGAAGATCAGCAGGCGACGAGCGCCAGCTCGCGCGGTCGCGCGTTGCATCAGGGAGGTCGACAGAGATGGTCACGTTCGCGTTGATCCATGGTGGCGGCGACGTGGGCTGGTACTGGCACCTCGTCGAGGCTGAGTTGCGGGAGTGCGGGCACGAGGTGGTGGCGCCGGATCTGCCCTGTCACGACGACTCCGCTGACCTAGGCGATTATGCCGACACGGTGGTCGACGCCATCGGCGGTCGGGGCGACCTTGTCGTCGTTGGCCAGTCCTACGGCGGCTTCACCGCGCCGCTGGTGGCCGATCGACTCCAGGCACAGGTGCTCGTCCTTGTCGCCGGCATGATCCCAGCGCCCGGGGAGGCACCCGCTGATTGGTGGGACAACACCGGTTATCGGCAGGCCGTCGAGGAGCAAGCCCGGCGAGACGGCGGTGCGACCGGCAGCGACGATCCGTTCGTCGCCTTCTACCACGACGTACCCCGCGCCCTTGCCGACGAGGCGCTCAGCAAGGAGCGCTCCGAGTCGCAGGCCGCGTACAACAGCCCGTGGCCCCTCGAGGCCTGGCCGGCCGTGCCAACGCGGTTCGTGCTGTGCACCGAGGATCGCTTCTTCCCGCCCGCCTTCATGCGCAAGGTGGTTTCCATGCGCCTTGGCGTCACTCCCGACGAGATCGCCGCCGGGCACTGCGTCGCGCTCAGCCGCCCGAAGGAACTGTCGGACATG
>JBOGHG010000411.1:0-3000 GCA_050744525.1 Acidimicrobiales bacterium | reverse complement strand
ACCGTCCGCCCCGCCCGGCGCCGCCGGCCCCGCCCGCCGAGATCGCACCCCCGGCGGCGCCCAGGACCGGCCAGGGCAAGGTGCCGCTGTCGCTGATCGCCATCGTGACCCCGCTGATCTTCGCGGGCGTGATGTTCGCGGTGATGCGGTCGCCGCAGTTCCTCATGTTCGGGCTGTTGACCCCCGTCATGGCCATCGGCAACGCCATCGACGCCAAGCGCAGGGGACGCCGGTCGGACCGGGGGGAGAGCGAGCGCTTCCGCCGGGAGCTGAGCGAGTTCCGGGGCCGGTTGGCGTCGCTGTCCGCGGGCGAGCGCCGGCGGAACCAGGTCGCGCATCCCGACCCCGCCGAGATCCTGCGCCGCGTCGACCTGCCCAGCACCGCGCTGTGGGAGCGCCGGCCGGCGCACCCCGACTTCCTGCGGCTGCGCGCCGGCGTCGGGGACGTCCCGTGGTCGCCGCCGGTCGCGCAGTCCGGGCTCCGGACCGACGCACCCGAGGACCTGGCGGCGGTGCTGGCCGACGCGGAGACCCTCCACGACGCCCCGGTGCCGGTCGACCTGGCGGGGGGAGGGGTGGTCGGGATCGTGGGCGACCACGCCGCGGCGTTGTCACTGGCCCGCTCCCTCGTGTGCCAGGCGGCGGCGCTGCACGGCCCCGCCGACCTGCCGGTGATGATCCTGTCCAGCGCCGAGGCTGCGCCGGCCTGGGACTGGGCCAAGTGGTTGCCGCACACGCGCGACGCCGGCGGGGTCGGCCGCATGCTGTCGCACGAGCCCGAGCTGTCGACCCGCCTGGTGGAGGCGCACCTCAGGCCGGCGGACGGGCGCGAGCGTGCCGAGCGTTCCGAGCGGGCGGTGGGCCCGACCGTCGTCGTCGTGGTCGACGACGAGTCGCTGACCGAGGGCCGCAAGGCGCCGACCCGCAGCCTGCTGCGCGGCGACGGTGGACTGGTGGCGGGCATCGTGATCGCCTCCACCGTCGACCGGCTGCCGGCAGTGTGCACCACCGTGATCGAGATGACCGACCCCGACGGCCGCGCCGATCTCACGCTGCCCCAGCGGGGCCAGCGGATCACCGGGTTCCTCGCCGCCGGCATGGCCGACGACGTCGCCCGCGACTGCGCCCGGTCGCTCGCTCGCTTCGAGGATCCCGAGCTCGACCTGGTGGGCGCCGGCCTGCCGGCGTCGATCCGGTTGCTGCCGCTGCTCGACCTCGAGGACTGCACGCCCGACGCCGTCCTGGCCCGCTGGAAGGCGGGCGGCATCGATCCTCCCCTCGCCGGCCCCATCGGTGTGGCCGAGGACGGGGTGTTCGGCGTCGACTTCGTGGCCGACGGGCCCCACGGGTTGGTCGGCGGCACCACCGGCGCCGGCAAGTCCGAACTGCTGCGCACGCTGGTGGCCGGGCTGGCCGCCAGCGTGGACCCCGATCACCTCACGTTCGTGCTCGTCGACTTCAAGGGCGGCAGCGCCTTCGACGAGTGCGCCCGGCTGCCGCACACGGTCGGCATGGTCACGGACCTCGACCAGCACCTCGCCGAACGGGCGCTGCGTTGCCTCGAGGCCGAGCTGCGCCACCGCGAGCGGGTGCTGCGCGACGCCGGCGCCGTCGACCTGCCCGACTACCTGCGCCAGGGCCTGCCTCACCCCCTGCCGCGGCTGCTGGTGATCATCGACGAGTTCGCCACCCTCAAGTCCGAGCTGCCCGAGTTCATCGACGCCCTGGTGGGTGTGGCCCAACGGGGCCGCAGCCTGGGCGTGCACCTGCTGCTCGCCACCCAGCGCCCCCAGGGGGCGATCAGCGACAACATCCGGGCCAACACCAACCTGCGCATCGCCCTCCGGGTCCAGGAGAGGACCGACTCCACCGACGTCATCGACGTGCCGGACGCCGCCGGCATCCCCCGCACCGCTCCCGGGCGGGCCTACGTGCGGCTGGGACCGGGCGAGGTGGTCGCGATCCAGACCGCCCTCTCCACCGGGTCGCGGCAGGAGGCGGCGCTGGCTCCGGTGGACGTGGCACCGTTCGTCTACGGCCCGGCGCCGCGGTCGGCCAGCGCGCCACCGCCACCCGGTCTCGACCCGCCGGCGCCCGGTGCCCTGGCCGACATCGACGCCGCCGCGGAAGGCGACACGGATCTGTCGGTGCTGGTAGCGGCCATCCGGGCCGCCTTCGCCCGGACCGGGCGACCGCAGCCGCGCCGGCCCTGGCCCGATCCGCTGCCGGCCGACGTCGACCTCGACGCGCTGATCGACCGGGCGCTGGACGACGCCGGCACGCAGCACCCGCCCGAGTTCGTGCCGCTGGCGCTGGCCGACGACCCCGACGCCCAGGACCAGTACCCGATGGGATGGTCGGCCGTCGACGGCAACCTGATCGTCTACGGCATCGGCGGCAGCGGAACCACGACGACCCTGTCGGGCCTGGCCCTGTCGCTGGCTCGGCTGTACCAGGCCGACGACGTCCACCTCTACGCCCTGGACTTCGGGGCGGGGGAGCTGGGCGCGCTCGAGCCGCTGCCGCACGTCGGCGCAGTGATCCTGGCCAACGAGCGCGAGCGCCAGACCCGGCTCATCCGCCACCTGCGGGCCGAGCTCGACCGCCGGCGCCGGTTGGGCCCTTCGGCCCTGCACGACGAACCACTGATCGTCACGTTGATCGACGGCTGGAGCACCTTCGCCGCCGAGTACAACGACCTGGCCGGCAGCGCAGTGTTCGAGGCCTTCGGCCGGGTGTTCGCCGACGGGCCCGAAGTGCGGATGTGCACCGTGGTGGCCGCCGACCGCGCCACCGCGGTGCCCAGCCAGCTCGCGTCCCTGGTGCGCCAGCGAATGGCCCTCCGGCTGGCCGACGCCCACGACTACGGCGGCTTCGGCGTGCGCTCCACGGCCGTCCCCGAGATGGTGCCGGGACGGGCGCTGTTGGCCGGGACGGGCCAGGTGCTGCAGGTCGCCCGACCGGTCGACGGCTCGGCGGCCGCCGCAGCCCGCCTGGCCG
>JBOGHG010000410.1:0-3025 GCA_050744525.1 Acidimicrobiales bacterium | reverse complement strand
GTCTACATGACGGTCAAGGGCTTCCGGACCCCGCCGGCCACCGGCGCCGACGCCGACGTCGTGCCCGCCGCCCCGGCCGCCTTTGCCCACGCCTGATCCGCAGCATCGACGCCTCCGACGTCACCAAGCGCTACGGGGACACCGTGGCCGTCCACCACCTCAGCGTCCACGTGGGCGCCCTCCTCGAGGCCCGGGCCATCCACACGGGCCGCAGCGCGCGGGACCACCTCCGCTGGCTGGCCGATTCGAACAGAGTCGGCCGCCGGCGCGTCGAGGAAGTCCGCGGGCTGGTCGACTTCGGCGAGGTCTCACCTCCGGACTGCGCTGTTCCCAGTCGTCGTTCCCCCTACGCGAGGGTTTCGGCGCTGGATGGTGATTCGATGTCGAGAAGCACTGACCGGCTCCGCTCACCAGATGAAGGGCCACGAGAGGCGGCCCACGACACCAGGAGACCACCATGCCGAAGTACCTGCTCCTCAAGCACTACCGCGGCGGCCCGGAGCCGCTCCGTCCCGTGCCTCCGATGGACCAGTGGGCCCCCGAGGACGTGGAGGCGCACATCGCCTTCCTCAAGCACGTCAGCCAGCTGCTCGAGGAGAACGGCGAGTTCGTGGACGCGCAGGCGCTCACGCCAGCGCGCACTTGGGTGCGCTATGGCGGACCGGACGCCGCGCCGGTCACCACCGACGGCCCGCTGCCCGAGACCAGCGATCTCGTGGCGGGCTGGTACATGATCGACGTCGAGTCGCACGAGCGCGCGGTCGAGCTCGCGGCCTACGTCTCCTCCGAGCCCGGCCCGGGCGGGAAGCCGCTGTACGAGTGGATTGACGTCCGGGAGGTCATGTCCGAGGCGTCCTCGGACGACTGACCCGGCGTGATCGACGAGCCGACGCGACGGCTGGACGAGGGCGCGCTGCGCGCCCTCGTCCCTCGGGTGCTCGCCGGCCTGGTCCGGCGGGGCGAGGACTTCGATGCCGCCGAGGACGCGCTGCAGGAGGCGCTGCTGGAGGCGCTGCGGGTGTGGCCCGAGCACCCGCCGCGCGACCCGCGCGCGTGGCTGGCGACGGTCGCGACCCGGCGGCTCGTCGACGCCCGCCGCAGCGAGGCCGCCCGTCACCGCCGCGAGGAGGCGACGTACGCCGCGCCGCGGCCCGCCGCCGCAGGGTCGACAAACTCAGTGGAGGGCGACGACACCCTCTTCCTGCTCTTCTGCAGCTGCCACCCCGGCCTCGCGCCCGCCTCTCAGGTGGCGCTGACCCTCCGCGCCGTCGGCGGGCTCACCACCCGGGAGATCGCCGACGCCTTCTACGTGCCGGAGGCGACCATGGCGCAGCGGATCAGCCGGGCCAAGCGCGCCCTGCGGGGGCGCCGCCTGGACCAGCCCGGCGACCTCGCCGTCGTGCTGCGCGTGCTCTACCTCGTCTACACGGCCGGCCACACCGGCCGGGGAGACCTGGCCGGCGAGGCGATCCGGCTCGCCCGCCAACTCACCCTCGCCACCGAGGAACCCGAGGCCCGCGGGCTGCTCGCGCTGATGCTCCTCAACCACGCCCGCCTCCCGGCGCGATTCGACTCAGAGGGTCGCATCGTCACGCTCGACCGGCAGGACCGCGGCCTGTGGGACACACGCGCGATCGCCGAGGGCGTGCGCGTCCTGCAGTCGGCGCTGGCCCTTCAGCGCCCCGGCCGCTACCAGGTCGAGGCCGCCATCGCCGCCCTGCATGACGATGCGGCCAGCGCCGAGGAGACCGACTGGCCGCAGATCCTCGCCTGGTACGACGACCTGGTCGGCCTCACCGACGACCCGGTGCGCCAGGACCCCGCCGCGGTGCTGGGCCGCGCCGTCGCGGTCGGCCACGTGCTCGGCGCCGCCGCGGGGCTGCGCGAGACCGACCGGCTGCGCGAGGTGCTCGGCGAGCGCCACCGGTGGCATGCGGTCCGGGGCCACCTGCACGAGCTCGACGGCGACCTCCCTGCCGCCGCCACGGCGTACGCGGATGCCGCCCGTCGGGCGACGGACGTCGCCGAGCGCGACCACCTGGTCCGTCAGGCCGCCCGCGCCCGGGCGGGCGACCCACGCAGGAGCAGTCGTCTCACTCAGCGTCCTCAATAGATCGCGTACCCAGCAGCTACGACCGAATTAGGCCGAGCACCTCAGGGCTGGTCTCTTCAGACCAGCCCTGACACTGGTTGGTCGTCAGGCGCTCGCCAACCATGGCTCGGTAAGGTCGATGAAACGGTCGAACTGGACGGCGGCCATGACGATCTCGTACCGCTGCTCGCCCTCTCGCGCCGCGGCCTCGCTCTCAAAGTAGACGAGCTGGCTGAACCGGCCTGCGCCCTCCCACCCGACGTACGCGCCGAGGACGTCGGGCCGCATGCGGGCGAAGAACCCGTGGCGACCCTTCGATGCGGCCAGCATGGCCTGGCGGTCGCCCCGTCCCTGGATCACCTGGACGAAGCCGGCGTCGTCGGATCCGTGTCTCGTCCCGATCCTGTCAACGTGGCGGCAGTCGGCGAACCGCACGTCTCCCACCAGGCATCGGCTCGTCTCCTCCCACCACGCGCCCTGCTCGGGCCGGTTGCTGTTGGCCTTCGCCGCCTCGGCGGACCGGAACCGGACGGCGGCGAAGAAGGTGCCGTCGGCCGCCACGCCGGCCGTGTGCCCGAGCCAGCCCGTCGCGCCGGGCCCGAGCTGCTTCAACCACTTGTCGATCTGGCTGCGCAACGTGTCGAGGTCGCCTACCTTGCCCTCGATCACCTGTACGAACATGGTGGTGCTCCTCGTTTCTGGCGGCGACCTGGCCGGAGCGATGGTGCAGTTCCGCCGGAATGGATTGTCCAGGTCCTACGTGGCCTCTACCCGGCCCGAAGCCGGCGATTGCGTCTGCGAGAGCGGTGTCGGTTGGCTGTCCGGTCTTCGTCCGGCCGTCCCGTGAGTCGACGGCGAGCGTAGCCACGCAGCTTCTCTCGCGAATGACCGAGGTCACGGAGGTGGACGCCACCGCAACGGCGTCGAAAGGCG
>JBOGHG010000409.1:0-3034 GCA_050744525.1 Acidimicrobiales bacterium | reverse complement strand
AGGCGGCGGCCTGGCGCGCTGCATCACCCGCGCCGGGTGAGTCGACCCGTCGGCCCCTGGCGGACGATCGTGCGCAATGGCCGACAGCACGATCGTCTTCGTCGTGCTCGCCGGTGTCGTGGTGCTGTTCGTCTCGAACCTGGTGCCGGTCGAGATCGTCGCAATCGGAACCGCGCTGACCCTGTGGGCAACCGACGTCCTCGACATCAACGAGGCGCTCGCCGGGTTCGGCGATCCCACCGTCGTCTACATCGCCGCCCTGTTCGTCGTCAGCGAGGCGCTCGACGCCACCGGCGTGACCACCTGGGCCGGCCAGCAGCTCCTCGCCCGAGCGGGAGCCAGCGGCACGCGGCTGCTCGTCATGCTGATGCTGCTGGCCGCACTGCTGACCGCCGTCATCAGCGTCAACGGCGCGGTCGCCGCCCTGTTGCCCGTCGTCGTCGTGATGGCGGTGCGGCTGCGCCAGCCGGCCTCGAGGCTGCTCATGCCGCTCGCCTTCGCCGCCCACGCCGGCTCGATGCTGGCGCTCACCGGGACGCCGGTGAACGTCATCGTCTCGGAGGCATCGAAGGAGGCCGGCGGCGACTACTTCGGCTACTTCGAGTTCACGCTCGCCGGCGTGCCGCTCGTCATCGGCGCCGTCGCCATCATCACGCTGTTCGGCCACCGCCTCGTGCCCGACCGGAGCGCCGGCCTCATGCCCAAGGACTTCAGCGACCACGCCCGCACCCTGATCCGCCAGTACCAGATCGACGGGACGGCCGAGCCCCTGTTCCACCGACGCTCCGGCGTCGCCGAGGTGATCATCCCCCCTCGCTCGGGCATGGTCGGCGAGCCAGCCTTCCCCGGCATGGTGACCGAGAGCGGCGACCTCGTCGTGCTGGCCATCCAGCGCGGCGGTGAGGACCTCGGTCCGACGACCACCGTCCTGGCGGCCGGCGACACCCTGCTCGTCCAGGGCACCTGGGACGCGCTGGCGACGAACCTCCAGGACCCCGACGTGCTCGTCCTCGACCCCCCGGATGCCGTGCGCCGCCAAGCCGTGCCCTACGGGCCCGGCGCCCGGCGCGTGACGGTGATCGTCCTCGCCATGGTCGCCCTGCTCGCCACCGGCGCGGTGCCGCCCGCCGTGGCCAGCCTCCTCGCCGCCGGCGCGCTCGCCGTGACCCGCGTCGTCACGCTCGACCAGGCCTACCGCGCCATCTCCTGGACAACCGTCGTCCTCGTCGCCGGCATGATCCCGCTGTCCACCGCCATGGCATCCAGTGGCGCCGCCGACAAGCTCGCCGACCGGCTCGTCGACATCGTCGGGGACGCAGGGCCCTACACGCTGCTGATCGGGCTCTTCGTCCTCACCGCCCTCCTCGGCCAGCTCATCAGCAACACGGCCACCGCCCTCATCGTCATCCCCATCGCCGTCGCCGCCGCCGGCGACCTCGACGTCTCGCTGCGACCGGTGCTCATGTCACTCGCCGTCGCCTCCACGGCGGCGCTGCTCACCCCCGTCGCCACCCCCGCAAACATGATGGTCATGGGGCCCGGCGGATACCGCTTCGGCGACTACGCACGGCTGGGCCTGCCCCTTCTGGCCTGGTGGTTCGTGGTCGCCGTCGGCATCGTCCCGCTCATCTGGCCCGTTTGAGAATCCGCTGACGTTCTTAGTCTTAGGCACCCGCAGGTTGGAACAGCTCGACGACATTGCCGGTGGGGTCTTCGAGCAGGATCTGGGAACCGCCGGGGCCGGTGACGATGTCGTTGCGGAAGCTCAGCCCGGCCTGGCGGAGGCGGGCGACCTCGGCATCGATGTCGTCGACGAGGAGGTGGATGCGGTTCCAGCCGCCGGGGCCTGGCTTGGTGCCGTCGGGCATGGGTCGTCCGGCGGAGCTGGTCGGTCCGCTGAGCAACAGCCTCAGGTTGCCGCGGGTGACGTCCGCAAAGGCGGGGGCGGCGCTGGTTCGCAGCTCGAAGTCGAGGTGCTTGGTGTAGAAGTCGACCGCCGTGTCCACGTCGTCGACCATGTAGCGGACGTTGACCATCTCGCTCGGTTCCGTCATGGCTCCTCCTTGGGTGTCAGGGCGCGGTTGTTCCGTCCGTGAGCGCGGCGAGCAGGAACCCGATCCGGGTCTCCAGCTCGGCGGCCGTTTGCCGGAATGCCGGGTAGCCCGCGTCGTCATCGGCGTGGCCGGCCACAGGGTCGGGGATGCTCCAATGGATGGTCTCGGGTTGGCCGGGGAACTCGGGGCACACCTCGCGCACCCGGTCACACAGGCTGATCACCCGGTCGAAGCGTTGGTCGGCGAACACGCCCAGGTGCTTCGACGCCTGACCGGCCAGGTCGATGCCGTGCTCGACTCGCATCACCCGGACGGCGTTGGGGTGCAGTGGCTTGGGATGGCTGCCGGCGCTGTGCGCCTCGACGACCCCACCGGAACGAGCCCTGGCCAGTGCCTCGGCCATCTGGGAACGCGCGCTGTTGCCCGTGCACAAGAACAACACGCTCACCGTGCGCGGCCCTGGGCTGCCAGGTGACGGCGGGGTGAGACGAAGGCCAGGGTGGAGGGCCCCGCCTGTGGCGGACAGCAGGTCACCGACGCGGGTCAGATCGACCGTGTAGTAGGCGTCACGGCGATCGGCAGAGCTGCGCCGCGCCGACACCAGGCGGGCATCCCGCAGCTTGCCGAGGTGGTACGAAACCAGGTTCTGGGGCTGACCGACCAGGCCGGTCAGCTCATGCACCATGCGGTCGCTCCGGGCCAGCTCGCCGAGCAGCCGCCAACGCAGGGGATGCCCCGTCAGCTGCAGAAACTCCGGCGGTGCCAGTCCCGGGTCAACCTCTTGCGCACTCACACGCTCAACTTACATCAACCCGGCTCGATATATCAAGCCAGATTGCTTGATGTGGGGCTAGTCGGGGTGTTGCCAGCGCCAGCGGTTGTGGTAGCCGCAGCGCAGTTGGCCGTTGTCGGCGGTGGTGGTGCCGCCGGTGGTCCAGGGTTGGATGTGGTCGGCTTGGCAGCGTTGTGGGGGCTGGTCG
>JBOGHG010000408.1:0-3046 GCA_050744525.1 Acidimicrobiales bacterium | reverse complement strand
GCCCGCAGCCGCTCGACGAGCGCCGCCTCGCGCCGGCGCTCGACGTCGGCCTCGGCGGCCTGGGCGGCGGCCAGCACCTGGGTGTGCCCGGCGGTGACGGGCACCGAGATCTGACCGCAGAGCCGGGACCGGAGGTACGGATGCAGGTCGGACTCGAGCTGCGCCCGGACGTGGGGATCGGAGGCGCCGACGACCAGGTGCCGGAACGGATGCTGGTTCCACACCTCGAACGCCACCCGGGCGGCGTGGCGCAGGTGCTGCTGGGTGTGCGTCTCCACGACCTGTTTGAGGTCGCTGCCCCGGTCGCGCTCGCCGCGGACGTCGAGATCGCGGGGCAGCGCCTCGAACAGCTCGGACCGCTCTGCGAGCTCGCCCAGCTCGAACACGAACATCCGGGCGCGCTGGCGATCGGCCAGGAGGACGCCCATGGGCTCGTGCTCGCGGAGCAGGACCTCCAGCTCGCCCACGGCCGGGACGTGGTTGATCACCACGCGGCTCCGCACGGGCATCGGCAGCTCGATCACCTCCCAGAGCCGATCGGCCGAGCAGGCGAAGATCGCCAGTCCACGGATGCGGGACCGGTCGATGCCGCCGTGGACGTACTGCTCGATGCGCCGCAGGTCACGAAACACGGACGCATCGCCGTCGGCTCGGGCCCGAGCGTCCTTGAGCAGGACATCGACCTCGTGCTCGAGGTCATGCTGGCGGGCCACCCGGCGTCCGTCGACGTCGAGGTAACACGATGTGATCGGTGCTCGCTCCCCCTTGATCGATGCCAACTCGCGAATCGTGGCCTCGGTCATGGCCGCCACGGCGCCTCCTGGAGCATGGGGGTTCGGGCGATCGGTCGACGTGGTGTGTGCCGATCGTAGGCCACCGCCCCGGGCCCCGCTCGGGGCTGTCCCGGGGCTGTCGGCACCCCCAGTGCCAGGTGAGCGCGCGACCATCACGCAACGGTGATGCGCTCGATCGCCGTTCTCGGCTCCGGTCCGGTGTCACCGTCACCATCGCCCTCGGGAGCAGCCGCGGCCCGGCGCCGGGCGGCGTCGCCCAGGGCGCCCAGCGCGCCGGCCACGGTGGCGATCGCCGCCGGGTCGTCGATCAGGTCCTCGGCCACGTCGAGCAGGGCACGCGCGGCGTTGACCAGCTCCCGCGCAGCCGCCTGCAGGTGCTGGAGCCCGTCGTGGGCACGGTCCGGGCGGTTCGTATCGGGTTCCATCGACGTCCCCTCTCGCCTCAGCGCGCCGTCGCGGTGGTGAAGGTGACCAGCAGCCGGCCATCGTGCAGTCGCGCCCCGTCCAACGACCGCCGCCTGAGCGAGTCGGGGAGCGGCAGCGCCCGACGATACGGGCCCACGCGCACGAGCAGCTCGCCGTCCCGCCGGCCCAGCTCGAGCTCCTCGCGCTCCGTGAACGGCAGGTCGACCTCCAGCACCGTCGCCGCCCCCTGGCGCCGGACGCGCATCGGCTCGCTCGACCCGAACCGCGCCGTCGGGTCCTCGTCGCCGTAGAGGGCCTCGGCCACGGTCCGCAGGGCGTCGGGGCCGACCGGTTCCGCGGGCTGCAGCGGGAGCCGGAGCACCGGCACCGGGGCGAAGTCCTCGTCGATGGCCGACAGCTGCTCGGCGTGCAGCGCCTTCCAGCGCGCGAACCAGGGGTCGGCGACGTCGTCGGGCAGGATCCGGTTCGCGATCACGGCGTCGACGTGGTAGCCGAACAGCGCCAGGTACGTGTGCGTGCGCCTCGCCTCGGCGATCACCACCCGTTCGGGGTTCACCACCAGGCGCACGCTCGTGCGCCGGCCGTCGGTGAGGATGTCGCGCACGCCGGCGAGGCGGTCGTAGAAGCGCCGGGTGGCGGCGAACAGGTCGTCGTCGGCGACCGGCAGCGTGGTGAGGCGGGACACCACCGGTGACACCACCCGGTTCACCTGACGCCCGATCGGGAACACCCGCTCCATGTAGCGGGCCAGCACGTCGGGCAGCGACAACAACCGGATCGTCTCCGCGGTGGGGGCGCAGTCGACCACGACGACGTCCCAGTCGGCGCCGGCGTGCTCACGGATGTCGGCCAGCGCGAACACCTCGTCCAGCCCGGGCACCACCGACAGCTCCTCGGCCTCGAGGGCATCGATCCCGGCCCAGCGAAACACCTCCACGAGGTAGCGCTGGATCTCGGCCCAGGAGTCCTCCATGCGGTCCTGGGCGTCGAGCTGCTGCCCCCAGAGCCCCTCGGCCACCGGCGCCACGAGTGGGCCGAGCTCCCCGTCGAGAGCATCGGCGAGCGAGTGGGCCGGATCGGTCGACAACACCAGGGTGCGCAGGCCGGCATCCGCGCACCGCAGGGCGGTGGCGGCGGCGGCGGTCGTCTTGCCGACACCGCCCTTGCCCGTGAACAGCAGCACCCGGGCGTGGTCTGTCGCCCCGTCACCGGGTCGTGCCCCAGCGGTCGGCATCAGTGTTCCAAGTGGTCGCGCAGCTGGCGGAGCGCAGTGTGGACGATGCGCGCCTCGGCGCGCCGCTTGACGAAACCGGGCAGGGGCACCAGGAGGTCCACCTCGAGGTGGTAGGTGACCTCGGTGCGCTGGGTGTCACCGTCGACGGCCCGCAGCTCGTAGGACCCGTCGAGCTTGCGCGTGATGTCGCCCTCGACCAGGCGCCACGCAAGCACGTCGGGCGCGCGCCCGTAGTCGTAGCGGAGCGTGTAGCTGGTGCTGCGGCCCATCGCCGCGGCCCGGAAGGCGACGTCGCGGGGGCGGCCCCGGTCGTCGCGGTCGACCACGGTCACCGACTTCAGGTCGTGGGCCCAGGTCGGGTAGTCGTCGAAGGCGATGAGCACGTCCCAGATGCGTTGCGGCGACGCGCCGATGACCACCTGCTGCGTCGCCTGGTCCATGTCGCTGGGCTCCTCCCGCGTCGGGACGATGGGACGTGGGGCACGTTAGAGCATCAGCCGACAGGCACGTTCTCTCGGCTTGGGGTGGTCAGCGCTGCCGGACGGCCCAGCTGTTGAGCTGCGACCCAGCAACAAATTCCCACGCGGGGGTG
>JBOGHG010000407.1:0-3060 GCA_050744525.1 Acidimicrobiales bacterium | reverse complement strand
AAGTGACCGTTGCGCGCAGCCGCGGCGCCGGTTCGGGGCGTCGGGTCCCGCGATGTGAGTAGCTTGTCGCCGATGGCTGCGCTGCTGGAGGCTGCGAGGCGCCGCAATCCCCTGCCGACGGGCACGCTCGCGGTCGGGGCCGGCCTCCTCGTCGCCGGGTTGTCCGCCTACGGCTTCCTGGCGGTGGCCGACCGGCCCCTGACCAAGGCCGAGTACTCGCCGTTGTCGGCGACCTGGAGCCTGGTCTTCCTCGTCGGCCCGGGCCTGTTCCTGCCGTTGGAGCAGGAGATAAGCCGCGCGCTCGCCGAGCGCCGCATCCGAGGCGTCGGCGGCGCGCCGGTCGTGCGCCGGGCGGCCACCCTGGGCGTGGGGCTGGCGCTGGGCGTGCTGGTGTTGCTGATCGCCACCGCCCGGTGGTCGGTCGACCAGCTCTTCGACCACCAGCTGCTGCTGCTGGTGGGACTGGCGCTGGGCGTTGCCGGTGCGCTGGCCGGGCACGTCACCCGAGGCTGCATGTCGGGGACGGGGCACTTCAAGGGCTACGCCACCTACATCGGGGCCGACGGGTTCATCCGGCTGCTAGGAGCGGTGCTGTGCGCCGTGATCGGCGTCAAGACCGCGGGCTGGTTCGGCATCGCGCTGGGCGTCGCCGGGCTCCTGGCGGTGCCGGTGGCGCTGCGCGTGGAGCGTCCGTCACTGCAACCGGGCCCGGAGGCGGTGCTGCGCGAGATCAGCAGCGCCCTCGGCTTCCTGCTGGTGGCGTCGGTGCTGGCGTTCGGGCTCATGAACATCGGTCCGGTGATCGTGAAGCTCCTGGCGTCCGACTCGCAGGCCGACGCCGCCGGCCGGTTCGTCACGGGCGTCGTGGTGGCGCGCATCCCCCTGTTCCTGTTCCAGGCGGTCCAGGCGGCGCTGCTGCCGAAGCTGTCGGCGCTGTCCACGGCCGGCCGCCTCGGCGACTTCCGGGTCGGGCTCAAGCGGCTCATGGCGGTCGTGGTCGCCATGGCGGTGGCCGGCACCATCGTCGGCGCCGTGTTGGGGCCGACGATCGTGGAGATCATGTTCCCCAACGCCGATCTCGACAACCGCACGCTCGGGCTCCTCGCCGCCGGCAGCGGCCTGTACATGCTGGCCCTGGCCTGCGCCCAGGCGGTCATCGCCCTGGGCGGGCACCGCGACCAGGCGATCGGCTGGGGGATGGGCATCGTCGCCCTGGCGATCACGACCTGGGTGGCCAGCGACGACCTGTTCCTCCGGGTCGAGCTGGGCCTGCTGGTCGGCAGCCTGGTGGCGTTCCTCTCCATGGCCACACTGCTGCTCCGCCGCTTGGCCGTGTCGGGCCCGTTGGCCGTCGACCGGGGCGACTTCATCGAGGCCCTCCACGACGTCCCGATCGAAGCCTGACCCGCCTGCGTCGTGCCTCTTGCCGGCTGGACGTCGAGACGGACGCCGTGCGCTAACCTTTAGTCATGCCTCAACGACTAAAGGTTCAGGGTGTGAGCAGGCGGCGTGGCCACACCCGTGTCTCGCGCCAGCATCAGGTGACCTTGCCGGTCGAAGCGATGCAGGCCGCGGGGATTCGCGCAGGCGATCGCCTGAAGGCCAGCAGCCCGGCGCCCGGTGTCGTGGTGCTCGAACGGGAGGTGGATCCTCTCGACGCCCTACGCGGAGATCTGACCGGCGTCTACCAACCGGGTGATCTCGAAGCCCTGCGTTCCGAGTGGGACCGGTAGTCGTCGATGCGAGCGTCGTCATCGCGTTCCGCGACCGTGAGGACGCTCACCACCGTGCGGCGGATCGCGTCCTGACAAGCGCCCACGAGCGCGGAGCGCAGCTCGTGCTCCCGGCGTCTGCGTTCGCCGAATCGCTGGTCCGCCCCCTTGCCGCCGGCATCACCGAGGAGCGCGCGACGCATGCCCTCACCCGGCTGTTCACCGTCGAACCGCTCACCTCCGACATCGCGGTCGCGGCCGCAAGGCTGCGGGCGACGACGAAGCTCCGCCTTCCGGATGCCCTCGTGGTTGCCACCGGCATGCGACTCGACGCGGATCAGATCCTCACCTGCGACCAACGGTGGCGCGGCACCGATCGCCGGGTCCGCACGGTTGGTGCGGCGCGAACCTGAGCCCGCTCCCTCGCCGGCCGGAACAGCGCGCCTACGCAGATTGTTGACCGAGTCTGTAGGCTTTTCAGTGCAGAGAGATCGCCCGAGAGGTTGCCCATGCCGAGCTTCCGTGAGCTGCTTGCCGCCACCAAGGCCGAGATACGCGAGGTCGACACCGCCCAGGCCGACGAGCTGCGGCGGCGGCGCGGCGCGGTGGTCCTCGACGTGCGCGAGCCCGACGAGTACGAGCAGGGTGCGATCCCGGGGGCCGTGCACATCCCCCGCGGCACCCTCGAGAGCTCGGTCGAGGCCCGGATCACCGACAAGTCGGCCCCGGTGATCATCCACTGCGCCAGCGGCGTGCGCTCGGCGTTCGCCGCGAAGACGCTCACCGACATCGGCTACGACGACGTCGTGTCGATGACCGGCGGCTTCAACAAGTGGAAGGACGAGGGCCGCGACTGGGCCCTGCCGCGCAAGCTGTCGGCGGAGCAGCGCAACCGCTACCAGCGACACCTGCTGCTGCCGGAGGTCGACGTCAAGGGCCAGCTCGAGCTGCTCGACGCCCGGGTGCTGCTGCTGGGGGCCGGAGGCCTCGGCTCGCCGGCGGCGCTGTACCTGGCCGCAGCAGGCGTCGGCACCATCGGCATCGTCGACATGGACGTGGTGGACGAGTCGAACCTGCAGCGCCAGATCCTGCACAACCTCGACCGGGTGGGCGAGCGCAAGGTCGACTCGGCCAAGAAGACGCTCACGGCCATCAACCCCGACGTCGACGTGGTGACCCACGACGTCCGCCTCGGCGCCGACAACGTCATGGACATCCTGTCGGGCTACGACGTCGTGGTCGACGGCGCCGACAACTTCCCCGTTCGCTACCTGCTCAACGACGCCGCGCTGAAGCTCGGGATCCCCGTGGTGCACGGCTCGATCTTCCGGTTCGAGGGCCAGGTCAC
>JBOGHG010000406.1:0-3078 GCA_050744525.1 Acidimicrobiales bacterium | reverse complement strand
CTCGGCGACGTCGAGCTCAATCCCCGCTACACGTTCGAGAACTTCGTCATCGGCGGGTCCAACAGCTTCGCGCACGCCGCCGCACTGTCCGTGGCCGAAACGCCGGCCCGCAAGTTCAATCCGCTGTTCATCTACGGCCACGCCGGCCTCGGCAAGACGCATCTGCTCCAGGCGATCGCCAGCTACGTCAGCCGAAACTACCCTGCGTACCGCGTCCGCTACGTCACGTCAGAAACCTTCCTCAACGAGTTCATCGACTCGATGCACTCCGACAGCCGCGACGCCTTCAAACGCCGCTACCGCGACATCGATGTGCTGCTGGTCGACGACGTCCAGTTCTTCGAGGGCAAGCAGGAGACCCTCGAGGAGTTCTTCCACACGTTCAACCATCTGCACCAGACCAACCGGCAGATCGTCCTGTCGTCCGACCGTCCGCCCGACCAGATCGGCATCGAAGACCGGATGCGCAGTCGCTTCCAACAGGGACTGATGACCGACATCCAACCGCCGGCGTTGGAGACCCGGATGGCGATCCTGCTGAAGAAGGCCGAGCTGGAGTCGACCCGCATCCCCAACGATGTGCTCGACCTCATCGCCACCAACATCAAGGACAACATCCGCGTACTGGAAGGCGCGCTCATCCGGGTGTCCGCATTCGCCAGCCTCACCCACGAGCCGCTCACGGTCGAGCGGGCCACACAGGTTCTCGCCGACCTCCTCAGCGAGAACCAGCCGCGGCCCATCACGCCGCAGCTGATCCTCGAGGAGACCGCTGAGCAGTTCGGCTTCACCGTCGACGAGATCACCAGCAAGCACAGGCAGCGACCACTGGTGACCGCTCGGCAGATCGCCATGTACGTCATGCGGGAATTGACCGACCTGTCGTACCCCAACATCGCCCGGGAGTTCGGAGGCCGCGATCACACCACCGTGATCCACGCGGTCGAGAAGATCGGTGCGCTCATGTCCAAGGACCGCCAGATCTACGATCAGGTCACGCGGCTCATGAAGGCCGTCCGCCAAGGTGACTGATCGGCGCGGAGCCGCGACCGTGGAGAACCTTCGGGACGCGCTGTGGATCGGCACCCGTGGCCGGTGGACGAGGCGTCGTTCCTCCCCAGGGGGGTCACGCGCGTGGTCCCCGACCTGTGGGAGCCTGGGGACACAACGGGGACGACGAACGGGCCGCTGACCTGCGACGACGAGTCACCGTCCACAATCCACAGCCCCTACTACAACTACTGGTTCCAATAACTACCACGAAGGCAGAGAAAGCGAGCGACGGCGTGAAGTTCCGATGCGAGCGAGACGTTCTCGTCGAAGCCCTCGGCACCGCCGGCCGAGCGACCGCCAGCCGCGGTGGGGCGCTCCCGGTGTTGTCGGGCATCCGCACCGAGTTGCGGGGCGACAGCCTCACCCTGACCGGTCACGACCTCGAGCTGACCATCGCCGTGGTCATCGGTGAAGGGGTCAAGGGGAGCACCGATGGGACAGCCGTGCTGCCGGCCCGTCTGACATCCGACGTGGTCCGGTCGCTCGCCCCCGGTGCGGTCGAGATCGACGTGGACGGGGAACAGGCCCGCATCACCTCGGGCCGTTCGGAGTTCACGCTCCGCGTCTTCCCGGTGGACGAGTTCCCCCGCCTGCCCGAGACCACCGGCGAGGCCGTGACCCTCGGTGCCACGGAGTTGGCGGCGGCGTTGCGGCAGGTGGTCCCGGCCGCCTCGAGCGACGACGCCCGCCCCATCCTGACGGGCGTGCTGCTGTCCGCCGAGCAGGGGGGCCTGCGCCTCGTGGCGACCGACTCGTTCCGGCTGGCGGTGCGCGACCTCCCGGGACAGAGCGTGTTGGCGGAGGGTCAGTCGGTGCTCGTGCCGTCCCGAGCGCTCAACGACCTGACCAAGGTGCTCGGCGGCGTGGGCGAGCTGACGGTCAGGCTGGGTCAGCGTGACGCCGGGTTCGAGGCCGGCAACGTGCGCCTGACGACCATGCTGATCGAGGGCGACTTCCCCAACTACCGCGGCCTCATCCCGTCCTCGGCCCCACCGAACCGGCTGATCGTTGGCCGCGAGGGCCTGCTCGAGGGGCTCCGTCGCGTGAAGTTGCTGGCGCGCGAGGCGACGCCCGTGCGCCTGGCGATGTCGCCCGAGGGCCTCGACCTCGTGGCCGTCACCCAGGACGTCGGCCAGGCGCACGAATCGCTGGACGCCAAGTACGAGGGCACGGAGCTGACCGTGGCGTTCAACCCCGACTACCTGCTGCAGGGCGTCGAGGTTCTCGAGGGCGACGAGGTGCTGATCGAGTCGGTGGACTCGCTGAAGCCGGCGTTGGTGCGCAGCCCGGAGCACGACGATTTCCTCTACCTGCTCATGCCCGTGCGCGTGAGCTGACCGGTGCGGGGGCTCTGAGGCGTGCACGTCCGCACGCTGTGGCTCACCGATTTCCGCAGCTACACATCGATCGAGGTCAACTTGTCGCCGGGGTTGACGGTGTTGGTTGGCGCCAACGGTGAGGGCAAGACCAACCTGCTCGAAGCCCTGGCCTGGTTGGCGACGCTGTCGTCGTTCCGGGGTGTTCCCACTGACGCGTTGGTGCGGCGGGGTGCGCCGTTCGCCGTCGTACGGGCGCTGGCCGAGCGAGACGGGCGCGAGGTCCTCCTCGAGGCGGAGCTCCAACCGGCGAGCCGTAACCGCGTGCTGGTCAACCGTCAGACGTTGCGCCGGGCGCGGGACCTGCTCGGGTCGCTGCGCGTCACCGTCTTCACGCCCGATGATTTGGACATCGTCAAAGACGGGCCGGGGGAACGACGACGGTTCCTCGACGACGCGCTGGTGGCGCTCCATCCCCGCAACGACGCCCTCAGGTCGGAGGTGGACAGGATCCTGCGTCAGCGCAACGCGCTCCTGCGACAGACCGGGGGGCGACCCGACGACGCGGCCGCCTTCACCCTCGACGTGTGGGACTCCAAGCTGGCGCAGGCCGGCGAGGCGCTGGCGGCGGCGCGGGCCGAGTTGGTCGAGCGCCTGTCGCCCCTGCTGTCGTCGACGTACGACGCGTTGGCGCGGGAACCAGCGGGAG
>JBOGHG010000405.1:0-3084 GCA_050744525.1 Acidimicrobiales bacterium | reverse complement strand
TGGGGGTGGGTGCGGTCCTCGTCCTCTTCTTCCGCTACGCCACCATGGGCAAGGCCGTGCGCTCGGTGATCCAGGACGAGGAGGGCGCCCGGATCTGTGGCGTGAGCCCGGCGACCGTGCGCGCCTTTGTCTTCGCCCTGAGCGGCGTCCTGGCCGCACTGGTGGCGGTGACCCGCTCGATGACGTCGCCCGTGACGGTGAACGCCGGCGTCGACTTCACGGTCTTGGCCCTGATCGTGGCCGTGGTCGGGGGCCTCGGCAGCGTGTCCGGGGCGTTCCTGGCCGGCGTGCTGCTCGGGATCGTCAACACCATCAGCGCTCACTACATCGGCACGTACATCACGACCGTCGTGCTGCTCGGGGCGGCAGCGGTCACGATCGTGGCGCGCCCGGCGGGCCTGCTGGGTGCGGGACGGGAGTGATGCGGTGATGCGGCGATGACAGGTCAGGTGCGGCTGGATGCAACCGTCGGACGGACGGGCACGCCGGCACTGCGTGCCTACGCGCCCATCGTGCTGACCGGCGCCGTCGTGGCGCTGCTGCCGCTGCGCTACGGAGACTCGGGGGCGATGATGGGGGTCGTCATCAGCGGTGTCGTGTTCGCCGCCTACGCGATCGGGTTCAACGTCATCTTCGGCAGCACCGGGCAGCTGTTCCTGTGCACCGGCGCCCTGGCGGGCCTCGGTGGGTACGCGTCCGGGATCCTGAGCGACCGCCACGGCTTCCCCTTGGTGGTCGCCATGGTGCTGGCCGGCCTCATAGCTGCGGCCGCCGGCGCGCTGCTGAGCTGGGTCGCCGTTAGCCGCTCGCTGGGGGTGATCTTCACCGGCATCGTCACGCTGGCGTTCTCGCTGTCGTTCCAGAGCCTGCTGCTCGGCCAGCGCGACCTCACCGGCGGCGAGAACGGTCTACGGATCGAGGCCGGGCAGGACACGTTCCTCGGCGAGCAAGTTGCGCCGTTCTACATCCTGCTCGGCCTGGTCCTCGTCTACCTCGCGCTGTACCGGGCGCTCCAGCGGTCGCACGTCGGGTGGGCGTTCCGGGCGCTGCGGGACGACGAGATCGCCGCCGAGCTGGCCGGGGTCGACGTGAAGCGCTACCGCGTGCTCGCCGGCACGCTGGGGTCGGCGATGATCGGGTTCGCCGGTGCCCTCTTCACCCACACGGAGAGGTTCATCAGCCCGACGACGTTCAGCTTCGGCGAGGTCGACGTGCTGGTCATCGTCATGCTCGCCTTCGGTGGCATCGGCAGCCTGCTCGGCCCCGCGGTCGGCGCCGCCGCCTTCACCGTCCTCGAGGAGTGGATGGTCGACTTCAACGAGTACCGGTTGATCGTCTACGGGGCGGTGATCATCGCGCTGTTCCTCTTCTTTCCCCGTGGCGTCGTGCCCAGCGTGCAGTCGCTCGCCCAGCGTCTCCGCCGCCGGCGGGTCCGGCGCTCCCCGGCCCCCGCGGCCCGGCCCCCCGTCGATACGCTCACTCCCAGATGACGATCGAGTTCCGGACCGATCCATCCTCGTACCGGCACTGGGAGCTGTCCCTCGACGGGTCGGTGGCGACGCTCACGATGCGGGTCACGCCCGATCAGGGCTACCCGGGGGGTGGCTACGAGCTGAAGCTCAACAGCTACGACCTCGGCGTCGACATCGAGCTCCACGATGCCGTGCAGCGGCTGCGCTTCGAGCACCCGGAGGCCAAGGCGGTGGTGGTCACCGGCGGGCTCGACAGGGTCTTCTGCGCCGGCGCGAACATCCAGATGCTGGCGGGGTCGACGCACCGCCACAAGGTGAACTTCTGCAAGTTCACCAACGAGACCCGAAACAGCATCGAGGACGCGACGGCGCACTCCGGCCAGGCGTGGATCGCCGCCGTCAACGGCACGGCCGCGGGCGGCGGCTACGAGCTGGCGCTGGCGTGCGACGAGATCCTGCTGGTCGACGACCGCTCCTCGGCGGTGTCGCTGCCCGAGGTGCCGCTGCTGGCGGTGCTGCCGGGCACGGGCGGGCTCACACGGGTGGTGGACAAGCGCCACGTCCGGCGCGACCGGGCCGACGTGTTCGCCACCCGCCCGGAGGGGATCAAGGGGCGGCAGGCGGTCGAATGGGGCCTGGTCGACGCCGTCGCCCCCCGCAGCCGCTTCGACGAGCTGGTGCGGGAACGCGCGCTGGCGCGAGCGGCCGCGTCCGATCGTCCCGATCGCGGTCCCGGGGTGCCGCTGGTGCCGCTCGAGATCGACGTCGACGACGACGCCCTCCGCTACGGCGCGGTGTCCGTCGACATCGATCGAGGGCTGGGTCTCGCCGGCATCTCGGTCCATGGGCCGGCGGGGCCCGAACGGTCCCACCCCGCCGAGCTGCTCGCCGCCGGCTCCTCGGCCTGGCTCCTGCGCGTTGCCAGAGAGCTCGACGACGCCATCCTGCGACTGCGCTTCAACGAGCCCGAGATCGGAACCTGGGTGCTGCGCACGGAGGGCGACCCGGGCCTCGTGGTGGCCGCCGAGGAGCCGCTGGCCCCCGGGCCGTCCGACCACTGGCTGCTGCGGGAGATCCGCCTGTACTGGGCCCGGGTCCTCAAGCGCCTGGACCTGTCCGCCCGCACGCTGGTGACCCTGATCGAGCCCGGAAGCTGCTTCGCCGGACTGCTCGCCGAGCTGGTCCTCGCCGCCGACCGGTCGTTCATGCTCGACGGCACCCGCCCGGACCGCGACCTGCCGGCGGCCCAGCTCCGGCTGACCGCGGCGAACGACGGCTGGTTCCCCATGTCCAACGGCCTCAGCCGCCTGGCGTCACGGTTCTGGGGCGACGCCGCCGCCCTCGAGGCCGCCCGCGCCCAGATCGGCAAGGACCTGCTGGCGGCCGAGGCGGCCGATGCCGGCCTGGTGACGTTCACTCCCGACGAGATCGACTGGGACGACGAGGTGCGGCTCACGCTCGAGGAGCGTGCGGCGTTCTCGCCCGACGCCCTCACGGGCATGGAGGCCAACCTGCGCTTCGTCGGGCCCGAGACGATGGAGACCAAGGTCTTCGGGCGGTTGTCCGCCTGGCAGAACTGGATATTCCAGCGCCCCAACGCCGTCGGCGGTGA
>JBOGHG010000404.1:0-3085 GCA_050744525.1 Acidimicrobiales bacterium | reverse complement strand
GTAGCCAGAGTTCGATGGCGGCGTCCCAGAGCTCGGGGCGGGTGGCCGTCGGCGGCGGCCCGGTCGTCGTGTCCCGGTACCAGGGGAAGTACTCGTGGTCGAAGCCCGCGGGGTCGACATCGTGGATCTCGGCGGCGACCTCGGCCAGCGCCCCCACGTCGGGGACGCCGAGGGCGCGGCCTGGCAGGAACGTCATCAGGATCGACGGGACGCGGTCGCCCACCAGCTCGCCCGTGATGTCGGCGGCCACGACCTCGGGGGCGGCGAGCTGGTGCCTGCTCGCCAACAGCAGGGCGTCGACCTCGCGTCGGGGGGCAGCCGGCTCCTCGCTGAGGAAACCGGGCCAGACGTACCGTCGCAGGACGAGGGCCCGGCCGTCGGAGAGGTCGAGGCGGTGGACCGCCGATGTCGACGCGCCGGGGAGCCGCCTGGCTCGAACGACCGCCCCGCCCGTCTCCGTGGCGACCCATGCCCTCGCCGCGGGGGAGACGGTCACCCGGCGCAGCTCGACCGGCAGCGAGTCTCGGCTGCGCTGGTTCGGATGCCGGGTCACTGCTCCACCTTCGGCCCGATGCAGGGCTGCTGGCAACGCCGGTCACGGCACCGGCCCATCATCGTCGCACCGTGGCAGCAATGGATGGGCTGGTCGCCGGTGGCTGAATGAGGCCGGCTGTCTGGGTGCCAGGTGTCCTGCGAGGCTGCCGTGAGGGTCCATTCCCGCGCCACACCGCCTGGTCTCCGCGTTCGCGGAGATTGAGCCGCTATGCGACTGTCAGGTGATCCTCGGCTTCGAGGAGGTGACCGTCGCGCACAAGCAAACGCACGACCTCGGAGACCTTCCACGCCTCGAGCCCGGTCATGCTGGCGACCTCGGCGCGCACGCCGTCCGGGTCGCGTGTACAGCGCGCACTCTGGTCGCATAGGGTGCCGACGGCTAGGAGAACGAGCTGGCCGTACGGCAGGTGGTCCCCGATCTTCGCTCTCCACGCTCGTCCGAGCGCCGTCGATGGCCGCAGCCCGAATGAGGCCTCGTCAGTGGCGTGCATGTCCCTCCCCCGCTGAGCGTTCCGTCTGCCATTCTGCGCCGTCGCCGCCGCCTCGGGAAGGGTGCAGGCTCTTGTCTTTCGTGGTGGTGCTAACCGCCCGTCTGAACCCTCGACGCCCTCAGCCCAACCTCCCAAGAGGTCCGTAGGGCGTCTCCACATGTCGTCCAGACCGGACATCGGCACGAGGCCAGTCGCCAACAAGATCGTTGCCAGGCTAACCGCCGCATCACCTCGGACCTCCGCCGCTCGAGGGCATCAACGAGTCTACGGGGTGGGTCCCGATCGTCCGAGGCGAGCGCCGAGCCGCCGCTGCGAGCGGTCAAAGTCTCGTTGCAGCGCCTTGACGTCGTTTACGCTTGGCTTCGTGACCGCCGATCTGGGCACGTTTTGCCTCCTGGGAACCCACCGAGTTAGGTAGGTACCAGCGGTGGGCTCCGAGCAGCCGGAGGCTCTGGGAGGCGAAAAGCGCAGGTCAGAGGCCATTTTAGGGACCGGGGAGTGGCGCAGTGGTAGCGCACCTGCTTTGGGGGCAGGCGGTCGGGGGTTCAAATCCCCCCTCCCCGACGGTTCACCCCTGCGGGTGTAGCTCAATGGTAGAGCTCCAGCCTTCCAAGCTGGCCATGCGGGTTCGATTCCCGTCACCCGCTCTCAACAAGTGCTGGTCAGAGCACTGTCCGAGGTCCTCTCCGGCGCACGTGTCAGTCGCTGGTGCCTAGCGTGCCATTGGCGTGCCATGAGGAATCGCGGTTGCCGTCGTGATCTGCCTCGCGAAGATCGTGGCTCGACGTTGCAACCGGGAACCGATGCACCACTCAGCGACGACGTCGGGCGACCCGCATGCTGGGCTCCCACGGCGAGGGCGAGGGCTTCCTCCCCGCCCAAATCGTTGCGCTTCCAGAGCGATCCAGCAGGTCAAGGCCAAGGTGGGCACGCCAGCCGGCCGGTATCCGCCAGGATTCGCATGTGAGGCGAGGGGACGCGATCCGCCCCGAGCCGCCGGTGTCTGTGACGGTGCTGCGAAGCCGACGGTAGTCCGCATCCTTCTCTTCGCCCCCATGAGCGAGGGCTATCTTCGCCGACGTGGACGTCGTTGAGCTCGACCGCCGCGCCGCGGCTGCGACCGCAGTCATCATGGATGCGACGCGCGACGACCAGCACGGGGCGCCCACGCCCTGCCCCAAGTGGACCGTGGTTGACCTGGTGGCGCACCTCATCGCGGGAAACGTCAAGTACATCGAGATCGCGAGAGGGGGCGATTGGAGCCGCGGCGCGCCGCCCGTTGAGGTCGGAGACGATCCGTCGGGCACGTACCGGCGGACGGTCGAGATGATGCTGGAAGCCTGGGAGCAGCCGGGCGTTCTCGACCGCGAGGTCACGCTCCCGACTGGCCGTGGCCGTGCCGAGTCAGCCCTGTACCTCCATCTCGGTGAGACGCTCGTGCACGGTTGGGATCTCGCGATGGCGACCGGGCAGGAGCCCAGTTTCGACGTCGAAGTGGCCGAAGCGAGCCTGGCGCAATACCAGAGTTGGCTTCCCGCCCGCCGACCGGAGGGGTCTCCCTTCGCGGACGCAAGTGACGTCGATGCGGACGCCTCGGCAATCGACCGTTTGGCCGCCTACCTCGGCAGGGAGGTCAGCGTCTGGTCCAGAGCAGGCGCATGACGCTTCGCGCTGCTCCGACCGGGCTTTCGCGGGGGTCTGGTGTGGCACAAACTGTTGTCGTCCTGCGGGTCGATCACCGACGCGATGTCGACCGATCCCGCTGAACGAGGTCCGGCGCGGCGATCGGGAGCAGCGGTGGGCTCAAGCGATCCCGACCTAGGCGACGATGGAGATGAAGAGCGAGGCCGTGACGCCGGGCAGGAGCGAGCGGGCGGGCCAGGCGCCGCCGGTGCCCAGGCGAAGATGTCGAAAAGAAGCGCTCGACAGCCGCCGTACATCCCAGCGCCGAATGGGTCGGTGCCGAGCTGCGACTCGGCAAGCGACCGTTCTTCTGGGCATACCGACCGGCGCCGTGGCCGGTGTGGAACCACCGGCAT
>JBOGHG010000403.1:0-3093 GCA_050744525.1 Acidimicrobiales bacterium | reverse complement strand
AGGGGTTGGCTCCGGCCGTTGTCATACCCCTCGGGCGGCAGCCCACCGTCTACGGCTGCCCATCCGGCCCGACCACGCCCGCCGTCCCGGGCTCGCTCTTCCTCGTGACGCCCGCCTGGTCGAAGGTGGCCATCTCCGCCAGCACCCGCGCGGCGGCCTCCACCAGCGGCAGCGCCAACGCTGCGCCGGTGCCCTCGCCGAGGCGGAGACCGAGATCGATCATCGGGCGCAGGCCCAGCTCGTCCAGCACCGCCGAGGCACCCGGCTCGATCGAGCGGTGGCCGGCGATCACCCCGTCCTCCACGCCGGGGGCGAGGCGGCTGGCGACCAGCAGGGCCGACGCCGAGATCACGCCGTCGACCACGACCGGGACCTGGAGCGCGGTGGCGCCGACCACGAACCCCGCCAACGCCGCGTGTTCGAGGCCGCCGACCTCGGCCAGGACCGCCAGGGCATCGTCCCCGTGACGGAGCCGCGCCCGGTCGGCGGCGGCCGCCACCAGCTCCGTCTTGCGGCGGAGCCGGTCGTCGTCGATGCCCGTCCCCCGACCGGTGACCCCCGACGCCGGCTGGTCGATGAGGGCGGCGATCAGGGCCGACGCGGGCGTGGTGTTGGCGATGCCCATGTCGCCGGTGACCAGGCAGCGCGCCCCCCCGGTGACGAGGCGGGCGGCGACCTCGGCGCCGATGTCGAGGGCCCGCCGGGCCTCGTCGATCGTCATGGCCGGTCCGAGGGCGAGGTCCGCGGTGCCGGCCCGCACCTTGCGCGCCAGGAGGTCGGGCACCTCTGGCAGCTCCGATGCCACCCCGACGTCCACCACGACCACGTCCGCCCCGGCCTGGCGGGCCAGGACGTTGATGGCGGCCCCGCCGGCGAGGAAGTTGCCGACCATCTGTGCGGTGACCTCCTGCGGCCACGGCGAGACGCCCTGGGCGTGGACGCCGTGGTCGCCGGCGAACACCGCGACGGCCGCGGGCCGCGGCAGCGGCGGGGGCGCGGCGGCGGCGATGCCGGCGAGCCGCGCGCCGACGGCTTCCAACCGGCCCAGCGATCCGGGCGGCTTGGTGAGCCGGAGCTGGTGCTGCTCCGCCCGGCGTTGTGCCTCGACGTCCAGCGGCGCCTGCAGCAGTGACGCGGCCGCGAACGTGCCGACCCGTGCCGCCAGCCCGTCGAACACGGCGACGTGCAGGGGGCGGGCGTGGTCGGTGATGACCAGCGTCCGGTCCCCGTCCCCGGTGGGTGCGGGAGCGGTGTGGACGGCGATGCCGCTACGGGCCAGCGCCGCCAGCAGCCGGCGGACGCCCGGGACGAGGACCGGATCAGCCAGAGCCGCGGGGTCGACCACGACGGCCTCGATGGGACAGGCCGCTCGCGCTTCGCCCGGCGTGTGAGGATCGGACGCCACGACCGGTCATGATCGCCGACCCTTCCGGACGTGGGCCAACGCCGCGTCATCGCACCGGCGGGCGCTTACCAGCGGGCCGCCGCCACCAACAGGCCCACGGTCTCGGCGACCAGGCCGGCGGCACCCAACACGTCCCCCGTGTAGCCGCCCAGCCGGCGCCACGCGAGCGTCACCACCGCGCCGAACCCGGCCAGGCCGCCGGCGGCCACCAGTACGCCCGGTCCCCATCCGCCCGCGAACGCCCAGGCCACCAGGGCGCAGCCCACCGCCAGCGCAACCAGCCCCGGCGTGGTGGGGCCGCCCCGGAAGCCGGAGGCGGCGCCCCCGGCGGGCCGGGCGTACGGCAGCCAGGCGAGGGCCAGCGCCATGGCGGCCCGGGAGGCGGTCCACAGGCCGACCACCAGCAGCGGGTCGGGCTGGAGGGCGGCGAGGGCCGCCACCCGCGCCAGCACCACCAGCGTCACCACCATGACGCCGAAGGCGCCGACAGCCGGGGTGGCCATGACCTCCAGGCGGCGTTGGCGATCCAGCGGCGGCAGCAACCCGTCGGCGCTGTCGGCCAGCCCGTCGAAGTGCAGCATTCCGGTGAGGGCGGCGTCGACAGCCACCGCCAGGAGGGCGGCGACCAGCGGCGGCCACAGCTCGCCGGCCACCCACCACGCCCCGCCGACCGCGAGTCCGAGCGCCGCGCCCACGGGACCGAACCACGCCGGGGCGCGGCTGTCGGGCGGGGCGGCGCCGCCGACGACGGTGAGGAAGCCGAGCGCGCTCCGCATCAGTCCGTGGAGGCGCGCCGGTGGGGTCGCTCGGCCCGGGCGAGGGGCAGGACCCGTCCGGCCACCACCAGCAGCACCTCGTCGGCGATCTCGGCCACGGCCCGGTTGATCTCGCCCAGTGCGTCGGCGAAGCGGCGCCCGGCCCCGGTCGGGGCGTGGACCCCGAGCCCCACCTCCTCGGACACGACGATCGTGTCGGCGGCCCGCCCGGCGAGCGCCCGGCACAGGCCGGCAACGTCGGGGGCCAGGTCGGCGTGCGCCGCCACCCAGGCGCCCAGCGAGTCGACGACCGCGGGGCCATCGAGCGTCGTCAACACCTGCGGCAGGTCGGTCGTCGCCTCGAGCGTCGCCCAGCCCGCGGGGCGGCGGGCCCGATGGGCGGCGATGCGTGCCGCCATCTCGGCATCGGACGGGGAGCCGGTCGCCACGTAGGTCACTCCGGGGCCCGTGCCGGCGGCCAGCGACTCGGCCACCTCGGACTTCCCCGAGCGCGTCCCGCCCAGCACCAGCGCGATCATCCCGCGACCCATCGAACCGGAGCATGCCAGACCGGCATGGCAGACTCGCCAGGCCATGCCGCTCGACGTCCCGACCGTGTCCTACGCGCTGCCGGATGGCGTCGATCTTCCCGGCCTGCTGGCCTACCTCGACAAGCGCTTCCCGCTGATCGCCGAGCCGCGGGCCAGCCGCGCCTACACCGTGCTCGACACCGCGGACCGCCGCCTGCGGGCCGCCGGGGTCGATCTCGACCTCGAGACCGGCCGCGGCGGGCCCCGCCTGGTGCTTCGGGAACCGGGCGGGCGGGCGCCGCTCGTTGCCGAGGTGCGGCGCCCACGCCGGGACCGCTACCTGCTGCGCGACCTGCGGGCCGGGTCGCTGCGCGACCGGCTGGCACCGATCGTCGGGGTGCGG
>JBOGHG010000402.1:0-3097 GCA_050744525.1 Acidimicrobiales bacterium | reverse complement strand
CCGCAACGGTCACGGTCGCGGGCTCCGCTCCCGCCGGGCTCGCCGTTCCGGCCAACCCGGGCGTCGCGGCCGCCAAGCCGAGGACCAGTACCAGCACCAGCGGTCTGCGCGCCATGGCCGTTACCCCCTCCGGGCTGCTCCGACCCTGAGCATAGGTGCCTACCGGGGTGCGGACGGCGGGGTGCGGCCCTCCCCCGCTGCCTGCGGCGCCGGATCTCGTTCCGCCGTCCGCACAGACCCGTGGCTCACCACTCCCCGCCTGACCTACTTCCTGACCGTGCCCTTCGCCGTCGCCTGGCTCAGATGCTGCACGCCAGGCTCACGGAAGCTCGGGGGCCGGCAATCGCCCGCGTTGCGGCCCCCGATGCTTCCAGCTGGGGACGGGAACCGTGACCGAGGCGCATTAGCGAGCACGAAGCGAGCCGGACCGGCGCGGCCGACTTAGAACGTCAGCGGATGGGCACGCCATTGCGACTCACGGCGGTCAGCGCTGCTAGGAGGCCCAGCTGTTGAGCTGCGACCCAGCAACAAATTCCCACGCGGGGGTGCCCTACGGAGCGCCCCATCCGCTGGGCCTCTTAGGGTGTCGTGGCACATGCCTCGCTCGTTCAGATTCGAGCCACCCGAGCCGAGGCCCGGCTCTCTGAAGCGGCCGCGGCTGCTGTGCGCCCTGCTCGGCCGCTGGGAGCACCGGGTGACAACCGTGGTGGGCGGGCCCGGGATGGGCAAGACGACGCTGCTGGCCCAGGCCGTCGCCGAGAACCGGCTCGCGCCGCGGGGCGAGGACGTCTGGATCGGCCTCGAGGAGGCCGATGCCGACGGCGTCGCCCTGGCCCGCGACCTGATGGCGGCGCTCGGAGGGTGGGGCCGGCGAACGGCCGCGGGCACGATCGCCAGTTCGACGGACGAGGTGTCCGATCCGGCCACGGTGGCCGACGCCGTGTGGCGGCGGGCTCCGACGGCACTGAGCCTGGTGATCGACGACGTGCACCTGCTCGTCCCCGGTTCGGCAGGGGCGACCTGGCTGACCGCCCTGATCAACGGCCTGCCCGCGAACGGTCATGTGCTGCTGGCCGGCCGTTCGTCGCCGGCGGTGCCCCTCGCCCGCCTCGCGACGCAGGGTGCCGTGCTGGGCCTGGCCGAGGACGACCTGCGCTTCACAGACGAGGAGCTGGCCGGGTTCGCCGCCCGCCGGGGCATCGCCGCCGGACGGCTCGACGACACGGGCGGATGGCCGGCGATGGCCGAGCTGGCGGCCAGCGTCGGACAGGACCTGGCCGGTGACTACCTGTGGGAGGACATCCTCGAGCCCCTGGGACCCGAGGGTCGCCGGGTGCTGGCGGTGCTGTCCGACCTCGGCGGCGCTGACGACGGCTTGGCCGGCGCCGCGCTGGGGGCTCCGGTCGACCTGGCGCGCCTGCTCGACGGCGTGCCGCTCGTCGCCCACGGCGCCGACGGGTCGCGGGTGCCGCACCCGCTCTGGCAGGGGGTGCCGGCGCTGACCCTGGGCGACGACCAGCGGGTGTCCATGCGGCGCCGGGCGGTCGACCACCTGGTCGCCGAGCACCGCCACGACGCGGCCATGACGCTGGCCCGCGACACCGGCCTGGTCGACGTCGTGCCCGGGATCCTGCGGGCCGCCTGCATCGGTGCCAACCGGCCAGCGGGCCGCCAGCTCGACCGCTGGCTCGCCGACCTGCCCGAGGCCGCGCGGGACACAGCCGGCGCCGCCCTCGCCGCCGGTGTCCGCGCTGCCGTCCTCGCGCCCGCCGACGCGACGGAACCACTACAAACGGCCATCCTGCGCTGCCGGGAGGCGGGCGACCCCGACGGTGAGGTGGGGGCCCTCGCGTTGCTCGGCGAGGTCGCCTGGTGGCGTGGGGACCGCGGGCTGCTGGCCGACGTGCTCCCCCGCTTGGTCGAGCTCGGGGCCGAGGGTCATCGCCTGGCCCAAGCGGTGGTCTGCCTGGGCCAGGCGGTCGTCGCCGACATCGTGGGTGGCGACGACGACGTGCTCGCCAATCTCGACGCCATCGAGCCGGGCGTGTTCGACGACGCATGGGAAGCGATGGCCGCCTGGCTGCGCGCCACGACTCTGGCCGGCGGTGGCCGGGCCGAGGAGGCCATCGCGGTCATCGATGCCATTCCCCCCATTCCCGACCCGGCGCTCCGGCTCGCCGTCGAGGGCGCGCACCTCCAGGCCCGCTGGGCGCTGGGCCAGGTCGACGAGGTGGTCGCTGCGGTCCCGTCGGTGACCGACGGCATGGAGGCCACGGGTGTGCGCCAGTTCATCCTCGTGAGCCAGGCCGAGGCCGCGTTCGTGCTCGCCTGGGTCGGTGATGTCGAGGCAGCGCAGGGCCTCGTGGCGCGGGTCCGGCGCAGCGAGGGGGACACCGACTTCGGCCAGGCGGCTCGTCTCGCCCTGGCGGAGGCGGCGCTGCTCGTGACTGGTGGCGACGAGCCGGCAGCCACCGACCTGCTCGAGCGGGCCATCGCCGTCCATGGCCTCGAGAGCGGGATCAACCGGCGCGCGTGGCGCCGCGGCTTGGCGCTGACCTATGTGCTCGTGCCTTCGGCTCGCCCTCGCTGGGATGCGGCCGAACTTCGGGGTCACGTCGCCAAGGCGCGCACGTTCGCGCGGGCGGTGGTGGCGCTCCGGAACGGGGCCGGCCGTGAAGGGTCTGGCGCCCGGGACGCCGACGAGGTGCGCCGAGGCCTGCGGGACCTCGACCTCAGCGACATGTCTGGCGTCCGTGCCGCACTGCCCGTCCAGTTCGCCGTCGAGTTGGCGTGCGGGCTCGAGGCCGCCGGCCGGTCCGAGGGGGCCGCGCTGCTCGATGCTCTCGGGCCGCAGGGGCGCGAGGCGATGCGCGCCGAGGCCGCGGCGCGAACGCACCGAGCCAAGCTCGCCAAGTCGCTGCTGGCGGCCGTGCCGGCCCCGCCGGCAGACCTCACCGAGATCGCCGTGCTCGGCCCCCTCGCGATCGCGCGCAACGGCCGACCCGTCGCCGATGGCGACCTGAGACGCGAACGGGTGCGGGCCCTGCTCGCGTTCCTCGTGGGCCACCGCACGACCAGCCGGGCGGCGATAATGGCC
>JBOGHG010000401.1:0-3120 GCA_050744525.1 Acidimicrobiales bacterium | reverse complement strand
CACGTGGTGGCGCTGTTGTGCGATCGCGACATCGGCGGCGCTGGCACCGAGGTGACCTTCTTCGGCGAAACGACGACCCTGCCGTCGGGCCCGGCGGTGCTGGCGCTGCGGACGGGCGCCCCGCTGATCCCCACGGGGGTCTACGACCAGGGTGGGGGGCATCACCATGCGGTCGTGCGCCCGCCCATCCCGGCGGAGCGCCGAGGATCCTTCCGTCACGACGTGGCACGCATCACCCAGGCCATGGCCGATGAGCTCGAGGGCCTGATCCGCCGCGCGCCCGAGCAATGGCACCTGCTCCAGCCCAACTGGCCCAGCGACAGTTCCGGCGCCCGCCGGGTGAAGCTGTGACCCGGGCCCAGCGCTCGGCTCGCCCTGCTCCAGCCACCCACCTAGCCTCCAGCCCGACCCCCACCCGCCGCCCCTAATGGCGTCGGTCTGCGACCGACCCGTAACGTTCTCGATGTGCGCATCGGGCTCGTTTGCCCTTACAGCCTCACGGTGCCCGGAGGCGTCCAGGGGCAGGTGCTGGGCCTGGCTCGAACCCTGCGAGGCCTCGGTGAGGACGTCCGGGTGCTGGCACCGTGCGACGGGCCGCCGCCCGACGGCGGCGTGACCCCCCTGGGCAAGAGCGTGCCGACGGCCTCCAACGGATCGGTGGCGCCGCTGGCGCCCGACCCCGCCGCCCAGCTGCGCACGATCCGCGCCCTGCGGGACGAGGCCTTCGAGGTCATCCACCTGCACGAGCCGTTGGTCCCGGGGCCCACGATGACGGCGCTGCTGTTCCGCAACGCGCCGATCGTGGGAACGTTCCACCGGGCGGGGGACAGCGCGGCCTACACCGCACTCAAGCCGGGGGTGCGCTGGCTGGCGCGCCGGCTCGACCTGCGCTGCGCGGTGTCGAAGGACGCGCTGGCGACGGCCCGGAAGGCCCTGGGCGGTGAGTACGAGCTGCTGTTCAACGGGATCGAGGTCGAGCGGTTCGCCAAGGCCACGCCGACGCCCTCCACCGGGCCGACCATCTTCTTCGTTGGCCGCCACGAGGAGCGCAAGGGCCTGGCGGTGCTGCTCGACGCGCTGCGGCTGCTGCCACGGGAGGCGAGGGTGTGGGTCGGTGGCACCGGTCCCCAGACCGAGGCGCTCCGAGCCGCCTACGGCGGCGACCCCCGCATCGAGTGGCTCGGGCGGCTCGCGGACGCCGACGTGGCCTCGCGCATGCGGGGCGCCGACGTGTTCTGCGCCCCGTCGCTGCACGGCGAGTCGTTCGGGGTGGTGCTGTTGGAGGCGATGGCCGCGGGCGCCGTGGTCGTGGCGTCGGTGCTCGACGGCTACTGCAACGTCGCCACCAACGGCATCGACGCGCTCATGACGCCGCCGGGTGACAGTGACGCCCTGGGACGGGCGCTGTCGCGGGCGCTCGACGACAGCCGCCTGCGAGCCGACCTCACCGGCGCCGCGGAGCTGCGGGCCCAGGCGTTCTCGATGGTCCACCTGGCCGAGCTGTACGTCGAGCGGTACCAGCGCCTGGTCGGCTGACGCGAGACCCGGCCTAGGATGCGGCCGTGCTCGCCCTGATCATCATCCTCGTCGTCGTGGTGCTCGTCGGGCTCTACGTCGTGTTCAGCTACAACGGGCTCGTCTCGTTGCGGAACCGCATCGAGAACGCCTGGGCGCAGATCGACGTGCAGCTCAAGCGGCGCTACGACCTCATCCCCAACCTGGTCGAGACCGTCAAGGGTTACGCGTCCCACGAACGCGAGACGCTCGATGCCGTCATCGAGGCCCGCAACGCGGGCATGAACGCCGCCGGTCCCCACGACCAGGCGGAGGCCGAGAACCAGATCACCGGGGCGCTCAAGTCCCTGTTCGCGCTGTCGGAGGCCTATCCCGACCTCAAGGCGAACCAGAACTTCGCCCAGCTCCAGGAGGAGCTGACCGGCACCGAGGGACGCATCGCCTACGCCCGCCAGTTCTACAACGACACCGTGTACCGCTATAACACCAAGGTCCAGAGCTTCCCCTCCAACGTCCTCGCGAACGCCTTCCGCTTCGCGGAGCGCGAGTACTTCGAGGCCGACGACGAGTCGCGCGGGCCCACCCAGGTGCAGTTCTGAGCGTCGTCGCTCACCGTCGGTCCTTCGTGTACGACCAGGTCACCTCCAACAAGCGGCGTAGCTGGATGCTCGTCGCCGGGTTCGTCATCCTGGTCGCCGCCGTTGCCACCGCCTTCGCCTACCTCATCGGCGGCGGGCCCATCGGCATCGTCTTCGCCGTGGTGATCGCCGCGGGCACCAGCTTCGTCGCCTACTGGAAGTCCGACGCGGTGGCGCTGCGCATGAGCCGGGCCCGGCCGGCGCCGGTGGAGGAGTTCGCCCGCTACCACAACATCGTCGAGGGGCTCTGCATCGCCTCGGGCCTGCCCAAGCCGCGGCTGTACGTGGTGGACGACCCCGCACCGAACGCCTTCGCCACCGGGCGCAACCCCCGCAACGCCGCGGTGGCCGTCACCACCGGGCTCCTGGAGAAGATGAACCGGATCGAGCTCGAGGGCGTGCTCGCCCACGAGCTGTCCCACGTCAAGAACTACGACATCCTGGTGTCGACACTGGCCGTCACCATGGTGGGCGTCGTGGCACTGCTCGCCGACATCGGTATCCGCATGCTCTGGTGGGGCATGGGCCGCAACCCCCACCGCGACTACGACCGCGAGCACGGCGGCAACGGGGGACCGCTGGCGATCCTGTCGATCGTCGGCTTCGCGCTCCTGGCGCTGTCGCCATTGATCGCCACCGTGATGCAGCGGACCATCAGCCGGCGCCGGGAGGTGCTGGCCGACGTTTCCGGCGTCGAGATGACCCGCTACCCGCCGGGGCTGATCTCGGCGCTGGAGAAGCTGCGGGACGACTCCACGGTCGTGCACGCCACCAGCCACGCCACCGCCCACCTGTGGATTGAGCAGCCGGCGGCGCAGACGGAGGGCGAGGGCCGGCTGTCGCGCCTCAACCGCCTCTTCGACACCCACCCCCCGCTCGAGGAGCGGATCGCCCTCCTCCGGGAGCTGTAGGCAATCGCTGGGCGGGCTGGCGGGGGGTGCGGGGGGCAGAGGCTCCTGCCGGAGCC
>JBOGHG010000400.1:0-3129 GCA_050744525.1 Acidimicrobiales bacterium | reverse complement strand
AGCTCGACTACATCGTCGACGCCTCCAGCGACGGTCGCATCGAGCAGCTGGGCTACGCCAGCGACGGTTCCGCGGTGCAGGGGCAGAAGGTGGTCGGGATCAGCCCCACCGGGGGCATGGCGGTAGCACAAGATGCGCCCGACCGGGCCGCCGACGCGTGGCGGGTTTTCGTCCGGGACTACAACGAGACCTTCGACTTCCAGGTCGACGTACCGTTCGCCGTCGGTGCGGTGGCCATGGCGGCGGATCGGTCCATACTCGTCGGAAGTCGGGACGAGGCGCGGATCGACGCCGTGGACCCGGCGGGGAACGTCGTGGGGTTGTTGGGTCCGGAGGGATCGGGGGCGCGGGTGGTGCCGGACGAGCCGCTCGGGCCGGTCGTGGCGCTGCTGTGGCTCCCCGACGACCGCGTGGTGTTCGTGGCCGACACGTCGGACGGCTACCAGCTCCACATCCTCGACGACACCGAGGTCCAGGCGGTGGGGGATCCTTCCCCCCGAGTCGACCCGTTGGCCGTGACTCCCGTCACCCCGGCGCCGGGCGGGCGTGTGCTGACCGTCGGGTTGGATAGCGACGACGACCCGACGATCGCCGTGGTTGACGTGGAAAGCGGCACGGTCGAGGTCCTGGCCGTGCTGGAGGTTGTCGAGCCCAGCGTCGAGCGGCCCGTCTCCGCCGTCGCCGTCGGGGACGACGTCGTGTTCCTGGCCGACGACCGCCTGTGGCGGCTCGACGAGGTCCTGTGACCTCGGTCCTTCGTACGGAGCACTCACAGGTGTCGAAGTAGACGATCGCCTGGTGATCCAGCGGTCGACGTCCGGGACCACGTCGTGCTTGACCTCCGGGGCCGCTGCCGACGTCGATACGGGGATCAGGCTGGCGGTAGCGCCCATAGCCCCGACCGATCGTGTCGTAGCGTTGAGCGCGCTTCGTCAGGCCCGGGTCGCTGGTTCCGTTCATCCTGCCGGGTCGCGTTGGACCGAATTGCGGGCGGGTTAGAGATTGCTGGCGAGTTCGAGGGGACTGTCTGATGGATCGCCGAGCTTCTCCATCTGACCGAAACCTGTCTCAAGTGTTCAGAATCGCCTTCTCGAGCTCCGTGAGTGCGCGGCTGGGTGCCGCGGTGGGCCTGGCCGTCGTGGCGACGGCGGTGACGGTGGCCGCCGTGGTGCTCCTGGCCCGCGACGAGCGCCGGTCGAGCACGACCCTGCTGGACCCCCGCCAGGCGGAGCACACGCTGCGGGACTACCTGGCGGCGCTCTCCGACGGTGACTACCGGACCGCGGCGGTCCTGCTTGTCGGCGGTGACGAGTCGCTCGGCGAACGGACCGATCTGGCGCCCCTCCAACTCGACGAGCTGTCGGTGGAGTCCCTGGCCGACGCGCTCGCCGCGTACTGCCGGGACGGCTGTGTGGAACCGACCTCCGTGGTGATGACCCGCACGGACGGCGACGGTGGCTACCGGGCGATGGTCGACTTCGGCGAGCCGAGGGGTCATGTGGTCCAACGCCCGTTCGTCGTCTGGGCCACGCCGGACGGTGAGGCGTATGTCCGAGGGTTGCCGCCCCCCGACATGTCACCGATCCCGCCGTCGTCGTGACTCCGTCGGTCCGTCGACGCCGCCCTTGACGATCGGGGCGAGAACTGGTCGAACCGGCCATGTCCGCAACGCAGACCCAGGTCACCAACCGGATCCGCACGCCCGCTCGAGGTAGCGGCACTTCGGGGACGGTGCTCTGGGATGGCCGATTGCCGCTCACGCCGGGGTGGGGCTTGGTCCTTGCTGACGCGACCACCGGGGGAATGGCCGATTCGCCTCGATGTGGGCAGCGAGTCGGAGCAGCGTCGCCTCGTCGTTGGGTCGGCCCGCGAGTTGTACGGCGGCGGGCATTCCGTCGGTGTCGAGGCCGACGGGAACGGACATCGCGGGTTGGCCTGTCACGTTCCACGGCGCCAGCCATGCGGAGGTATTCGACGCGCGGAGCGAGCGGAGCGCTCCGGACGTCGGGCAGTCGTCGATCCGAGGGGCCGGTGACCCACACAGCGGCGTGAGCACGACGTCGGCTGCTTCGAACACCCTGTTGATCGACACCGCGATCTCGGCTTCGCGTGCTTGTGCCTTGGCCAGCGCCCGCGTTGGCACGAGTCGGGCGAGACGTGCGACCTGGCGTGTCCGCCGTTCGAGCCCGTCCGGGTTGGGGACCGTGCCAGCGTCCTGGCGGACCCCCTTGAGGAGGCGCACGGTCGAGTTCCATAGCGACCCGAGGCCATAGTCGATCTCGGCGTCGACGACGTCGTGGCCGAGGTCTCGGAGCAGCGCGACGGTGGTCTCGACCGCCTGTCGATTGGCCGCGGACAACGACGCCTGCGTGCCCGGCGGCGGCGGGGTGGAAACGGCGATGCGCAGGCGCTGCGGCGGCTGCTGCGTCGCGGTGCGATAGCTCTCAGGCGAGCGCTGGCCGCCGACGACGTCTAGGAACAGGGCGACATCGCGCACCGACCGGGCCAGCGGTCCGAGGACGAGGAGTCCGTGCCAGGCCGAGCCGTGCTCGGGTCCCACCGGCACCCGGCCACGTTGGGGGCTTCAGACCGACCAACCCGGTCAGACCGGCCGGATACCGAATCGACCCCCCGCCGTCACTCCCAATCGCGATCGCGCTCATCCCGGCACAGACTGCCGCGGCGGAGCCACCGGAGGAGCCACCAGGGGTGCGGTCCGGGTTCCAGGGGTTTCGGGTCGTCTCCCACCGCTCGGATGCCGTCCAGGGCCACAACGTCAGTTCCGGGACGTTGGTCTTCCCGACGATGATCGCACCCGCCGCTCGGAGCCTGGACACGACTTCGGCGTCGTCGACAGCCGGACCGCCGTGCGATGCGGAACCCCACGCCGTGATCTGTCCGGCCACGTCGGTGTCGTCCTTGACGGCGACCGGGACTCCGATGAGTGGGCGTTCGTCGGCCCCTGGCCGAGATCGTGCGTCGATCCGATCGGCGTCCGCCAGTGCTTGGTCGGCGAGCACGACCCGGAACGCGTTCACCGTCGGGTCGACCTGCTTGATCTGGTGCAGCGTCGCCTCGACCAGCACTCGCGCCGACACCGCACCTGTACGGACCAGTTCGGCCTGGGCT
>JBOGHG010000399.1:0-3141 GCA_050744525.1 Acidimicrobiales bacterium | reverse complement strand
AGCAGTCGGCCGTTGACGATCCCGGCCTCCAGGTGCGCGGCGCGATAGCCGCGGGGGCCGAGCGCGTCGAGCACGGCGTCGAGGTCGGCGGACTCGTACACCGTGTAGGCGCTGTCGCCCCCGAGCGGTTGGCCCAGGCACAGGAAGGTGCTCAGGTCCCGCGTGGAGTGCTCCTCGCGGCTGGAGCGGGGCTCGAGCGTGGCGTCGGCCCACCGGTACAGTCCCGGCGGATGGCCGTCGACGGCGTGGATGGCGAGATGGTGTTCGAGCAGGGTCCGGCCCCAGGGCACGGCGTCCATCGCCACGGGGCGGGTGGCCACCCGCAGCGTCCAGTCGAGAGTGCCGCCGGGGACGGCCGTCCGCTCCATCACGCGTGTGGAGCCTCGCCGCAGGATGAGCGATTCGATCGGTTCCCGGGCGTCGCTCGTCGTAGGGATGTCGACGGCGTCGACGGCGGCTGCGCCGGTGTGGCTCGTGTCGGCAGCGGTGGCGTGCCAGCGGGCGACCGCCTCCGGATCATCGAGATCACTGGCGCGCTGCGCCGAGGTCACGAGGGGGAACTCGACGGGACGGGGTGAGAGCGGGTCGACGACCGGATCCAGAGCCGCGAGGCCATCGGTGCTCGAGAACGGACCCGCCTCCCCCGCCCCGATGGCGACTGCGGCCACCGCGAACTCACTGACGCCATCGATGCCGAGCATGTGGCTCATGTCGTGGTCGACGAAGCCGAGCACGACCCGCGCGGGCAGGCCGTGCGCGGCGGCGACGGCCAGCAGGTTGGCCAACAGGCTGCCCGCGTCCCAGTAGACGTGGCGCCAGCCTCGCTCGGCGTACTTCCAGGTGGTACGCCACGGGACGCCGGTGATGACGATCACTGCGGCCGCGCCTGCGAGGGTCGCGTCATCGGCGGCATGGGCGAGGTGGCCGCGCACGTCGCCCGGGCGGAGGCGACCCAGCGAGAACGTTGCAGGGTCGAAGTGGTACAGGCCGGCGGGCACACCGGCGTGCGGGCCGCTCGCGACGTAGAGCTCGAGGGGATGGAGGTTCCCCGCCGACGCGCTGGCCCGGAACCACGCCCGCGTCCGGCCCCGGCTGCTGTAGCGGGTCGTCCCGGCGGAGAAGTAGAGCAGGCGCGCCAGGACGTCGGGGTCGACGGGTCTGTTGGCCATCGAACGCACATGGCCGGCCAGGACCTCCGCGGCGCCGGGCGCGTCCGCCCGGGGGGACAGGTCGGTGGGCAGCGGCTGGCGTTCGAGGTCGCGGTAGCGCTTGAAGGGTGTGGGCCGGTTGTCGGGCGCCATGGGCTGGAACCCCGACACGCGCTGATCGCGGCGCCGGGCTCGGGGCGAGTGCGCCGTCTCGTCGTGATAGCGGCGGATGACCTCGACGTCGTCCACGGAGGACTGTTACCCCGTGGCTGCCGTCAATCACCCGGCTTGTAGGTGACGACTCTCCCCCACGTGCTCTTGGTCCCCCATATCCCGGAGCGGAGGCTTTCGAGCTGGACGATCTGGCTGTGGTCGACGAACAGGTTGACCTCGGGCCCGTAGTTCTTGACGTACCACTCGAATACGGCGGGCTCCGCCGCCTCGAACATGACCCGGTCGAGGCCAAGGTGGTCGACGATCGCGGCCACGGCATCGGTCCGCCACCCCTCCACCGACTCGGTGATGCCCTCCGATTCGATCATCAGGAGGTGGGCGCCGGCGTCGAGGTGGCGGCGGCCCAGGCGAATGGCGGCGCCGATGTCGCGGGTGCCCTCGGCAGCAAGCTCGGCGGCCGCGGTGGCACCGCCGGCACCGAATTGGATGCCGATCTCCGGCTTGGCGGCGAGACCGGCCTTGATGACCTGTTCACTGAGACGGACCAGGTCGTCGTCGGGCACCGAGAGGAACCCGGCCGAGACCTCCACGATGTCGAAGCCCAGCGCGGCGGCCTCGGCCAACGTCCGGTCGATGATCTCGGGGCCCCGCGGCAGCACGTGCTCGAGGAAGCCGCCGGTCGAGACCCGCACCTGATGCTGGTGGGCGAGCTCGACGAGCCGGGCCACGGCCGAGCGGGGCATGAGGGTGAAGGACCCGCCCGAGAACTTGAGGATGTCGACATAGGCACCCATCGTGTCGAGCACGTCCTGCAGGTAGTGCGGGCCCATGGGCGTGTAGTACGGCCCGCGGATCTCGGTGAGCCCGCGGGTCCGGGGCTTCGCCTGGCGGGTGTTGATGGGAAGGAACGGAAAGGCACGGTCTTCGGGGTCTGGCATGGGTCACCTCCCGGGGGCGATGTGCGATGGTGGGACGCCGACGTCGTGCAGGAGACGGGCCACCTCGGCGACGTCGATGTGCTCCAGCTCGGCGATGGCGCTCAGGAGGTCGGCACGGATTCGGTCCGACGCGTGCGCCGCGGTGAGGAGGTCGAACTTGCGCTCCACGTCGTCCGAGGACATGGGACGGGTGGGCCATCCCCGATAATCCGCCTGCTCGCGGGTCACGTCCGTGCCGTCGGTGAGGCGGATGCGCATCCGGCACGGCTGCAGCTCGGGGAACCTGGCGGTGAGGTCAGACGCGGGGCGGATGGCGACGCGCGTCAGGAGCGCCTGGACGTCGGCCGACTCGATCCGTTCCGGCGCGAACTGGGATGGCAGGACCTCGCCGTCGAGCAGCGCCACCGCCACCAGGTACGGGAGCGAGTGGTCGGCCTGCTCCTTGGTGCGGACCACGGTCTTGTCGCCTTCCCGGCCTCCGCCGATGATGTCGTAGGCGACCTGGAAGGTCTCGATCGCGACCTCGGTCACGTCCGATCCGGTGAAGCCGTGCTCGTGCCGCAGCGCCAGCGCGGTCTCGATGGCGGCCTGGGAGTGGATCTCGGCGTTGAACCGCTTCAGCGCCGTGCCGGTGACGCAGGCGAGGTCGTCGGTGCTCCAGTCGACGGCGAACGTCCCGGCCAGCGCCTCCTGGAGTCCCTTGACCCCTTCGAACACCTCGAGCGGCCCGGTGACGCCCCGTCCCGCGAGGAACCCGGCGTCGAGGGCGCCGGCGGCGGTGAACGGCGCCGCCAGTCCCTTCCAATGCGAGAGCGCGCCGGTACGCGTGACGCGCAGAGCGTTGAACGCCGTCCCGGCGATGGCCACCGCGTGGGACGTGG
>JBOGHG010000398.1:0-3149 GCA_050744525.1 Acidimicrobiales bacterium | reverse complement strand
CCGATCATCCGCAGGTCCAGGTACCAGCTCGGGCTGCGCGGTACGAGTCGCTCGCGGGCCCGGTCGCTGAGGGTCAGCGGCGCCAGTCCGGGCGCCACGCCCAGGCACTTCTGCGTCCCGGCGTAGGCGATGTCGACCCCCCAGCCGTCGACGTCGACCTCGATGCCACCCAGGCTGGTGACGCAGTCGACGAGCAACAGGGCATCGCGCTTTTCCGCGCCCAGCGGCGCGATGTCGGACCTCACGCCGGTCGACGTCTCGGCGTGGACCAGCGCGATGAGCTTGGGCGCAGGGTGGGCTTCGAGGAGACGATCGGGCTCGACCGGCTGACCCCAGGGAACGTCGACGCGCACGACCTCGGCACCGCAGCGGGCGGCGACGTCGCACATGCGGGCCCCGAAGACGCCGTTGACGCCGATGACGACCGGATCGCCGCGCTCGACCACGTTGACGAACGCGGCCTCCATGCCCGCCGAGCCGGTGCCCGAGATCGGCAGCGTCATGGCGTTGGTGGTGCGGAAGACGCGGCGCAGGCGATCGCAGGTGTCGTCGAGGATGTCGACGAATGCCGGGTCGAGGTGCCCGAGCATGGGGCGCGCCAAGGCCTCGACTGCCTCGGGATAGGGGTTGCAGGGCCCCGGTCCCATGAGCACGCGGTCGGGCAGCGGCGGCATGTAGGCGTGACGGTAGCGAGGCCCGGCGCCCGGCGGGAAAGCGCCGGTCACAAGGCCCCCGCTAGTCCAACAGGCTGAGCGCCAGCCCGTCGAGGATGTCGGCCTCCGACACGATCATCTCGTCGAAGCCGAAGTGGCGGAACAACGCCACAAGCACGCAGCAGCCGGCCACGATCACGTCGGCCCGCGCCTCCTCGAGCCCGGGATTGTGGACCCGATCGGCTCGCGACTCGATGGCCAGCGTTCGGAAGACGTCCTCGGCGGCCTCGTGGGTGAGGTGGAAGTGGTGGATGCGGTCGCGGTCGTAGGTCTCGAGCCCGATCTCGACCGCGGCCACCGTGGTGACCGTGCCGGCCAGCCCCACCAGGGTGCGGGTCTCGGCCGCGGCCGGGATCTCGCGCACCACGTCGTCGAGGTAGGCGTCGGTGAGGCTGATGCAGGCCGAGAGCTCCTCGGGCTGGGGCGGGTCGTGCAGCAGGAACTTCTCGGTCAGGCGCACGCAGCCGATGTCGACCGACATCACGCCGTCGGCCCGGTCGGTGCCGACGATGAACTCGGTGGAGCCGCCGCCGATGTCGACCACCAGGAAGGGGCCCGCGGCCCGGTCGAGCTCGGCGGTGGCGCCGCGGAACGAGAGGCGCCCCTCCTCGTCGCCGCTCAGGAGCTCGGGCCGGGTGCCGATCAGCGCCTCCACGGCGTCGAAGAGCTCGTCGCGGTTGGCGGCGTCGCGGGAGGCCGACGTGGCCGCGACCCGCACCCGCTCCACCCCGTGGCGGTCGAGGATCTCCCGGTAGCCCCGCAGGCAGGCGAGGGTCCGCTCGACCGCCTCGGGCGCCAGCCGCCCGCTGCCCCCGACACCCTGGCCCAGCCGGGTGATGGTGTTGCGCCGGTCGAGGATGTCGAGCCCGCCGTCACCGGGACGGGCGACCAGGACGCGGGTCGAGTTGGTGCCGAGGTCCAGCGACGCGATCGGGCCCATGACCGAAGCACGCTACCGGCGGTCGGTGTTGCCCGGGCCCGCGCCCAAGCGCTCCTGGACCCAGCGCCCGACGGGATCGTCCCCGCCGGCCAGGTGCCAGGCGTAGTGGGCGTGCAGGCACTTGACTCCGGTCCGGGTGCCGCCCACGCCGCCGGAGGGCCGCGGCCCTCTGTGGCCAGGCGGCAACGCCGCGTCGCGCTCGGCCGCGTACCGGGCGTGCGCCGCCGCCACCGCGCCGGGGTCCACCTCGGCCTCGGCCTGCGCCACGCCGCCCTTGCTCTCGAGGCGGGAGACCCTGGTGCGCTCGGGCTCGCCCACCAGCCAGTAGCGGGTCGGCATCGGCGTGCCGTCGTCGAGCAGCGGGGCGTTGCGGATCACCAGCGGCGAGCCGTCGGGATGGCGCAGCACGATCTCGAACCCGCCCTGCGGCTGCCGGCCCAGGAGGCGCCCGACCTCGCGGCGATCGGCGTCGGTGGGGTGACGAGGTTCCCCTACGCCCACGCGACCCGGTGCACCCGCCAGGGCACGGAGAAGCCCTTGAGCGCGACCTCCTCGCCGGGGCTGAAGCGCAGGTCGCCGGCCGCCGCCGTGAGGTCGTGGGTGAGCCCCGACACCAGCACGTCGCCCGGGGCCGCGGCGTCGGCGATCCGCACCGCCAGGATGACGTTCTGGCCGAAGACGTCGCCGTCGGACTCGACCGTCTCGCCGGTGTGCAGCCCGATCCTGAGCTCGATGGGCTGGGACGGGTTTTCGGCGCTGTGGCGTGTGGCCGCCTGCTGGATGTCGACCGCGGCCAGGATCGCCTGGCGGGCGCTGGCGAAGACGACGAGGAAGCCGTCGCCCTGCGCCTTGACCTCGATGCCGCCGTGGCGCTCGACCTGGGCCCGCACGAACGCGTTGTGTGCCTGCAGGATCTCCCACCACTTCCTGTCGCCCAACTGCTCCGCCAGCGCCGTCGAGCCCACCATGTCGGTCACCAGGATGGTCAGCGTCCCCCGCGGCAACCTGCTGTCGTCGCCCGCACGGCCCGCTGCGGTCTGTCCGTCGGCCTGCTCGTCCGACCCGGGCGCGCGGTCCTCGGTGAGGAACCGGGGCAGGAAGTCGCGCAGGTCGAGCGGTGCCCCCGTGGGTCCCGGCGGCGGGGGTTGCGACCACCGCCCACGATCCGACCGCCCCTTCCGGTCGCGGTGCCGGCCGGGGGCGAACGCCATCGGCGGGAGAGGCGGCGGGGGGAGGCTCGCCTGCAGCGACCGCAGGGCCTCGCGGGCGCTGTCCCGCAGGTCGTCGAGGTCGCCGCTGAGCAGGTCGTGCTTGTGCCCGTGCTTGTGCCCATGCCCGGACGAGCGCGTCCGGCGCCGGCTGGTGCGGGCCGTCACCCCGCCCCACAGCCCCCGTGCGTGCACCCGGATCAGGGGAGCGTGCGGCAGCGGTGTCGCCTTCGCCGTCTGCGTGCGGTCGGTGCTGCCGCCCATGAGCACCATCCCATCGAGGTCGAC
>JBOGHG010000397.1:0-3151 GCA_050744525.1 Acidimicrobiales bacterium | reverse complement strand
CGCCGGACGATCGGGGTGGTGGCCGGAGCCGTCGTGCTGCTGGGGGCGGCGGCGTTCGCCGGTTGGTGGTTCCTGTGGCGTGACGACGCGCCACCCGAGGCCGACATCGAAGCCGCCGGCGAGACCCTCGACGAGGCGGCCACCCCCGGGACCGGCGACGCATCGTCCGACGAATCCGCGGGCGATGCCGGCGTCGACGGCAGGTGGACCGTCGACCAGGGCGTCGGCTCGTTCGCCGATTTCACCGGCACCTGGGCCGGCTATCGCTTCGACGAGGAGCTGGTCAGCATCGGCACCAATACCGCCGTCGGCCGCACCCCAGACGTGACCGGGACCATGACCGTGGCGGACGGCGCGGTGACGGCCGTCGATGTCGAGGTCGACCTGACGACCCTCGACAGCGACAGCGACCGGCGTGACGGCGCGTTGCGGACTCGGGGCCTGGAAACCGATCGGTTCCCCACCGCCACCTTCAGGCTCACGGAACCGGTGGCGCTGCCCGCGGGCCTGACCGACGGCGAGCGGGCCACGGCGACGGCGACCGGCGAGCTCACGATCCACGGCGTCACCAACGAGACCACCATCGAGCTGCAGGCGGAGCTGCAGGGCGACGCCGCCGTGGCCGTGGGCAGCGCACCGGTCGCCTTGGCCGACTACGGGATCGATCCACCCACGGGGCTCTCGGTGCTGTCCATCTCCGACGACGGCACCTTCGAGTTCCAGCTCTTCTTCTCGAGCGGCTGAGCGGGCAGGATCACTCGCCGCCCGAGCTCGCGATCCCGAGCTCGTCGGCGTACGCCTGGTTCAGCTCGTCCCAGCCGTAGTTCCGGGCGTCCTGGCCCCGGATCGGACCGATCGGCGTACCGTCCAGGAGGCGCTCGGCGACCACCAGGCAGATGTGCCAGCCGGCGGCCACCCTGGGCACCAATGCGCGGTCCTCGATCGTGTGCTGCAGTCTCAGCCGGGTCCCGCGCTCCGTGGGCGTCAACTCCCAGCGCAAGAGGTCCTTGCCCCACGTGTACTCCAGGAGGGTCGGCGGCTCGGCTCGGGTCACGGTGGCGGGAAGGTCCTCCGCGACGTCGCCGTCGATCATCGTCAGGGTCGCCTCCCCCGGCTGGCCGAGGTCGCGGTCGGTGGTGAACGGCGACCACTCGCGGAGCTGGGCGGGGTCGCTCAGCGCGTCCCACACCTTCTCAGGCGGATGGCGGAGGTCACGGACGAACACCAGGGTCCATCGATCGCCGCTGCGACGGCACTCGATGTGGGCCAGCGGCCCGGGTTCGAAGCTCGTGCGGTTCATCGCTGCTCCTGACTGTCGTCGTCGTGCATGTCGTCCCGGCCTTCAAGATGGCGTTCGAGGGCGTCGAGGTGCCGGGTCCAGAGGCGCCGGTACGGTTCGAGCCATTCGTCGAGCCGCTCGAACTGCGGGGCCTCGATGCGGTAGATGCGGCGTTGCGCCGCCACCCGGCACGAGACGAAGCCCGCGTCACGCAAGACCTTCAGGTGCTTGGACATCGTCGGTTGGCTGACCGAGAGCGTGTCGACCAGGTCGCCGACGCTGCTTTCCGACGTGCAGAGCTCGTCGAGGATCCGGCGCCGGGTCGGCTCGGCCAGCACGGCGAACGTCTCTGTCGACATGGACACAATATGCCTTTCCACGTATATACCTGTCAAGGCGTATACGAGGTTTGGTGGTTGGGCGGACGGGCGACTGCGGCGAGTATCCTGGGCGGTGACGGTGAGCCGGCCGGGTGGCCGCGGCGCCGGGAGGCGTCGAGGAAAGTCCGGACTCCACAGGGCAAGGGTGCTGGTGAGAGCCAGGACGGGGTGACCTGCCGGTTCAGGGCAACAGAAAGCAGACCGCCGATGGCGGGACGCCGGGCCCACCGGTGGCCCGCACAGGCAAGGGTGAAACGGTGCGGTAAGAGCGCACCAGCGTCGAGGGCGACCTCGGCGGCTGGCAACCCCCACCCGGAGCAAGGCCAAGCAGGGGACGCTGGCCCGGCACATGTCCCCAGGTAGGCCGCAGAGATGGATGGCCACCGGGGCGGCGACCACCAGGGAACCGCCTCACAGAATCCGGCTTACAGGCCGGCTCACCGTCACCACCGGCCCCGAGCGTTGCGACCCGAGCCCGTGCAACGCCAGTGCAACGGGAATGGGCTAGACCCCGGCGGACCTCAGTGCACGTACCTGGCCGTGGAGGGATTGCACGGCGTTCGGGATGCGGTCGTCGTCGGCGGGCCACAGGTGTGGGTCGGTGTCGAGGGTCTCGCTGGCGTTGGCGTGACCGAGCGTTTCCTGGACCGCCTTGATCGTCGACAGCTGAAGGCGGCCGTTGCTGCGGAGGATCGTCAGGACGGGCTGGCGGGTGCGCGCGAGGTCGACGGCCGCCTTGCCCGGGAGACTTCGTGCCGGTCGAGGGGCTGTGCGGGCGTGGGAACCGGCACGGTCGCCATCAGCTGGTCGTGGCGTTGGGCACATCGGGTGGCTGCTTGTTGGTTCGTCGGTACCCTGCCACGGCCATGGACGTCCCCCACAGCTCGAGGACCGATGTCGCCCGGGACGACGCTGCCACTGACGACGGTGGGAGCCGGGCAATCTCCCTCGATGGGTGGGATATCGGCACCTTCGACGACCTGGACTGGACGCCGTGGGGCGAAGGCGGCAAGGCCCGGGCCAAGATCCTCGGTGCCGACGGGTACATGGTCACGCTCGTGCGGGCCGAAGCGGGCTACGGGGGCACGCCGCACGAGCACAACCGCGCCAAGTTCTTCTATCTGATCGACGGCGAGGTCCGGCACCAGGGTCGCACCATGCGGAAGGGTGATGGCTACGCGGCGGGGGAGGGCACCTTTGATGCTGATTTCGCCACCGACACGGGCGCTACCTACGTCGTCATCTTCAGGCTGTAGCGGCAGGTGGCCCAGGCCCCAGGTGTCCGGATCAGCTTGACGTCAACTTCCGTTCAACCGTCACTTCGAGGAGGACGCGGTGATCCTGGTTTTCGGGGCAACGGGCAATGTCGGCGGTGCCGTCGTCCGCGACCTGGCCGCCACCGGAGCACCGGTGCGGGCGGTGGTGCGCGACCCGCACCGGGCGAGCCTGCCGCCCGGTGTCGACGTCGTGGCCGGCGACCTCGGCGAGCCCG
>JBOGHG010000396.1:0-3177 GCA_050744525.1 Acidimicrobiales bacterium | reverse complement strand
TCGACGCGGTGGAGGCCGCCCGGGCCACGGCCCCGGAGCGAGAGATCCGCCTCGACCTGCCCAGAGACGACGCGGCTGACGGCGAGCTCGTCGTGGCCGGCGACGAGCCCCGGCTGCGCCAGGTGCTTTCCAACCTGCTCGACAACGCGCTCACCTACTCGCCGCCCCACGCCCCGGTAGCCGTGCTCGGCGGCCGGACGCGACGCGACGGCCGCGACCTCACTTTTGTCCAGGTCCGCGATCGCGGGCCCGGGTTGATGCCCGAACAGGCGGAGCGGGTGTTCGAGCGCTTCTACCGCACCGACAGGGCCCGCAGTCGAGCCCACGGCGGCACCGGCCTGGGACTGTCCATCGTCGCCGCCATCACCGCCGCCCACGGCGGGACGGTGGAGCTGGACACCGCGCCGGGCGAGGGCGCGACCTTCCGCGTCCTCCTGCCAAGGCTCGGCGAACACCCTGAGGCCGTGTGAGGCATGCCTGCACAGAACGCAAAGTTGCAGACGCTGCAATTTTGCCTAGAGTGTTGGGCGGTCGCTCCGCCCTCCGCCCCACCGCCCCACGAGGAATCGCATGGAAGTGCCGTCTCCGACGTTGGCCGCCGCGCCCCCGGCCGTCGCGCTACCGCGCCGCCAGGTGCTCATCGTCTTCTCCGGGATCATGCTCGGCATGCTCCTGGCGGCGATGGACCAGACGATCGTGGCCACCGCCCTGCCGACGATCACCGGCGACCTCGGCGGGCTCGACCACCTGGCGTGGGTCGTCACCGCGTACCTGCTGGCCCAGACGGTTGCCACCCCCGTCTACGGCAAGCTCGGTGACCTCTACGGGCGCAAGCGCCTCTTCCAGTCGGCCATCGTGGTGTTCCTGGCCGGCAGCGTCCTGTCGGGCGTCGCCACCTCGATGGGCATGCTCATCGTGTTCCGGGCCCTGCAGGGCGTCGGTGCCGGCGGCCTCATCGTGCTGGCCCAGGCGCTCATCGGCGACATCGTCAGCCCGCGGGAACGCGGACGCTACATGGGGTACTTCGGCGCCGTGTTCGGGGCGGCCAGTGTCGCCGGGCCCCTGCTGGGTGGGTTCCTGACCGACCACTTGTCGTGGCGCTGGGTCTTCTACATCAACCTCCCCCTCGGCATCCTCGCTCTCGTCGTGACCAGCGCCGTGCTGCCCGCCACGCGCTATCGCCACCAGGTGCGCATCGACTGGTTGGGCATCGCACTGCTGTCCGGCGCCATCTCGGCACTGGTGCTCCTGACGACCTGGGGCGGCACCGAGTACGCGTGGGGTTCGGGCGTCATCGTCGGCCTCGGCGTCGTCACCACGGTGCTGCTCGCCGCGTTCGTGGCGGTCGAACGGCGGGTCACCGAACCGGCGTTGCCCCTGCGGCTGTTCCGGCTCCCCACCTTCCGCATCGCCGCGACCGTGAGCCTCATCGTGGGGGTCGCACTGTACGGCGCCATCACGTACCTGCCGACCTTCCTGCAGGTGGCGAACGGGGCGTCCGCCAGCGACTCCGGGCTGCTGATCGTCCCGGTCATGGCGGGTCTCCTCAGTGCGGCGATCGCCGCCGGTCAGATCATCAGCCGCACCGGCCGCTACCGGGTGTTCCCGATACTCGGCATGGCGGTGGCCAGCCTGGGCCTGTTCCTCCTGTCCACGCTCGAGGTGGGCAGCAGCCGCTGGGAGTCCGGCCTGTACATGTTCGTGCTGGGGGCGGGCATCGGCCTGGTGATGCAGGTCATGGTGCTGGCGACCCAGAACGAGGCGCCCATCGCCGACCTGGGCGTGGCGACCTCGACCGTCACCTTCTTCCGGACCATCGGCGGCTCGGTCGGCGTCTCGATCTTCGGTGCGCTGTTCACCAGCCGGCTGGCCCACCTGCTCGGCAGCGCCGTGCCCGAGAACATGACGCCCGCCGCGATCAACCAACTGCCCGTCGAGCAGCAGGCACGGACCGCCGGTGCCTTCGCGGACGCCATTACCAACGTGTTCCTGTGGGCGGTCCCGCTGGTGCTGATCGGCTGGGTGCTCACCTGGCTGCTCGAGGAGAAGGCGCTGCGGACGTCGTCGGGTCACGTCGCCCGGGTGGCCGAGATCGCGGGCGACGGTCATGCCGGCGTGGTGGACTACGAAACCGGCATGGCCGGCATCCCCGGGACCAACGGGAACGGCGATGCCGCCACGACCACGAGCGCCGACGGTGACCGGGAGCCCGAGCGAGATCATGCGTGAAGGACTGCGTGAGCGGAAGAAGGCGGAGACCCACCAGGCTCTGGCCAAGGCGGCCCTCCGCCTCGCCGACGAGCTCGGCCCCGAACGGGTGACCGTCGAGGCGATCGCCGACGCCGCGGGCGTGTCGCCCCGCACCTTCTTCAACTACTTCTCCTCGAAGGAAGACGCCATCGTCGGAATCGCCCCGGCCCAGTCCTCGGCCCTGCTCGCCGACCTGCTCGCCCGGCCCGACGACGAGTCACCGCTCGACGCGCTCCGGGCCGTGGTCCTGGCCGCGGCCGAGCGGCTCCAGGCCGGGGGCGTCGACTGGGTCACCCGCCACCGCCTGATCCAGAAGCACAACTCGCTGGCGGTCACCCGGGCCGCCTGGTTCGCCGAGGTCGAGCGGCGCATGGCCGAGGAGATCGCCCGCCGGACGGGACTGGATCCGGACCTCGACGTCTACCCGGCGCTGGTGGTGAGCGCGACGCTCGGGGCCCTGCGGGTCGCCATCGACGCCTGGCAGGAGCGCGAGCGGGCGGGCGGGCTGGAAGCCCTGATCGATGATGCCTTCGATGTGTTGGCGCACGGGCTCCGGCTACCGGACACCGTCGGCACCCATGCCGTCTGACCGGGTCGCGCAACTTTTCTCGGTGCGTGGTGAAAATCGCGCCTATCGTCGTTTCTGCGGCGCCCGCTTCTCCCCACCCGGTGGCGTCCTGGGGACGTCAGGTCGATAGAGGTACGTCATGCACCTCGAGTTCACCGACGAGCAGCTGGAGCTTCGCGAAAGCGCTCGCGCGATCCTCATCCGTGAATGCCCTCCCCGGCTGGTTCGGGAGGTGGCCGTCAGCGGCGCCGACACCGAAGGGTTCCGCAGCCAGCTCAGCTGGCTCGGCTGGCCGGCGCTCACCATCGACGTCAACCTCGGCGGCCTCGGCCGTAGCTTCGTCGAGCTGGCGGTCGTGC
>JBOGHG010000395.1:0-3183 GCA_050744525.1 Acidimicrobiales bacterium | reverse complement strand
CGAGGGCGAGGCGCTCGCCACGCTCGTCGTCAACAAGATCCGCGGCACCTTCAACAGCGTGGCCGTGAAGGCGCCGGGCTTCGGCGACCGCCGCAAGGCGATGCTGCAGGACATGGCCACCCTGACGGGCGGCCAGGTCGTGGCCGAGGAGGTCGGGCTCAAGCTCGACAACATCACGCTCGACCTGCTGGGCAGGGTCAAGAAGGTCATCGTCACCAAGGACGACACCACCCTCGTCGAGGGTGCCGGCTCCGCGGACGAGATCAAGGGCCGCATCCAGCAGATCCGCAACGAGATCGACAACACCGACTCCGACTGGGACCGCGAGAAGCTGCAGGAGCGGCTGGCGAAGCTGTCCGGCGGCGTGGCGGTGGTCAAGGTCGGCGCTGCCACCGAGGTCGAGCTCAAGGAGAAGAAGCACCGCATCGAGGACGCCCTGTCGGCCACCCGGGCCGCCATCGAGGAGGGCGTGGTCGCCGGCGGCGGCGTGGCGCTGCTGCGCGGTCGGGCGGCCGTGGGCAAGGTCGTCGACTCGCTGAAGGGCGACGAGGCCACCGGTGCCCGCACCGTGTACCAGGCGCTCGAGTGGCCGGCGCGGCTGATCGCCGGCAACGCCGGGCTCGAGGGCGCGGTGGCGGTGCGCCACATCGAGGCCGAGACCGGCTCGATCGGCCTCAACGCCTTGACCGGCGACTACGAGGACCTGGTGAAGGCCGGCGTCATCGACCCGGCCAAGGTCACCCGGGCCGCCCTCCAGAACGCCGCCTCGATCGCCGGCCTGGTGCTGACGACCGAGTCGCTCGTGGCCGACAAGCCCGAGCCGCCGGCCCCGATGCCGCCCGGCGGTGGCGGTGATCCCATGGGTGGCATGGGCGGCATGGGGATGATGTAGGCCCACCCTCAGCTGTGCGACGCGCGCACGGCGACGGGCCCGCCACTTCCCCGGGGTGGCGGGCCCGTCCGCGTCACCGCTCTCAGCGCTCGCGGCCCGGCAGCTCGCTGGCGCCGACGTTGGTGACCAGCCAGGCGTTGAGCGGCCCCAGCGAGCGCCAGCGGTCGGCGACCGTGTCGCGGGCGGCCGTCGAGCGCAGCCACGGGCCCGGCTGGTGGTCCCACCAGCCGATGATCCCCTTGAAGCGCAGGAGCTCGATGCGGGGGTGGTCAGCGGGATAGCCGCGGGGCGCCGTCTTGACCTGGTCGTGCGCCCCGATCTCGCCACCCCGGCGGCGGACCTCGGCGACGATGCCCGCGAGCTCGGGGCCCGTCTTGTCGTCGTCGATCGATTCCCGGAGCCGGGCGAGCTGGTCGGTCGCCGGCATGTAGGCGCCGCCGCCCACCATCATCCCCTCGGCCGAGATCGACACGTACAGCGTGCCGACACCCTCGTGCGCGGCGCCGATGACGGCGGCCGCCGCCGTCTTGTAGGGGGACTTGTCCTTTGAGAACCGGGTGTCGCGGTTGGGCCGGAACACCTTGGCCTCGCCGAACTCCGGGCGCAGGTCCTCGAGCAGGTGCTCCAGCGGCGCCCGGACCTCCTGCTCGTAGCGCGCCTTGTTGGCCTGCCACCAGTCCCGGTTGTTGTTGGCGGCCAGCTCCTCGTAGAAGCGGACCAGTCCCGATCCGAACCCGTCGAACAGCACGGCATCGAATCTACGCGCTGCGCCCCTGCCTCACGTCGGGGTGGTTCGGGGCGCAGAAATGGTTGGCCGGCAACCACTTCGGCGCCAGGAACACCGGTGCTTCCCGCCGGCTCGTGTCAGCCGCCGCTGACCGCCTCGAGCTCGTCGTCCACCACCGGCGACGGATCGTCCGCGCCGGCGAGCCAACCGTCGGGCAGTGTCACCCTGCCGGGCCCGGATGTCTTGCCCCGGGGCTGGGTGGTGGTTCCCGGCAGGGGACCCAGGGCGGGGTCGAGCCGGTCGAGCTCGGCCTCGAAGTCGGCGATGCTGGCAGCCGCGGTCAGCCGTCGCCGAACCTCGCCCCCCACGGGATAGCCCTGGAGGTACCAGCCCACGTGCTTGCGGACGTCGCGCACCGCCACCGGCTCGGTGAGCCAGTCGGCCAGGAGCCGGGCGTGGCACCGCAGCACGTCGCGCACCTCGCCGAGGCGCGGCGGCGGTGGAGCGTCCCGGCCGGCGAATGCGAGCGCCAGGTCCCGGAACAGCCACGGCCGGCCCAGGCAGCCGCGGCCCACGACGACGCCGTCGCATCCGGTTGCGTCGATCATGCGGAGGGCGTCGGCGGCCTCCCAGATGTCGCCGTTGCCCAGGACCGGGATGGTCGTGACGGCGGCCTTGAGCGCGGCGATCGCCGTCCAGTCGGCCAGCCCCGAGTAATGCTGCTCGGCGGTCCGGGCGTGGAGCGAGACGGCGGCCGCCCCCTCGTCCTCGGCGATCCATCCCGCGTCGAGGAATGTCCGCAACCGTTCGTCGACGCCGGTCCGCAGCTTCACGGTGACGGGCACCCGGCCGGCACCGCGGACCGCGGCGCGCACGATGTTGCGGAACAGGGCGCGGCGCACCGGCAACGCCGCCCCGCCGCCGTTCCTGGTCACCTTCGCGACCGGGCAGCCGAAGTTGAGGTCGATGTGGTCGGCGCGCCGGTCGCCCACCAGGAACCGGACCGCGTCGGCGATGGCACGAGGCTCGGTGCCGTAGAGCTGGATCGACCGCACCCGCTCGTCGTCGGCGAACCGGGCCATGCGCAGCGTCTTGTCGTTGCGCTCGGCGATGCCTCGGGCGGTGATCATCTCGCTCACGAACAGCCCGCCGGGCTCGAACGTCCGGCACAGCCGACGGAACGGCGCGTTGGTGATGCCCGCCATGGGCGCCAGGACCACGGGCGGCCACACGGCGAGCGGGCCGACCCGCAGCGCCGTCCCGACACCGGTCAGGTCGACGGTCATGGGGTGTGCGTCCACAGGTCGGTGATGGCTATGCCGAGGTCGGCCAGCAGCGTCCGCAGCAGCGGTAGGGACAGGCCGATCACCGTGCCGTGGTCGCCGTCGATGCCGGCCACGAAGGGGGCGCCGTACCCGTCGATAGTGCACGCCCCCGCCACGGCCAGCGGCTCGCCGGTGGCGATGTACGCCTCGATCTCGGCATCGGACGGGCAGCCGAAGCGCACCAGGGTGTCGGCGACGCCGGACGTGCGGCGACCGGTCGCCAGGTCCACGACGGCGTG
>JBOGHG010000394.1:0-3204 GCA_050744525.1 Acidimicrobiales bacterium | reverse complement strand
GACCTACCTGTTCAGCGACGTCCTCGGCAACAGCGCCTACGTCACCGACGGCGTGCAGCGGGCCCTGGGCCGACCGCCCCGGGACTTCACCGACTACGCCACCCGCACCGCCGCCACCGGCATCTGGGCTCCCCCCGACGACCGATTCGGCGCCGCGGCTCCCGCTCACACATCCCTCCAACGGAAGGAGCAATGATGACAGAGAACACGCCAACGACGACGCCGACACTGGTGGACCAGCCGGTTCGGTCGGACCGTGACCGCGTCGACGGTGACGGGTGGACCGGGCACGTGCTCGTCGCCGCGCTGGTGGCGATGGCCCTCGTCACCGGGCTGATCTTCACGTTCTCGGTGGCTGTCATGCCCAACCTGGCCGACGCCGACGACCGCACCTTCGTGGCGACCATGCAGCGGTTCAATGACAACCCGGTGTTCCCGCTCACCTTCACCGCGGCGCTGGTGCTGACCGTGCTCGCTGCCGTGTTGCAGCGACGCCACGGCCCGGGGGTCGCGGTGCGCTGGACAGTCGCTGCGCTGGTGCTCTACGGGATCGTCGTCGCCGTGACCGCCGGCATCCACATCCCGCTCAACGACGACATCGACCAGGCCAGCGACCTCGCCCAGGTCCGCAACGACACCGAAGGCCCGTGGGTGGCCTGGAACATCGTGCGCACCCTGTTCTCCACGGCGGCGGTCGCGGCCCTCGCCCGGGCCCTGTTCCTGCACGGACGCGGCACAGCGAACCGGGAGGCGGGAGCGAGCGCCGGGGGGCCATCATGAGCGCCGTCCGCCACGACCTGGTCACCCGCGGCCCCTCGCACCGCTCACTGCGAGATGTCGGCGGCGCCGACGCCGTGGTTGTCGAGGGGCTCACCAAGCGCTACGGCGGCCGAGCCGCGGTCGACGACCTATCCTTCGCCATCCCGACCGGCACCGTCACCGGACTGATCGGACCGAACGGCGCCGGCAAGACGACGCTGATGGCGATGCTCCTCGGCCTGGTCCGTCCGACGAGCGGCACGGGCAGCGTGCTCGGCGAACCGCTCGGCAAGACGGCCGGCTACCTCGACCGTGTCGGCGCGCTCATCGAGTCGCCGGCGTTCCATCCGGCCGTGTCGGGCATCGACAACCTGCGTTCGCTGGCAGTACTCGGAGGGCGTTCGCAGCGGACCATCCCCGACCTCATCGAGCTTGTCGGCCTTGCCGGCCGCGGTCAGGACCGCGTGGGCTCCTACTCGACGGGCATGAAACAGCGCCTCGGCATCGCCGCGTCGCTGCTCGGTGACCCCGAGCTGATCCTCCTCGACGAGCCGACCAACGGGCTCGACCCCGTCGGCATGCAGGACGTCCGGCGGCTGATCGGCGAGATCGCTCTGGGCGGGCGGACGATCCTCGTGTCGTCGCACCTGCTCGGCGAGCTGGAGCAGGTGGCCGACTGGCTGATCGTGATCGACCACGGCGGCCTCGTGCACCTCGGGACGCCCGAGTCGCTGGCGGCGGCCGGCGAAGCACTCGTGCTGCGCACGGCCGATCCCGCGCAGACGCCGATGCTGCGCACGATGGTCGACGACTCGACCCCCATTGGTGTCGAGGTCGACGGTGACGACGTCCTCGTCATGCTCGACGGCGACGTCGACGCGGCGAGCCTCGCCGTAGAGATCAACCGCCGGGCCCACACCGCCGGGATCGTCCTGTCAGAGCTGCACTACCGCCGCGCCGACCTCGAAGCGCGCTATCTCAACCTCGTCTCCCAAGGAGCAACGTCGTGAGCATCCTGAACGCCTTCCGATCCGAGTGGATCCTGCTCAACCGCAAGAAGCTGTGGCTCGTGCTCGGCTTGATCACCACGCTGTACACCGTCGTGGCGACCACCCTGGTGATCACCACCGCCGAGCCGCTGCGCCAGCAGAGCGAGGACGGACTGGCCCTGGAGGCGCTCGTCGGCGCCGGCGGGGCGACGACGGCGGTCATCTTCTCGATCGCCTTCGCCTTCCTGCTCGTCCTCGTCATCTTCGCCGCCAGCACCGGCAACGAGTTCACCCGTGGCACGCTGCGCGCGGCGCTGACGTTCCAGTCCAACCGCGTGTCGCTGATGGCCGGCAAGCTGGCGGCACGCGTGCTCGTGGCGGCGATCGTGATGGCCGCCGCCTTCGTCATCGGGTCGATCACCGCAGCCATCGTCGCGCCGGCTCAGGACATCGGCACCGCCGGCTGGTTCGGCCTCTCCGCCCTCGGCGACGCCGCCGAGGACTACCTGCGGGCCATCGTCTTCGTCGGCGGGTTCGCCGTCATCGGCACCACCATCGCCGTCCTCGTCCGCTCGACCCCCATCGCCCTCGGCATCGCCCTGCTGTGGTTCGGGCCCATAGAGAACGTGATCGGCGAGGGGCAGGACTGGGCCGAGCGCTGGTTCCCCGGCATGGTGATCCGCTCCATCGTCCGGCCCGAGACCGCCGACGCCGTCGCCACGCCAGCGGCGCTGGCCACGCTCGGCGCCTACACCGCCATCTGCGCCGCCGTCATCGCCACCGTGATGTCGCGGCGCGACGTGACGGGCTAACCGTCCTACTCAGCTTCTCGCTGAGACCGCTGAAGCCGCTCCGTCGTAGAGCGCTCTACTTTCAGAATGTGGCTACACTAGTGTCTGTCTAATGGCTACATCAGAGGAGTGCTCGCCATGGAGGTCGGCGTCAGAGAGCTACGCAACAACCTGAGCCGGTACCTCGACCGGGTGCGCGGTGGTGAGGAGGTCGTCGTCACCGATCGAGGTCACGCCATCGCCCGCGTCCTTCCGATCGGTGCCGAGCGCGTCCTCGACCGGCTCATCGCGGAGGGTGTCGTGACACCGGCGCAGCGGCCAAAGCGCCGCGCCGGAAAGCCAATCAAGTCCAAGGGCACGGTCTCCGATCTCGTCGCCGATCAGCGCAGGTGATCGCGTACTTCGATACCTCGGCGGTCGTGCCGCTGCTCGTTGTCGAGGCCGGCTCGGCTCGCGCCGCCGCTCTGTGGGATGGGGCTGACCGCATTGTGAGCACCCGACTCGTGTACCCCGAGGGTCGCGCCGCTCTCGCGCAGGCGCACCGCCTTGGAAGGCTGACAGCTCGCCAGCTTCGGGCCACGGTGACCGAGCTCGACTCGAGATACAAAGAGCTCGATCTGGTCGAGGTCGACGACCCGCTCGCTCGGCATGCAGGGCAACTCGCA
>JBOGHG010000393.1:0-3217 GCA_050744525.1 Acidimicrobiales bacterium | reverse complement strand
GGGAGGAGACCCGGCGGTCCGAGTTCGCAGTGGCCATCGGTTTGCTCTCCGAGCAACGGCGCCGGCCCGCACCACCCGGGCCCGTCACGCAGAAGCGGCGCTGCGCTTCTTCATGACATCAGATCGGGCGCTGCCAGCCGCTATTGGCGCGCGGGCGTTGTCCGCACGCTTCGTCGGGAGTTGGCGGGCAGCCCCGTCGCCAGGCGGCCTCCCCGTGGGCAGCGAAGCCGGCGCTCGTGGGCACAATCGGGCACAAACCGCGGCTTGCCCGCTCCCGCTGGTCACCCGAGCGCTCGGTCCAGACGCTATGCCGGGGCGCGAAACCTGCCTCAACCAGCGGCTTCACCGGCGCATCGTCGCGGCTCGAGCCGCGACCCTCACCTTCTCACGGTGATGCGCTACCTGGGTCGAAGGCCACGCGCAAATGCCCTTTGAGCAGGGCGTTTGAGCGGACGACGGGACTCGAACCCGCGACCCTCACCTTGGCAATGAAACCGTGTCAGGGTCCTTCCGGGCATGTTTGGCCTTGTGGTAGCAGGTGTGGCGAGCGTGCTCTCGCTGCCGGGCACAGGTTTCGGGCACAAAGTTGCCCACGGCGGCCATCCCTAGCAGCCCGTACCGCTGCGTACCACGAGGTGGTCTCCTGTCATGCCCAGTCGGTATCGCAAGAAGCCGCTCGCCCAGCTCGAGCACGGCACCCGCACCTACGCCCCCTCGAGCAGCGAGGCCCGCTATTGGGTGGTCGTCGAAGTCGCTCGCCGACTGGCCCGGACCCAGCGACCCAGATCACCGAATCGGGGGCGGGGCCGCAATGCCGGATCCGCGGGCCACCGGCGGGTCGCTGCGGTGAGACACAATCAAGCGAGCTGGGCGTGAGACGTCAGGCCAACCATCGATCCGCGGATGGGACAGGCTGAATCGCCATGACTTCGTACCGCAACTTCACCGGCACCGGCGCCGAGAACTACCAGCGCTACTTCGTACCCGCCATCGCGACGCCCGTGTCCGCCGATCTGCTACGGACCGCCAGCCTGCGACAAGCCGAGCGCGTCCTCGATGTCGCCTGCGGCACCGGCGTGATCGCCCGCCTCGCCGCCGCGCAGGTTGGGCCGACCGGTTCCGTGACAGCGATCGACCTCGTATCTGACATGATCGACGTCGCCAAGACCATCCGGTCTCCGGCTGGGTCACCCATCGAGTGGCACGTGGGTGACGCCACTGTTTTCCCATTTCCCGACGACTCCTACGACGTCGCCCTGTGCCAGATGGGCCTGATGTTCATCGAGGACCGCGCCGCGGCTCTCACCGAGACGCGTCGGGTGCTGGCGCCCGGTGGGCGGCTGGTCATCAACACGCCCGGCCGCATCCAACCCGCCTTCGAGCTCATGGAGCAGGCGATCGTGGAACACATCAGCCCCGAGCTCGGCGGCTTCGTCCGCGCGGTGTTCTCGATGCACGACCCCGACGCCGTCGCAACCCTTCTGCGGGACGCGGGGTTCGAGGATGTCTCATCGACCGCGTCGATTGTGACCCTCCAGCTCCCGCCCCCGGCGGAGTTCCTCTGGCAGTACATCAACCTGACGCCAATGGGACCGTTCGTCGCCCAGGCCTCCGAAGCCGCCCAATCGGCGATGGAGCGACAGGTGGTCGACTGCTGGCAGCCCTACGTAATCGATGGTGCAACGCGGGTCGATCAACCGATGGTGACCACGACCGGGCGGAAGTGAACGGACGAGTCGGTCGATCACCGCCACAGTCCATCCACGAGTGGACAGGCGGTGCACCGATCCGGCGCAGGCGCACCACGAACGACTCATCGATCTCGCGCCAGAACGACGTTCTCGTGCGGCGGCGGGACGCGCCGCACGATAGAGGCGGGCTCGGGCGAGCGGAACGTGGCGATCGACTACCGATCTGCGTCGATCTCGCGCCGCGTCGTTCTGTGCTGACGATCCGACAGGCGAGGCCCGCCCGCAGCGGGCATTATGCGTGCGCGTTCGTCGCTACCGTCACGCGTGCGCGTGTCGGCGCGGCTGCTCCGACACTCGTGGGTCGCGTGGAAGGAGGGCCGTGCACGTCGCTGAACTGTGGCGCCATCCCGTGAAATCGCTGCAAGGTGAGCCGCTCGACGAGGCAACCGTCGAGAGCTCAGGTTTGCTGGGTGATCGCAAGTGGGGCATCGTCGACCAAGAGACCGGGATGGTGTTGACGGCACGGCGCGTCCCGTTGCTGTTGCTGGCGAGCGCCCGACTCATAAGAACGGGCGTCGAGATTGCGCTTCCGGACGGCGAGGTACTCACGGCGCCGAGCGCGGACGCCGACGACGTGCTGTCGAACTGGATTGGTCGCCGAGTCAGAGTTGCGCATGCCGAGTCGATGGACGCGGCCGTTGGCGAGTACTTCGCGGACGCGACGGATGACAACAGCAAGGTCGTGTCGTGGACGATGCCGCCGGGCCGGTTCGTCGACGCGCTCCCGTTGCTGGTCGTCACGACCGCGAGCCTGCGTCAGGGTCGTGCACTGCATCCCGACGGCGCATGGGAAACGCGCAGGTTCCGACCGAACATCGTGATCGACGTCGACGACGAAGGCTGGGTCGAGGACCGGTGGTGCGGACGCGCCGTCCGTATCGGCACAGCGGTGGTGCAACCCGGCGTGCCGTGCGAGCGGTGCACCATGGTCACGCGTCCACAACCCGGTCTCGATCGCGATCTCGACGTCTTCAAGACGCTCGCGCGCCACCATGGCGCGACCTTCGGTGTCTGGACCGCCGTGCAGGCGCCAGGGATCGTGCGCGTCGGCGACGAGGTGACACTCACCGATTGACGGTCGGCGTCGAGATGCAGCGCGCGCCAGATCTGCCTGTCGGTCGGTTCGGCACTATGCGGTGGTGACAACTTTGTACGACGAGTTCGCTCGGCGGCGTCCCGAGGCTGTCGTGCGCCGCGGCGGCGAGACGTTCGTCGGGATCGATGCGGCCGACGAGTTCATCAGCGAGGCCGAGCGACAGGGCATCAGGATCCTTGGCCTCGAGGGGTTCCTCATCGCCGACGATGGCGTGTATCCGGCTCTCAGCCGCCTTGCTGACTCCTCGGACGTGACGGACGCGCAGCAGTCGGCTGCGCTGGCACGAGAGCTCATCCTGGGCCCGTGGCGTACGCCGCCCACCCCGGTGGACCAGATGAGCGAGCGCCACGTCGCCGCCTGCTGGATGCTC
>JBOGHG010000392.1:0-3228 GCA_050744525.1 Acidimicrobiales bacterium | reverse complement strand
GTCCCCTTCACCGCCGTGAACTACCGGCTGGCCGACGATCGCCTGCGGTCGCTGATCGAGCGTGCGGCACCGGCGCTCGTGATGTCCGACGAGGCCGCCCACGCACGGGTCCAGGGCGTCCGCGGCCTCGAGGTCGTCGCCCGCAGCGAACTGGAGGCGCGCCTCGAACGGGCCGAGCCTGCCGGTGATCTCGACGTCGACCCGGACGCGGTCGCCATCTGGCTCTTCACCAGCGGCACGACCGGTGAGCCCAAGGCCGCCCTGCTGCGCCATCGGCACCTCGTCTCCTACGTGCTCTCCACGGTCGAGTTCATGGGCGCGGGCGAGGACGAGGCGACCCTCGTGAGCGTCCCGCCCTACCACGTGGCCGGGATGGCGGCGATCCTGTCGTCGACCTATTCGGGTCGGCGGATCGTGTACCTGCCCCAGTTCGACCCGGATGCGTGGGTGCGCCTCGCCGAGGAGGAGGCGGTGACCCACGCCATGGTGGTGCCAACGATGCTGGCAAGGTTGCTCGACGCCATGGAGCAGCACGGCACCACGCTCCCATCGCTCCGACACCTCTCCTACGGCGGGGGGCGCATGCCGGTGGCCGTGATCGAGCGGGCGTTGGACCGGCTGCCGCACGTGGGATTCGTCAACGCGTACGGTCTCACCGAGGCCAGCAGCACCGTCGCCATGCTCGGTCCCGACGATCATCGGGCCGCGCACGGCAGCGACGATCCCGCGGTCCGGGTTCGGCTCGGATCTGTGGGGCGGCCGCTACCGACGCTGGAGATCGAGATCCGTGACGCCCGAGGTGCGGTCCTGCCGCCCGGCGAGACCGGCGAGATCCACGTCCGAGGCGAGCAGATCGGCGGCGAGTACCTGGACCGGAGCGTGCTGACACCGGACCGGTGGTTCCCCACCAACGATTCCGGGCACGTCGACGAGGCGGGGTTCCTCTTCGTCGAGGGCCGGCTCGACGACGTCATCGTCCGTGGTGGCGAGAACATGTCGCCCGGCGAGATCGAGGACGTCCTGCTCCAGCACCCCGCCGTCGCCGAGGCGGGGGTGACCGGCGTCCCGGACGCTGAGTGGGGCGAGGTCGCAGCGGCCGCGGTCGTGTTCGAGCCCGGGGCCGGCACCACCGAGGCGGAGCTACAGGCATGGGTGCGCGAGCGGCTGCGCTCCTCGCGGACGCCGGTCGTCGTGGACGTGCGCGCGGCGTTGCCCTACAACGAGACCGGCAAGCTGCTGCGGCGCGTCCTCAAGGACGAGCTGGGCCGCCTGGCGACCGCGAAGTTGACCCCGACCTGATCAGGCCGAGACTTGGCTCATCGCGGGGTGAGGTCCAGGACCGAGGCCGTTGTCCGCATGCCCGCCAACCACGCGTCCACATCGCCACGCTCGGGGGCGACCAGGACGTGTTGGACACCGGCCGCTTCGTAGGTCTCGCACTGGGCCCGGATCGCGTCGGGCTCCATGGCCCTGGCGTCCCACGGCACGCGCAGCGAGATCGTGAAGGCGCCGTCGGGCCTGGCGGCGCGGATCCGTTCGACCAGCCCCTTGGCGTCCTCGGGCCCGACGCCGACACCATGGAAACCGTCGGCCCTGGTGGTCGCCCTCCGGAAGGCGCCGTCGCTGCTTCCGCCCACCCAGATGGGTATGTCGTGCGCCGGCTTCGGCAGCACCCGCATGTCGGTGAAGGAGTAGTAGCGGCCATCGTGCGTGGCGGGATCGTCGTTCCAGGCCGTGTGGAACAGGTCGATGATCTCGTCGAGGCGGGCACCGCGGTGGTCGAAGGGGGCGTGGAGCGCCTCGTACTCGGCCGCGGACCACCCGATGCCGACCCCCACGGCGAGCCGCCCCCGGCTCATGTTGTCGAGCGAGGCGAGGGAGTTGGCCAGGGCCAGCGGGCTCGCATACTGCGGCCCGACGAGGACGCTCGTCCCGAGGCCGATCACCGACGTGGTGGCGGCGGCGAACGTCAGGGCCACCAGCGGGTCGTAGAGGTATGGCGACGGGTAGGGCTGGTCCTTGGGTACGACCAGATGGTCGCTGACCCACACGTCGTCGAACCCGAGCTCCTCGGCCAGCCGAGCGGCCTGCTCCACCGCCCCGGGGGCGGCGGCCCGGCCGAACTGGGGGAGGTGGATGCCGAAGCGCACGGGCGGATGCTAACGAACGGTCCGCCGGCGCAGGGTGGCCCGATTGTGGGCGATGGCTGAATCCACCGGGCCTGGCCGGCGGTATGTCATGTCAGCAAGGGTCGCTGGCACGTATGCCCCGATCTTCGAGGCAGGGAGGATCTGATGAGGTTCACATCGCGTCCCGTCGCTCTGGCAGCGATGACGCTCGGCCTGTTCGGGCTGCTGGGCCTGGCGGCCTGCGGCGACGATGACGATGACTCGGCGACGGACACGTCCGCCGCCGACACCACCGAGCCCGCCGACACCACCGAGCCCGCCGACACCACGGCGTCCACCGAGGCCGCCGCCCCGGCGGAGGGCGCATCCACCGTGGCGACGGCGGACAGCGACCTCGGCACGATCCTCGTCGACGGCGAAGGCAGGACGCTGTACCTGTTCATGCCCGACGCCCAGGGTGCCAGCACGTGCGTCGATTCCTGCGCGGCCACCTGGCCGGCGCTGGCGGGCCCGGCGACCGCGGGCGACGGCGCCGACGAGGCCCTGCTCGGCACCGCGGACCGTCCCGACGACGGTACGGCGCAGGTCACCTACAACGGCTGGCCGCTCTACCACTTCGCCAGCGATGCGGCCCCCGGCGACACCAACGGCCAGGGCGTCGGCAACATCTGGTTCGTCGTCGACGCCAGCGGCAACGCCATCAGCGGTTGACGCACCGGCGCGTCGCCGAACCGCCGAAGGTCCGCCCTGATGGCCGAGGGGGTCAGCGCGGGCGATCGGGCCAGGCGATGTCGACGACCAGCCCGGAGTGGTCGCTGGCGAGTCGGCCCGTGAGCGTCTCGTGGAAGGCGAGCTGCGCGGCGAGCACGCGCCCGGCGCCGCCCCGTCGCTGGTAGGGATCCCCGACGAATACGTAGTCGATGCGCTTGCGGTGCAGGTTCAGGCCGGCTGCGATCGGGTTGGTCCGCCAGTCCTGCGTGTAGCCGGGACCGTCCCCCGCCACCCGCCATGCATCCTGGTAGAAGGCCGTGCGGCCGTCGAGGCCCGTCAAGGAGCAGAGGAAGCGGATCTCGTCGCTGTCGGGCTCCGCGTTGAAGTC